>JAFLCO010000421.1 GCA_017303535.1 Planctomycetota bacterium
CCCCGGCGTCACGGCGCCGACCGCGATGCACTTCGGCTGACAGGCGGGCCAGGAGATGCCGTTGGTGAAGTTGTGATTGCCGGCCGGCGCACTGACCCAGATGCCGAGCTTGCGGAGTTCGGCGAGTTTCGCATCGATGTCCGTCGGCACCGGTTCGGCGTGCGCTTTGTCGTCGACCGGAGCCAAGTTGACGGTCGTGATTCTGTGCTTCTCGTGATTGTCGATCACCCATTGCAAGGCCCGAGCCAGCGGGACGCCGTCGGCGACATTGCAGTGACAACATTCAAGGCTGCGGACGATCGCGATCTGATTGTTGAAGGCCACGCCTTGTTTACCGGCGAAGTTGCCCGACGACGGGCCCCCGATCGTCGAACCGTGGTAGCCGCGTCCTTCATGCTTGGCGTCGTCGTCGCCGTCGACTGCGTCGTAAATTACGAGCGTCTTGGGGCGGCCATCGTCGTTCGAAGCCGTCCACATCGGCTGGCCCGGCTTGCAACCGTCGTCGAGGAGAGCAATGGTCTGGCCGCGACCGAAGGTCAAACGATCGGCGTACTTCTCCCAGGTCGCGACGACCCCGGCCCGCTCAAAGCCCGGCGATTGAGCCGGCCGCGGTTTCGTCTTCGGTGCCGGCTCGAAGGCAGCTGCGGCACCGAGAAGTGCAAAGGCCAAGGAGAATGCGGTCGTATGTCGAAGCATGGTTATGTCGCTTTCAAAAACTATCGATCGACGTCGCTTAGCGCCGCTTCATCTCCGCCGGCGATCTGCAAATGCAGCGTCAGTAGCGCCCGCAACAGCGTATCGGCGCCGGTCATGGCCTCATAATGATCGCGTAGCAGGCTCGCGCGGGGCAGGGGGCTCGCATCGTCCCAATAAGCCGCAACGGCCTCGTTCGCCAAACGCTTGGCCGCCTCAAGGTAACCGCTTTCCTTTGTCTCGCGATGAGCGGCGATCAACAGCGTGATTGCCACGCCCGGTTCGACGGCCCAGACGTCCACGTCTTCACTCTTTGCCGGCAGCTTAGCCTGCTCATAGGTTCGGGCCGCCGCGAGCATCAACTCGCGATATGCCTTTCGCGTCGGGCCGTCGGGCAACTGTCGCATCCGGTGGTAACAATGCATCCCGATCATCGCTGTGGTTTGCTTGCCGTATCCGAAGCCCCAGCGCACGCTATGGCCGCCGGGCCCGGGACCTTCGCGATCGCGCGATTCGCCGTTCGACGTCGTGCAAGTCGCGATGAAGCCGCGCTGCGGATCGTCCGGCACATGCCGACAGTACAAGAATCCGGCATCGATCCGCTCGGCCAACGTCCGCAGTTTGGCAATCAATTCTGGTTCGGCATCGCCTAGCCGCTGGGCGGCCGCGTGGCACTCCATGGCCAGCGTCACGTTGTGACCATTGTTGCAGTACTCTTTGCGAACGCCGTCGTAGTCGAGCAGATTGAGTTTGTTGAGCTTGCCCGTGTAGCGGTCAACCAGCACGCCGATCGCTTCGGCAAACACCGGTTCGGGCTTGTCGGCATAGGCCCGCGACCAGATATCGATCATGTAGCCGGCTTCTTTCGTGAAGTCAAAGCCTTTGCCCGGCTTGTGAACGTCCCAACTGGCGTGCCGGCTGAAGTCGCCGGTTTTGTGATCGGAAATCTGGTGCTCCCACAAGCCACGCGCAAAGCCGAGCATCCGCTCCGGCTCGGCCTGATAGAGCAAGCCCCAATATTCCAGCGGCTTTTTGATCTCATGGATCAACGTGGCCCGACCGGCGTCGACGTTGGTCGCCGTCTTCTCCGCTTTCATGTCGTAGCAGAGGTGCTCGCCCCACCCGAGCAGCTGCGTTACGGGCGATTGCGTGAGTCGCACGAAGTCGACCAGCGCCGCACGTGCCGCTTTGTCGTAACGCGCATCGCCTGTCAGCCGCGAAAGCTCCTGCATCGTCCAGTAAAGGTTCTGATGCATGTTCGTGTTGCTGCCGTGCGTCGTCGTTCGATCGCTCTCACGAACGCCGATCGAACCCTTGGGCAACTTCGCGGGTGGCGCAAGCTTCTTGCGATCGAGAACCGACGCGATCATCGCCGTTTCTTTATCGCCCCAATGATCGACGCCGTGCTTCAACAGCGCGTCGATCGAACTTTGGACGACCTTGAGATACGCGGAGTCCGAAGACGCGGCGGGGGCTTTGTCTATCGCCATGGCCGGCACGGCCGCAACCGAGACCACGGCGCACAAAGCAACGGTGCAAAAAGAGCGTCTAGCAAGCAAGCGAAAACGCATGGCGGGAAACTTCCGAACGAGGCGGGCTTCGTCGAACCGGCGTCGTCGACGAATCGCCGCCTATCGTAAGTGCCCGCGATCCGCGAAGCAACGCACTACGTTGCAACGCATACATCCGCATCGGCACAAAAACAAAACCGAGCCGGCGTCCGCGATGGCGGAAGCGCCGGCTCGGCCCGGGAGTTTTATGGTGTTCGATTCGTACGCGGCGTGTCGCCTCACTCAACTCGACTCATTTAGTAGCCGCGGTAGAAGAACAACGGCGGCGGCGTCAGGACTTGTGGGTACAAACTATACGGGTTGAACGTGTACGGCCGGTAATAGTAGTAAGGGTACACGGTCGGGTAGACGACGATCGGCCGATGCACGTGGTGGTGGGCATGATGGTTGTGGCTTCCACCGGCCCGCGCGGCCGAAGTTCCGGCAAACAATCCGATGGCCACGGCGGCCAGCACGCTAAACACAATTCGAGCCATTTCACTATCTCCAAAGGGCGGGATTTTACTTTTCCCGCCGCTGCGGCGGGGACATCCCGCTACAGCGCACGCCTTACGAGACTGTTACGCTCGCTACTTCGTCGCCGGCTTAGCTTCGGCGGCGTCGGCCTTAGCGCGTTGCCAGATAAATACATTCGGCGGCCCGCGATCGGCGTCGAGCAAGCCCCAGGCCTCGATCATCCGATCTCCCTCGATGCGATACACGAACGACCGCCGGCCGCCGTGCCGCATTCCCATGTTCGGGCCTGCCGTAACTACGGAACCTTTGACCGTGAAGACTCGCAGCGGGCCATGCCGCTCTAACTCAAACTCCGAAGCATGCGAGTGAACGACGTTGCCTTGCGCGTCGAAATGAGTGACGAAGTCGGACTCGCCGGTGACTTTCTTTTCGACCCGCATCTTCACGCCCGCCGGGTTCGCAACTTCGCGAAACCACGTTCCTTGCAACTCCTCCAAGTCGGCGACGATCCCTTCGACTTCAGGTTCATCATCTGACTTACCGCCGGGCTGTTCCGGCTTCTCGACGGCCGGCGCTTGTGGTGCGGCGCCCAGTGTCGACGGCAAGGGCCCGATCAAAGCCGCAACGGCCATCATGGCTAAACCCAGTGATCGAAGCGCAAGCATGGCTCTCTCCGGCGTTGCATTGACGCGGCCCCGCGACTTTCCGGCGCGGCGCAGATTCTATAGCAAATACGACGCGGCGAAGAAGCGTGAAAATCGCGGCATCGACGACCGTCGGCGGCTATAATCGGCTACCTTCCCGCACGGCTTTCCATACGCCGTGCTGGTGCTCTCCCGCCGTTGAGATCCATCGCCATGTCGCGCAATATCGTCTGCCGCCTCGTCGCATCATGTTTGCTTGTTTTCCTCGGCGGCGCCGCCTCGGCCGCCGAACCAACGGGTCTGCCGCAACATCGTCATGCCCGGCTGATGCACTATCTTGACGACGCCGGACAAGAGCAGCCGGTGACGACGCCGGCCGATTGGCAACGCCGCCGCGAGCAAGTCCTCGGTGGCATGCAAGAAGTGATGGGCCCGTTGCCGTTGGAGATTGCCAAAGTCGTCGCCGGGCAATCGCCGCCGGCTCCGCTCGATGTGCAGGTTCTCGAAACCACCGAGCAAGAAGGGATCGCCCGCCAATCGATCTCGCTTGCCTCGCGCAACGGCGAGCGCGTCACGGCTTACGTTTGGATTCCAAAAATCTCCACCGGCGAAAAGCGGGCCGCCATGCTCGCTCTGCATCCGACCGGAGACCTGGGCAAGGGGATTGCCGCAGGCTACGGCAAAGCCAACCGCGGCTACGGCCTGGAACTCGCGCAGCGCGGGTACGTCGTCATCGCGCCGGATTACGTGTCGTTCGGCGATCAAAAGGCCCACGACTTTGCGAAGGACGACTATGTGAGCGGTACGATGAAGGCAATCGTCGACCATATTCGCTGCATCGACTATCTGATGTCGCGCGACGACGTTGACGGTGAGCACATCGGCGTGATCGGCCATTCGCTCGGCGGCCACAATTCGCTGTTCGTCGCGGCCTTTGATCCGCGCATCAAGGCGATCGTTTCCAGTTGTGGTTGGGATCCGTTCCATCACTATTACGACGGGAAAAAACTCGCCAACTGGGCCCAGCCGCGTTACATGCCGTGGGTCGTCGAAAAGTTCGGGGCCGATCCCGAGCGGATGCCGTTCGACTTTTATGAAGTCGTCGCCGCGTTGGCCCCGCGGCCTTTCTTCACGAACTCGCCCATCGGCGACGGCAACTTCCAATACCAAGGCGTGAAGAAGGGTGTGCAGGTCGCGCGCGAAGTATACGACTTGCTCGGCGCCGACACCGCGCTACAGGCCCGCTATCCGAACTGCGGCCATGATTTTCCTGACGCTCAGCGTCGTGAGGCGTATGCGTTTCTCGATGCCGCACTGAAACACAAGCCGACATCGCAGCCGCTACCGTACAAAATCGGCCGGCGTGAACTCGTGGAAATCAAGAGCACGCTCGACGGCACTATGCAGCCGAACTACGTCATCGTTCCCGAAGCGTACACGCCGGAGCAGGGGGTGGCGGGCATTCTGGTCAACGTGCACAGCTGGAGCGGCGACCTCAACCAACGGGCTCAAATTCTTGAAGAGGGTGCGAACCGGTTGAACCTCATTTACATCGCCCCCAACTTCCGCGGGCCCAACAAAACGCCCGATGCCTGCGGTTCCAAGTTGGCCCAACAAGACGTGCTCGACGCCGTCGACTATGTACTCAGCCATTACAAGGTCGCGCCGAATCAGGTATTTCTGACCGGCTCCAGCGGCGGCGGTCACATGACGATGCAACTCGCCGGCAATCACCCGCAGCGCTGGACCGCGGCTTCGGCCTGGGTCGGCATCAGCGACCTCGTCGCCTGGCACACACTGCACGCAAAGGACAACTACGGT
>JAFLCO010000422.1 GCA_017303535.1 Planctomycetota bacterium
CTCCAAGAAGTAAGTTCCCATGACCGCCAACCCTGAACAACTTCGCAAAGCCGCGCTGCTCGTCGCCGCGCTCGACGACGAAACGGCCGACGCTTTGCTCGATCGGCTCGATCCGAATCAAGCCGGCCTCGTGCGCCGCGTGCTGGTGCAACTCGACCGCATTGAAGACGCCGCGCAGGCCGCGATCGTCGCCGAGTTCGTCGGCTGCGAACCGCGCGGGCTCGATGACGTTGCTGCGACCGCCGCGGATGTTGGGTCGTCCGGCGTTCGTTATGGCGCCGCGGCCTACACAAGCAGCATTTACAACGACGCCGGCCGTACGATTCCGGCCGCCGACGTGCCGTTTCGCTTCTTGCATGAAGCTCCCGGCGAGGATCTTTCGGACCTCTTGGCGGGTGAGCATCCGCAAACCGTGGCGGTCGTCATCTCGCATCTGCCGCCGCAACGTTCGGCCGAGGCGATCGCCGCGCTCTCGCCGACAATGCAGGCCGACGTGCTGCGGCGCTTGGCGCGACTGAACGAAACCGATCCGACGGCGCTGCGTGAAGTCGAAGCTGAACTACAACGCCGCTTTCGCAACCGGTTTCCCGGCGATTCCGGACGGGTCGCGGGCGTCGGCGCCGTGCAAAACATACTTAGCGAAGCCGCGCCGGAGGTTCGCCGCACGCTGCTGGCCGGCATCTCGAAGCAAGATCCGGACTTGGCCGCCCGACTGGTACGGCCGACGACGCCCACCATTGCGCCGAGGATCGTCTTCGCCGACCTACCGCAACTGTCCGACACCACGTTGCGTGCGCTGTGCGACGAGGCCGATCCGGAGATTCTCGCCGTGGCTCTGGCCGGCGCGGAACTGCGTTACACGGATCGCTTCGCGGCGGCGCTGCCGCGCGGACGGGGCGTGCAGTTGCGACGGGCCATCGATTCGCTGGGGCCGACGCGATTGAGCGACGTCGAGATAGCGCAGCAAGAGCTTTGTGCGTTGGCGCAGCAGTTGGCGGCCGCCGGCCGTTTGGAATGGCTGCCGGGTGCCGGACCGTCGCAGCCCGCATCGGGCGAAGTTCGTTTCACGTTCGCCGCCGCCGCTTAAGGAATCAGTACGAGCATGGCTTCGGTCATCAAACAGAACGACGCACTGCAAAGTGTTCGCGGCACCGCGTTCAACTTCGACGACATGGTCCGCAACGGCGAAGCTTACCTCGGCGAAGTGCGCCAACAGGCCGCCAAAATCCTGGCCGATGCGCAGGTTCAAGCCGAGCGCATTCGTAAGCAGGCCGAACTCGACGGCCTCAAAGCAGCCCAAAAGCAGCATCAGGCCAAGGTCGACGCCGAAGCGATCAAGCGGATGAACGACGCGCTGCCGGTGCTCGGCACGATCGTCGGCGAAATTCAGGCGTCGCGCGAGGCGTGGCTCGCGCAATGGGAACGCTCCGGCATCCAACTGACAACGCGGATCGCCGAACGAATCGTACGTCGCGAACTGGAAAAGCGGCCGGAACTGCCGCTGACGCTCATGCGCGAAGCGCTGGAGTTGGCGACGTCTGGCCAATCGGTGCGCGTGGCCTTGAATCCCGCCGATCTCGCGCTCCTCGGCCCTCAAGCTCAGCAGCTCCTCGCGGAACTTGGTCGCTTAGGAGATGCGGAACTCGTCGGCGACGAGCGCATTGCCTGCGGCGGCTGCCGTTTGGAAACCCGCCACGGCTCGATCGACCAACAGATCGCGGCCCAGCTGCAACGCATTGAAGAAGAATTGACGTAAGCCGATGAACCATTTGGCCGCCCAACTCGATGACTTGCTGCCGGCCGCGCTGGAAGGGCGGATCGTGCGCACGATCGGCATGACGGCGGCCGCCGCAGGCTTTCCGGCGCCGGTCGGAGCGCTGGTCGAGATTCAACGGCACGGCGCGCCGCCGCTGGAAGCGGAAGTCATCGGCTTTCGCGACGAACTCACGCTGCTGTTCCCTTTTGATGAACTCGCCGGCATTCGCCACGGCGACAAAGTGCGACTGCTGCGAACCAAGAACTGGCTCCGCGTCGGCGAAGCGTTGCTCGGGCGGGTGATTGATGCCCGCGGGGCCGTCATCGACGGCAAGCCGCAACCGGCGGTCGGCGATCGGGTGCCGCTGGAACGTCGCCCGCCCAATCCCGTCGATCGCCCACGGATCGACGCACCGCTGTCGACCGGGGTGCGCGTCATCGACGGCCTGCTCACGTGCGGACAAGGCCAGCGGATGGGAATTTTCGCCGGTTCGGGCGTCGGCAAAAGCGTAACGCTGGGCATGATGGCTAAATACTCGTCGGCCGACGTCAACGTGATTGCACTGATCGGTGAACGTGGTCGCGAGGTCAACGAGTTCCTTGAGCGCGATCTCGGCCCGCAGGGGCTGGCGCGCAGCGTCGTGGTGACGGCCACGAGCGACGAGCCGGCGCTGTTGCGCGTGCGGGCGGCATTTGCGGCGACGGCCGTCGCCGAATGGTTCCGCGATCAAGGGAAGAACGTGCTCTTGGTCATGGACTCGCTCACGCGGTTTGCTCTTGCGCAACGCGAAATCGGCCTCGCCGCCGGTGAACCGCCGACCACGCGCGGCTTTCCGCCGTCGGTGTTCGCCATGCTGCCGAAGCTCGTCGAACGAGCCGGCCGGACGAAGGAAGGGAGCATCACGGCGTTTTACTCCGTGTTGGTCGACGGCGACGATGAAAACGAGCCGATCGCCGATTGCGTGCGCGGCCTGATCGACGGCCACACTTGGCTTTCGCGCAAAATTGCGTCGCGCAACCATTACCCGGCGGTCGACGTACTGCCGAGCCTGAGCCGGCTCATGAGCGAAATCGCCGCGCCCGAGCATCGCGAAGCGGCCGGCTTTGTGCGCGAGTTGCTGGCCTTGTATCGCGAAAACGAAGATTTGATTTCGATCGGTGCGTATCGCCGCGGATCGAACCCGATGATCGATTTGGCGATCGACGCTCAGGACGTCTTGAACCAGTTTTTAAGGCAGCGCGTCGATGAAGCGAGCAACGTCGCCGAGTCCGCAAAGTTGTTGGAGCAGATCAAGGCCGTCTGCAAGGCTAAGCTCGGCGGCGGGAAATAGTTAGACGACCATGCGTTTTCAATTTCGACTACAAACATTGCTGCGGATTCGACATGCGGCCCGCGACGAACGTCGCGAGCAGTTGGCGGAAGCGCTGCGCATCGACGACGCCTTGCGCGCCAAGCAAGACGAGTTTGAAGCGCTGCGCGACGAGGCGCGGCGGATGCAGCACTTGAAGACGGGCCGCGTCGACGTCGATCGCCTGCTCGAAGCTCAGCGCTACGAAGCGATCGTGTCGGCGGAAATCGCCTACGTGGTCAGTCAGCGGAACAACGTGGCGGAGGAGATTCGCAAGCGCCGCGATGCGCTGGTCGAGGCGGATCGCGAATGCAAGGTAGTGGAAAAGCTGCGGGAAAAGCGGCATTCCGAGTACTTGTCCGAGCTGCAGGCGGCGGAAATGAAGGTGCTCGACGAAGCCGCCGGCCGCCCGCGCGGTGAGGAGGCGGGCGTATGAGCAAACTCATGAACGGCCTCTCGGCGGTCGTGATCTACGTGCTGGTCGGCCATGCCTTGGCCGTGGCGATGATCATCGGCGTCGTCGCGCTGAAGGGAGGCTTCAGCCACGACAAGCTCGAGCAGATCATGGCCGTGATTCAAGGGGTCGATCTGCTGGCGCTGCGCGAGAAGGTGGAAGAGGATCGCGCACATGCCGCGCTGGAGAAGGCTTCGTTGGCCGATGTCGCGGAAGCCCGCGCGCGGAAGTCTCGCGATTTCGAAATGCGCGAGCAAGAACTGCGCAACCAACTCGCGCGGACGACGACCATGCAAGCTCAACTGGCGGACACGGCCGACCGATATTATCGAATGAAGCAAGACTTTGAAAATCGGCTGAAGAATCTGCGCGAAGGAGCCATTGCGACGAACTTGGAGAACGCCCGCTCGCTGTTGGAGAACGTGAAGCCGAAGCAGGCGAAGGAGCAACTCCAGAAAATGATCGAAGACGGCGAGATGAAGCAGGTCGTCACGCTGTTTGCCGCGATGCCGATCGAGAAGCAGTCCAAGATCTCCGCGGAGTTCAAGACGCCGGAAGAATCAAAGCAACTGGCGGACATCCTGCGATTGATTCGTGCCGGCGAGCCGGAAGTGACGCTGATCGACGAAGCCGACAAGCAAGCGAAGTCCGTAGGCAACTGATTCGAGCAACTGGGAATCTCACGGAAGTACGAGGCGCACGTGTCCCCTCCCGTCGACAACATCGGACTGCTGCTGAACGAACTGCCGCCGCCGAGCGCAGCGCCGTCCCGCGCCGCGCGCTCGAACGACGCGTCGTTTCAAGATCATTTGGCGCGGGCCGGCGGTACTCCTGAAGGGCGCGAACGTTCGGATAGGTCGGAGGAGAGCCGACGGGCTGAAGCCGACATCAAATCGTCGTCCGCCAAGACTCGTCGTGATGAAGACCGCGCGGATGCGGCGGCGGAGAAATCGCAAGAGAAGTCGGTTGCCGCCGAGGGTGCGGTTGTCAAAGAGAAGCCGGCGACGGGAGACGCAACGAGCGAGACGGCTGAAGACACTGCGGCGACGAATTCGTCGGAAGTCGGCGACAACGCGCAAGGCGAAAATTCGGAAGACGGTGAAGAACGGAACTCCGAGGATGCCGTGGCGGCGGCGCTCGCCGCGTTGGTTCAGGTCGCACCGAAGCCTGACGTGGACGAGGTGACGATTTCCGACGAGGCGGTCGCTGAGGAAAAGCCGGCCGTAGATGCGGTCGCCCCCGCAAAGGGAGAGAAGCCGCGGCCGGAGAAGTCGAAGTTGACGGAGCAGTTTGCCGCCGCGGGAACGACTCAAGCGGGCGATCCGGCCGTCGAGCAGCCGACGATCGTGCAAGCCGACGCGCTTGCGGAAGCTGTGCCGCCGGCGGAAGCGCCGCCCGTCAAGACGGAAGTGCAGGCCGCTGCGGACGAGTTAACGACCGTCGTGCAAGAGCGCAGTCCCGTGGAGAAGACGGCGGCGCGAATGGAGCAGGGAGAGAAGCATCTTGAAGCGGAAGTAACGGCGGCCGGCGAAGTAGCGAAACCGGCAGGTGCCACAGTCGAGGCGGTTGCAGCCGGCGGCGAACAAGCCGGCGATTCCGATCGGCGCGAGCGA
>JAFLCO010000423.1 GCA_017303535.1 Planctomycetota bacterium
CGCCCCCGGCAAAATCGCCAACTTTGCGCCGCCCAGATGAGTTCGTCGCGAGTCGCTGTCCCGTGAAAGGGGTTTGAATAGTCGTGTAAACAGCGCCTTGAAGGCATGCATGGCAATGTTCACCTAGTGTCGGCGGGACTCGTCGCTGCGCGGAGAATACCGCAGCACGTCGAAATCTGCGGCAGCGGACTCCCCACTTTCGCCACGGTTGACCCTGCGAAAGCCGTAGGGAGTAAAGAACGCGTACCACATCGCGCGCTGGTCACGGCTCCGTGCCTCTTCCTTTTGAGTCCGCGGAAAGTAAGTGCGCAAAGCGCCGCTGCCGCTGCGCTCGATCGCATATCCGCGTCGCGGATCCACCAAATCGAATAACCGCCGCTCACCGATTCTTACGGCGAAAGCCGCGCGGCCGATTTGAAGATTGCGGTGGCAGCCATGTATCCAAACGAAGAGTTCGTGCTCGTCGCTCGCTCCCGCTCGCCCGCCCGCCGGCGGCGGCAAGATCGCAATCACGCCGCAGGCCGTCCTGAGTCGTAGGTCGTGCTGCGGGCCACCGTCGTCCAGGGGCTGCCAGTGGATGATCCAAGCCGACTCCCCTGCGCGCGTGACAACCTCGTTCAAACCAGTGTAACGAACGTTGGCCAAGCCTTCGCTCTGTGCGCCTGCGCAAAACTCGAAGGCGTATGCTGAGTCGAGCCACGCCAGGTCCGCCTGCTGTTCCTCCGGGTCGGACGGCTTCGCCGCTTCCGTTAAGCGGACCTCCACGCCCAGGTTGAATTCTTGCTCGCAAAACTCGACCATTTTCCTGCTGAACTCTCCTCGAAGGATCGGCCAATAGCGTCGAAACGTCGGGTCTTCCGCCCAGCGACGATAAGCGGCGCTCCAGCCGCGATTGATGGGATGAGCGTAGTACTGATCCAGCTCTGCGCCGTAGAACGCCGTCTCCATCAGCCCCAGCCATTCGCCGACCGTCCGAAGCTCTCGGACGAATCGCGCCACTTTTTCCTTATTCTCAGCGGACCGCATGTCCGGAGCCGCGCCGCCCGAGGCTTCCGAGTACAGCCGCCACGTCAACGGATGCAGTTCGGGCCGGTCGCGAAACTCGGCGTTCGTCCGCATCCAGTCGCCGATCGTGGCCAGAAACCCTCTGTCGAGCCCCGCCGGCGATGGAAACCACCGCCGCCTGAGCAGTCGAAAGCCTTCGTCCAGCGTCTCAATCGGTTTGCGAAGCGTCGCCATATCCTTCCCCGTCGCGCGTCAGCCGCTGAAATTGCGAAAGTCGCGAAACACTTCCTGAGCCGTGTGATAGCCCAAGGCGCGGTAGCTTTCGAACTGGGACTCATTGAAGAACTGATCCAGCGTCGATTGATGCGGAAAGAGGTCGTCCTGACGCTTGTAGTTGAGCACGTCGGCCGGCTCGTCTCCCGTCACGGAGGCCTTGATGTAGATCAACATCCCCGGCAGCACGTCCGGCGACGCTACGTCGTAGCGTATTTCGCCGACCGCGACGTGGCGCTTCGAGGCTCCGTCCGCCGTCGGACGCAGCGACGAAACGTCGATGTCGATCGGCACGCCGAGATCTTCTCGGCACTTGCGAACCGCGGACGCAAGGTCGAAGAACTCGTAGTTCGGATCGGCGCCGGCGTCGCAGGCGATGACATATCGGCAACGGCGGCGGATCAGCTCGAAGACGCCCAGGTTCTCGAAGTGCCCGCCGTCAGACAGCTGCACGAAGCGGCTTTTTTCATTGGTCAGTCCGGCGAGCTCGCGCAGGATTCGCTGACCCGCGGGGCCTTTTTCGGGATTCCAGCGAGGCGCGAATCGCTGCGTCCAATAGCCGTACAGCTTTGACTCGCACCAGTCGATGATCGATCTGTCAGAGGCCCGGGGATTGTGCATCCACCAACCCAAGCGGACGTTGAAGACCGTCAGCAGGGCAGCAACTGCGGGAGTCGTGTGATAGCCCATGTTCGGATTAACCGCCGACCCCGACACCGCCACGGCGCGGCCGAGGGTAAACTCCGTCAAATTCTTCGGCATTTTTCGGAAGCCGGTCGTGTCGCTGCCGCTGTACAGAGGAGTCAGAAAAAAGGAGTCCGCTTTGCGTTCCTGCCACTCCAGCCGGTCGCCCGCCGCGATGTTCAGCGCAGTATTGATGACGAGGAGCGGGCCCTGCGGAATCAAGGCGCGCAGCTCGATGTTGATCAAATCCGCGATGGTCGAGGAGTCGCACCCCTTTTCCCTCAGCAGTTGGACGGCCGCGTTTAGCCGGGCTGGCGCGGTCGAGCTTCCGCTGGCGACGGAGCTGCCCCCGTCATCAAGGATCTTCGCGAGTTCGCCTGCCTCCGCCGCCGCGATCAAGGCGAGGCGCAGCAGCCGCAACTCCGCCTGCAGCTTGGCAACTTTGTCGGGTCCGAGGGGCGACGCCGGCGCCGCTCGACTTAAGAATTGACGCCAGGCCCGGTGTTCGCCGGGCGGAATCTCCGGGGCTCGGAGATCGTCGAAGCGGACGTCGTCGTCGGGATCGAAGCCCGTAAACTCGTTCCAACGCGCGCGCAACGGAGCCGCTACGACCTCGTCGAAGCGGTTGCGGTATGAGGCCCCTAGATAACAGCGCGTCAAGCGGTTCGCGTACAGCGAGTTTAGGGAAAAAATGTTCGCATCGACGAGCGTCAGCAGCCCGAAAAGACCGCCGGCCACGCAGATCAACTGCAAAAATCGCCGGCCGGCGTTCGGGTCCAGAGCTTGTGCGGCAAGCGATTCGAACTGCACCGTGGGATGATGTACGTGCGCCCCGTCAGGAATGATTGCGCCCGCAACTGCGGTCGCCGATAACGCGAAAAGCCCGATCAAGAAGATCGGAGGCGCTAAACGGGCCATCAGTTCTTTTCCGGTGCGCTTCCCCGCTCCCGTCGCCCCGCTTTGCCCCGCCCAAATGCCGGCGGCGACGGTGCCAACCCAGCCAAGGACTGTGGCGAACGTTACCGAAGGAGCGTAGCTGCGGGCTAAATGCTCGATTGCAGCCGGCAAATAAAAGACGACGACGCTCAACGCCAGCCACAGCCCGGCGAGGAACAGCAGCCAAGCGTTGGCCCGCGACCACCACTCGCGCTGCTCTTCGGACATCGAGAACTTTCGAATCCAGCTGCCGCGGAGCCAGACTTCGAGAAACGACGCCAAGAGCAGGCTAAGCAGGTAGACCGGCGGACCGAACGTCACCATGGCGATCGCCTCGGCGACGGCTTGCGAACCCGGCGAGGTCGTCCAGCCGGTGGTGACGATTTGATGGAGCCATGAGGACGGTGTCCGCAGGCGCCACAGAAAGAGGCTTAAACTCACGTACAGCGCCCCGCCTCCCAAAGCCCCTGAGATCAGCGACAGCAGGACTTCGCCGAATACAGTTTGCAGCGGGACGCTACGTCTCACCGCGGCGGGCCCTAAAACTCGCTGGACGAACTGTCGAAACCGCTGGCGGGAGCGCGCGATCCGGCCGCCGGCCGCGACGGCGAGTCTCGTCCCCGCGAAGATCATTGCGCCGGTCGCAACGAAAGCCAGCAGCGAGCCGCGGCTGAATTCGCGCGTCGGCTCGAACGCGTCAAACAGCGGAAGATGGCGCTGCGAGCTCCAAACGCCGAGCGCAATCGGAGCAAGCAGCGCGGCCGGAACCAACCAAACAAGCAGCCGCGGCCGCGTATTGGCGTACGCAGTTGCCTGCGCGCCCGGTTCGCCGGATTCGAGTTGATGCAGTCGATACAGGGCCTCTAAGAGCCACGCGGCTGTTAAAGCGGCGGCCGCCGCTCGCGCCGCCCAGAGCAGCGCGGTCGACGATTCGGATGCGGCGTGGATGATCAACTCGTAGGTGCCTTGCACTCCGGCGCGGAGCAGGCACAACAGCATTACGACCGGCGCCAGGACCAAGGCTTGATTAACCAGCACGTTGCGAAGGTAAATCGCAATCAGGGTCCAACTGTCGAGCGAAAAGAGCCCCAGCTTGGGCGTGAGGTAGTTGGAATAGCTACGCAGGTGCGTAATCTGCCGTGACTCGGGGCCGTGCTCATATCCGCGCCGCGCGGGGCTGATTCGCGTTTCGACCTCGTCGATCGAATGCGCGCGCCTCACGCACGCCGACAGCCACGAGCCGATGTACCCGCCTCCCGACACGGTCGACAAATAATCGATTCGCCGCAGCAGCCGATAGTCCGCCAGCGCCTGAATCACCCCCAGATTGAACGTAGCGCTGCGAATTCCGCCGCCCGAGAGTGACAGGCCGAGGAGGTTTTCATCGCGGGGCTCCTCGGAACGATCGCCCATTTGCACGGCGCGGCGCAGCCAAATCTCCCGCCGTTCCTCTTCTTCGATATGTCGTAGAAGCGCGCGGTTCATGTAATGGACATCCGCTGCGGGCACGGCAGAATAGAAGCGGTCCCATGATCCGTACGCCGCGTGCACCCTGTACGGTGTCGAAAAGCGAAGCTTTTGCGGCGAAACTCTACGGAAGCGAGCGCCCCATAATTACCTGCCGCGCGTCGCCGCTTCGTGACGGGGATTTTTTCGTTCGTTCCGGCGGTAGAAGAACTTCCCTGGGGCGCGCTTTCACGGCCGGATCATGGACGGGAGCAGAGCCGCCGATTTCGAGCCGTCGGTGAAGGTCGTCTAGCCAGGACGGCTCATGCCGCGTACAGTGTGTCGCAGTGTGCCAAGCCCCGGAGCCGATGTTTCATGCAGAAGCAAGTGAACATCTACGTGCCCGAAGAGCTTTTGGAGCGCATTGACCGGCTGGCACGGAATGACGATCGCAGCCGGTCGGCGACCGTGCTCCGGATGGTCCGGTACTACTTAGTCCATGCTATAGGCGAAAAGCATTGGTGGAACGCCGGAAAGGATTCCGAGGATGATCCACAGGCGCGCCTCCCTTTTGCATAGCAACTCTACCTGGTTTGCCTAGTTAATTACTTGGATGTAAAATTGGGTTATCTATGGCAACTACAACAATCCGCACGGTACTAATCGACTTAAGCGACTCGCCTACATTGCAGGTAGACGATGCTCGTGAAATCGCCGTGTCGGTGTCACTCGGCGCCGACGGCGCGGAGAGTTTTCTGGCGGCCGTGGCGGCTCAAGACGAAAGGGTCAGGCGCCGCATGGCGGAACTGACGTTGGAGATCG
>JAFLCO010000424.1 GCA_017303535.1 Planctomycetota bacterium
CGTTTGAAGATCGTTCGCTTGTACATCCAAAGCGAACGCTTCAAAGACGCCGAACTGGAACTGCAACAACTGCTCGGCGACTTTCCCAACTTGCCGCCCGATCAAAAGGCCCTGTTCGAGCAGACCGGCGTACGGCTGCGGCAAACCAGCGCACGGCGGGTGCTCGACGAAATCGAGGCCCGCCGCAAGGCCGGACAGCACCGGCTGGCTTACTCTCTGCTGCAATCGTTCCCGACGGAGAAAGTCGCCGGGGAAACGCTCCAGGCCGTTTCGGGGTTGGTGAAGGAATACGACCAAGCCGAGGCTCGCGGCAAGTTGGCGTTGCGGCGATTCGACGAATTGCTGCGCGACATTAAAGATTCGCAGACCAAGCTGCGGCTGACGGCCATTCGCGACGAAATCAACGCGGAACTCAGCAACAACACGCTCGATCGTGTGGCGGCGTTTATGCAGTTTCAGGCGGACGACGTCATCAAGAGCGACGAGAAGATCGCACTGATGGTCAGCGGTTGGCTCGCCGGCAGCGACTACGCCGTGCGGAACCTGCCGACGGCTCTCTCGATGTACGATACCCGCAATTTCATCGCCAAATACCTGGCCGAAAGTTCGCTCAACGAACGCAACAAGCTGCTTGGCGAACTGCGGCGGCAGGAGGCTTTTACGCCGGACCTCATGGCCCGCATCATCAGCCTCATGAAGCCGCCGATGCCGCTGGTCGGGAAGTCCGAAAAAGTTGCGGGCATGTTTGAGGTGCCGATCGACTACATGCAGGACCAAATTCCGATCAACTACACGGTGCAGTTGCCGCAGGAATACGATCCGCACCGGCGTTATCCCGTGCTCATGGTGTTGCACTCCGCCGGCGCAACGCCGCAGCACGAACTCGAATGGTGGGCCGGCGGTGTGACTGCCGACGGCCGGCGCTTCGGGCAGGCCGACCGATTCGGATACATCGTCATCGCGCCGACCTGGGCCAAGGAACAGCAGACGGCCTACAACTATTCTGAAGAAGAACACGCCGCCGTGCTTTACACGCTCCGCGACGCGTATCGGCGATTCTCCATCGATACCGATCGGGTATTCATCGCCGGGCACGGCATCGGCGGCGATGCCGCTTGGGAGATCGCCGTATCGCATCCGGATCTTTGGGCCGGCTACATCGGCGTCTCGGCTCACTCCGACAAGACGATCAACTACTACAAGGAAAACGCCCGCTACGTCGCCAAGTATCTCGTCTGCGGCGAGATGGATAACTCACTCTGGACGCAGAACGCCGTGCAGATGGACGAATATCTGAGCCGCGGCGACAACGTGACCGTCGTGCAATACAAAGGTCGCGGCCGCGAACACTTTTCCGATGAGTTACTTCGCATCTTCGACTGGATGTCGCGGCAGAAGCGTGAGCCGTTTCCGCGGGAATACAAATGCCGCTCGGTTCGCTACTTCGACGGCTTTTTCTGGTGGGTCGATACATCGGAGCCGCCGGAACGCGGCATCATCGATCCCGACAACTTGCCGCCCAAGGGCTACGTGCCGCTTTACGTCGAGGCCCGGATCACTGCCAATAACGGCGTCGACGTAAAGACCGGCTGCCAGAACGTCACGGTTTGGCTCGCGCCGGAGTTGATCGATTTCAAGCGCCCTTGCGATGTCCGCATCCGCGGGCAGAAGATCAACAAGGGACCTTACGTCGAACCGGACGCCGCGGTGCTGCTGGAAGACGTGCGCACGCGCAGCGATCGGCTGCATCCGTTTTGGGCGAGGGTCGACTTGGCGAAGTGACCAGCGACGTCGCCTTCGCGAAATCGCAAGCGTTGGAGAACTTTCGCCGCTTGCGATTTCGCGCCTTACACTCGGCGATTTACGCTTCCGCGCCGAACAACTTCGCCAACGTCTGCCGCATCGTTTCGCCGCGAATCGAGTAAAAGATCTGGCGACCGGCGCGGCGGTGATCGACGATGCCGCTGGAGCGCATCATCGCCAAGTGATGACTGACCGCCGGCTGACTTTGCGCCACGCGGTCGCAAAGTTGCGTCACGTTTAGTTCCGGCTCGTTCGTCAAATAGTAGGCGATACGCAGCCGAGTCGGATCGGCCAGCATTTTGCAGATGCTCAACACGAACTGCCGCGTGCCGTCCGGCACTTCGTATCCGGGAAGCGGCGCGGCAACGGACGGCGTTTCAGCATAGGCGATGGCGGTCATGGCGGGATATCTCGCGAAGGTGGGATGGGTCTGAAAGGCGGGCACGAAACGGAAATTTGATCACGATCAATCGGGCACGGCATACACTCCGGCGACGGCCGTCCACGAAGTACCGAGTCGAAGTTCGTCGACTTGCACCGGCGTCGACGTGTTGGCGGAAATCTGAACCGTATCGAACTTCAAATCGCTGAGCACCGGCCGGCTTTGAAGCGACCAGTTGGACGGTTCCGTCGCCGGCACCGGTTGCCGCGGCGTGAACAATCGGACGAACGCCTGATCCGGCGCGCTGCGTCCGGCGACGATCTTGCCGGCCACCAAGTAGGTCTTGCCCGGCTCTACGGGAATCGAAGCACAGTTGCCGCCCCCTTCCCAGCAGAGCGACGTCTTCGACTTCGCCCAAGATGCGGTGACGGCCAACTTACGCTGCGGATCGCTCACCGCATGATCGCGCAGCACGATCTGCACGTCGCAACACTCGTCGTCGGCCGAGCGACGCTCGGAACGAACGAGATAGCTGAAGTAGTAGACGGCGTCGTCGTCCATACGAATCGGCCGGGCCAAGCGGCGCGAGATCGCGCCGCGGCACCCGGCGCTGACGCCGCCCCCTTGCGTATTGCTCTGCATTTGCGGTCGCCAAAGACTTTCGACGACGCGAAACTCCGGCACCTTCTCGGATTTGCAAGCCTTGGTCCACGGCGTCGCAAAGCCTTTGCCGCCGGCGCCGCCTTTAGGGCAGGGGAGCGATGCCGAACTGCAGGCAAACGGCTCATAAGCCAGCAACTCATTGCCCAGTAGCTTTAGGTCGTCGCAACGTCGCGCAAAGTGCGAAGCCAGATCGGCCCGAACTTTTTGGCGGCCGGAATCGAGCGGAACCGACCAGCCGCCGCAACTTCCCGACGTTTCAAACCGCCGGGCCTCACCGGCCGAAACGCTGACGACTTCGTCGACGGATGCCGAGCCCAGATTAACGATCGCTTTTGGTCCGCGACGAACTTCGCCGTCGAACACATGTAGTTCCTCGTTCGACGCCGAAATTGCCACGGCGTACTCAGTGCCGAAATCGACGAACCGCGAATGGGACGTCAGCAGGTGAAACGGCTCGGCCGAGTCGTCGCTGCGAAAGAGGACGTTGCCCGCGACGACTTCAGCCGAAGTGACACCGCGCACGTCGAGTTCCGTGGGACCGGTCAGCACCAATTGCGCGCCGCCGTCGAACTGCAATTCGGCCGTGCCGCTTCGCAGACGAATTCTGCCGGGCAACAATCGCATACCGGTGCGCAACGCCGCGGCGTCGGCCCAGACGCAGTCAACGTCCTTGGTGAGCGTCGCCACGTATGAAGGAACCACGGAATTCGTAGCCGCGGCCGTCTGAACGACCGGTTCGACCGTCGGGTCAATCGGCGCCGGTTGCCGGTTTCGTAAAGTCAGCTGCACGACGAACGTCGCAGCCAGCGTCATCGCCGCCGTCAGCACGACCGGGGCCCAGCGGCGATTTCCGCTGCCGCCAAGAGCCGGCAAGACCGGCTGCGTGGCCGTCGCGGCGGCGTTCTGCTTGGCTACGGCCGGACCGTCGAGCAATTTCGGCAAGCCGGGATGCCGTGTTAGTCGCAGGTGCATGTCGACGTAAGCCAGATAAAACCGGCGACATTCGGCATCAGTGCGTAGCAACTCTTCCAAACGCGCGTGCTCCTCCACGCTCAACTCGTCGTCGACGAGCGTCGCCAGCAGCCGTTCGAGTTCGCTACGCAGGCCGGGCTTCATCCGCATCGCTCCTCAACGCCGTATTCTTCAACGCGGTGAGAAATGCAATCAAACAGCAACCGGCGAATCCGCTCCAAGTTGCGGAACAACGTCCGACGGCTGCTGCCGGCGATATCGACGAGTTGCTCGATCGTGGTCCGCGACAAATAGCGGTGCGAGATCAGCAATCGATCGGCCTGCGGCAACTTTTCCAAGCAATGGTCGAGCGCGGTCAAGCGATCGTCGAGCATCGCAGCCTGAAGCTCACGTTCGCGGGCCAGCATTTCGACGACCTCGTCACCGAAGGTTCGCGCCGACTTGCGGCTCCGGTCGCGGTGCTTCAACACTTCGACGTAGGCAAACCCGTACGCCCACGGCAGGAACGGTTTCGCAAAGTCGTAATCGGCAAACTTCCGGGTCAGCGCGACGTACGTGTCTTGCAGGATGTCTTTCACGTCTTCCTGGTGCGGCACGAGCGCGAAGACATAGCGTTGCAGGTCTTCCTGGTGCTGGGCCAGGAGACGGAGCAACTGCTCGGTCGACCGTGCGGTAACGTCGGCGGAAGCCAAGTGGGAGGTTCGCGAAAGTTCGGAAAGATGAAATCGGGCAGGAGTGCGAGTCGTCGGCCGGGGCGATCAGTCATACACGCTTCCGTCTATATCCCCGCATACGCGGAGAAGGTGCCGGTCGGCCGGCAAAAATCTCAAATAAAAGCCGCTCAGCGGGCGTCGATTGGTCAGAAACCGGACACTGCCGCCCGGCGACGGCTGTTCGGCCACCTCTCTAGCGGGGGCGACGCAACACCCGTCGCCCCACTAGTTTGACGCCTGCCGCGACGCGTTTATTGCCCAGTTTGACCACGACTTCTTTGGAACCGACCCCATGACGCTCCGCACGCCTCTGGCCATGGCCGTACTTCTGACCGGCCTCACGTTCTTTGGAACCGCCGACTCGACGACGGCCGCCGAGTCGCTAGCGCCCGCCAAGGTCAAGTTGCAGGCGACGAAAGACAACAAGTTTCCGCCGGACATGCCCGGTTCGACGCGTGAGGTCTTCAAGACGGTCGGCGACACGGAACTCGCGCTCTACATCTATCAACCGGCCGATCACAAGCCCGGCGCTGCCGCAGCGGGCAAGGGGCGGCCGGCGATCGTCTTCTTCTTCGGCGGCGGCTGGAATGCCGGGT
>JAFLCO010000425.1 GCA_017303535.1 Planctomycetota bacterium
TCCTCGACTTCAACAAGGCGGGCAACGGTTACTACACCATCTCCGAGCGGAAGTTCAGCTACATCATTTTCCAATTCGGGTTCTACGAACTTTGGATCGTGCTCATCATCTTGGGCACCTTCCTTCGCGGACCGAACTGGAACTTCTTCGGGCCGTTCGAATATTGGGACGCGCATAAGGTGCTCGCCCAGAACAACGTCGACCTCTCGCAATACTTCTGGGGCGGCTTGCTCGGCCAGGGCATGCCGAAAGCTCCGACCGGCAGCGGTGCGGGACTCGAGTTCCTGTACATCCTCTGGCGCGAAAGCCCCGGCATCATTTTGACGCTGGCCTATCTCGTGCTGCTGCCGCCGATCATGGCCGTCACCGTGTTCCGCAGCTTCTACGTGAAGATGGGCTTCATTCGCTACATGATCATGGCGAACCTGCTGCTGCTCATGATTTCGCTACCGCTGAAGATGGTGCTCCGCTGGACGGTGAATTTGAAGTACATCATCAGCATCCCGGAATACTTCCTGAACTTTTAGTCGTCGGTCGCCACGAAACGGATCAGAACTTCGGACCGGCTCTTTAAGACAACACGTTCGCTCGTAGGAAAAGGCACTCGGAATGCCGGCAACAGAACAAACTTGGCGTAACCTCAAGACCCTGCATGTGGTGTTCGGCGCTTCGGCGCTGATCATGCTGTTGATCACGGTCTGGCTGTTGGCCGCCGACCACAATCGCGAAGCCAAGGGTCTGCAAAAGCAGTTCGGCCTCGTGGAAACGCGGTACCTCGAATGGCGCCGCGGCGAACAACTGACGACCGACTACGAAACCAAGCAAGCCGAACTTGAAAAGCAACTCCGCGACGCCCGGGCCGAAGTGCCGGCCCGTGACGAACTCGACGCCGCTCTGAAGCCGGCTATCGCGCAAAAGCAGGCCGATCCGAAGCTCTACAATTACGACATTGACGCGGTCGAGCGCGCCTACGCCGATCTCAAAGCCGCGTCGGAAGAGCCGATTCCGGCCGACGCCGACGCCAAGCAAAACGAAAAGAACGTCGCCGCGCACCAAGAGAAGGTCGGCAAGGCCCGCGACCGTTTCTTCCGAACGTTGCAGGCGATGGTGAACCAAGCGACGTTCGTCGAGAACGAATCGCAACGCAAACTGAAGTTCACCAAGGCCGATCTCGACGTCGACATGAGTATGTTGGCGATCGGCGTCGATGAAGGGAAACCGGCTCAAGAGTTGGAAAAGACCCAAGAGAAGGTCAGCACGGTTCGTTCCGAAGTAGACAACACGCTCACCGTCGACTACCAGACCAAGAAGGCTCATCGCCTCGAGCTTCAGAACGCGGTCGCCGCGATGCGGGCCGATGAAGCCACGGCGCAAAAGGCGATTGAAAAGCATGACTCGGAATACGACCGTCTGAACACGGCCGTCGCCGAAAAGGCTCCGAACGCGGGTAAATGGCTGCTTGGTTTGCCGATTCTTGACGCGTTCGGCGGTCCACTCAAGCCGCAGCAAGTTTGGCTGCCGGACCTCACCTGGAACAACAACTTCCGCAACGTGGCCCGCTTTGATCGCTGCGTCACCTGCCATCAAGGCATCGACAAATCGGCGCCGGGCTCGGCCGTCGATCCGGCCTATCCGCACGCCGAAGAAATCGTGCTCGAAATGGCTACGCCCAAAGTCGAACCGGGCGCGGAGTGGTACGCCAAGAGCACCAACGAACGGCTCTACAACCTGTATGGGATGCACCTGTCGGAAACGTCGCTCTTTAATGTCGACGACGTAACGGTCGGCGCGGTCTTCCCCAACGGCGCGGCCATCAAGAGCGGCATGCGGGCCGGCGACGTCATCGTCAAGGTCGGCAACACGACGCTCGTCGACAAGACGATGGCTCCCGAGTACCTGCTGCAGAGCGTCACGTGGGGCAAGCCGCTGGTGTTGACGGTGCGCCGCGGCGTGCCGGAACCGTATGCTTCGCACCCCCGCTTGGATCTGTTCGTCGGCTCGATGAGCCCGCACAAGGTCGGCGAGATGGGCTGCACGATCTGCCACGAAGGGCAGGGGAACGGCACGTCGTTCCGCTGGACCTCGCACACGCCGAACGACCCGTTGCAAGCCGCAGCCTGGAAGCGCGATCAGGGATGGTTTAACAACCATCACTGGATCTACCCGATGCTGCCGAGCCGGTTCCAAGAAGCCAACTGCTTGAAGTGTCACCACGAGCTGACCGAACTCAAGCCGAGCGAGCGATTCCCCGAGGCTCCGGCTCCGAAGTTGATGGCCGGCTACGAAATGATCGAAAGCGTAGGCTGCTTCGGCTGCCACGAAATCGGCGGTTACGACGGCCCGAAGAAGCGCCGCGGCCCGGACCTTCGCGCCGAGCCGAACTACTTCGCCGCCGCCGCGCAAGTCGCGGCCGATCCCAAGCTCAAGGGTGCGACGGGCGAACTGAATCGCATCGCCGACCTAGCTCGCCAAGTCACTCAGCATCCGGAACAGACGGCCTCGCGTAAGTTGCTCGCCGAACTCATTCAGCGTGACGCGACCGCAGCGGCCGCCGACGGCAAGTCGCAATCGCAACTCAGCGCCGCGACGCACGCGATGGGCCCGATCCTCGGGGCCGACGATGAAACGCCGGGCAAGTACAACAAGGTCGGCCCGAGCCTGCGGTACGTCGCCTCGAAGAACGACCTGGCGTTCCTCTACAGCTGGATCATGGATCCGAAGAACTACCGGCCGACGACGAAGATGCCGCAGTTCTTTGGCTTGCGTAAGCACCTCGTCGATGTCGAGCAACTTGACGGCAACGGCAACGTCGTCATGGAAGAAGACGCCGAAGGTCACAAGCATCCGAAGATGGTGAAGAGCGAAGGGCGCAAGGATTCCGAACGGTTCGAGCCGATCGAAGTGCTGGCCGTCAGCAAGTACTTGATGACGGAGAGCCAGCCGTTTGAGTTTATCCCGCCTGTCGAGCGCACTGCGGCCGGACAGACGATCGAAGCTCCGGACGTGGCCCGCGGCAAGTTGATGTTCCAGACGCGCGGCTGCTTAGCCTGTCATAGCCACGCCGACTTCCCGGACATCCACAAAGAAAACCTCACGGCCAAAAACGGCGACAAAGTTCACGAAGCCCCGGCGATGGCGACGACGCAAGGCCCCGATCTCAGCGGCCTGGGCGCGAAGCTCACCGACGAGAAGGGCAAGCAGTGGCTCTACACTTGGCTGAAGCAGCCGAACTTGTATCACTCCCGCACCGTGATGCCGAACCTGCTGTTGGAGCCGGTCACCGAAACGACGATGACCAATGGTCAGCCGAGCGGTTCGAAGACGTACGATCCGGCGGCGGACATCGCCCTGTACTTGATGAGCCACAAGGTGCCGGTCGGCCATACGGAAGCCTGGAAGGCCGAAGCCGTCCCGACTTACGAAGGGAAGAACCTCGACGATCTGCTCCGCTTCTACTTGGTCGGCGCGTTCACCAAGAGCGAAACCGAGAAGGTGATCAAGAGCGGTGTTCCCGCCGATCGCCGGTCGACCGTGAAGGGTGACGAGACGATGCTCGTGGTCGATTCCGGCAAGAGCTGGAACGACGACATGAAGCTCATGTACCTCGGTAAGAAGACGATCGGCCGACTGGGCTGTGCCGGTTGCCACGACATCCCCGGCTTTGAAGACGCCAAGCCGATCGGTACCGGCCTGGCCGACTGGGGCCGCAAGGAACCGTCGAAGCTGGCGTTCGAGCAAGTGCTCGCATATCTGCACACCGGCGAAGGCGGGCACGGCGGACATGCTGAAGCCCAAGAAGATCCCGCGAAGATCCGCGACGAAGGGTTCTTCATGGACGCGCTGGGCCATCACCAGCGCGAAGGCTTCCTCTGGCAGAAGCTCCGCGAGCCGCGCAGCTACGACTACATGAAGACGGAGAACAAGTCGTACATCGACCGGCTCCGTATGCCGCAATTCAACCTGAGCCCGGCTCAGCGTGAAGCGATCATGACGTTCGTGCTCGGCCTCGTCGCCGAACCGCCGCCGGCCAAGTACATCTACCAGCCGAACCCGCGGCAACAGGCCGTGCTGGCCGGTCAGAAGGTGATCGAGAAGTACAATTGCGCCGGTTGCCACACGCTGAAGATGCAGACGTGGGAAATCGACTACGTGCCGGGGAAGCCGAAGGCTCCGGACGTCAGCGGCGAATACTCGTTCCTCATTCCGCACTACTCGCCGCAAGAGATCACGAAGTCGAAGGCCGTCGACCGCCGCGGCTTGGGCCACGCCGAAATCCACGGCCTGCCCGAACCGAAGGAAGACGAAGAAGACCCGACCGTTTACTTCAAGCTCTGGTCGCCGACGTTGATCGACGGCCAGACCTGGCTCTCCGGCGGTACGTCGCTCGGCGTGGACGAAACGGTCAACCCGCCGAATAAGACGGTGAAGCGCCCGCAGATCGGCGGCGTGTTCGCCAACTATCTGCACCCGGTGGCGCTGAAGGAAGAAAAGACGCGCAACCCGGCCGTGAAGGAAACCGACGCTTGGGGCTTCGTGCCGCCGCCGCTGATCGGCCAAGGCGCGAAGGTGCAAACCCGTTGGCTGCACGACTTCTTGCTCGAGCCGTTCCAGATTCGGCCGGCCGCGATTCTGCGGATGCCGAAGTTCCACATGACCAGTGCCGAAGCGGAAGCAATCGTGGCTCACTTCGCGGCGGTCGACAACGTCGACTACCCGTACGAGTTTGATCGTCGCCAACAAAGCGACTATCTCAGCTCGGCCGATGCCGCTTACGAAAAGACGAAGAAGGAAGCCCAAGCCGCCGCGGCTCGTAATCCGGCTCCTGCCGCCGCGACGCCGCCGGCACCGGGTGCGGCACCGACGGCCACAGTTCCGCCGGGCGACGACGGTCGACTCGACGACGCCCTGCGGCTCGTCACCGACAACGGGTTCTGCGTGAAGTGCCACTTGGTCGGCGATTTCCGTCCGGCCGGCGCCGCGGCAGGCCTCGCCCCGAACTTGGCCGGCGTCTCTGAGCGGCTCCGTCCCGATTACCTCAAGAAGTGGATCGCCAATCCGACCCGCATCTTGCCGTACACGGGCATGCCGGTGAACTTCCCGAAGAGTCAACTCGTCGCCCAGCACCTCT
>JAFLCO010000426.1 GCA_017303535.1 Planctomycetota bacterium
CCTTCGCTTCGTTCGCTACGCTCACTCCGCGAAGGACGCCCTGATCTAATAGACATCGTCTCACCCCTGTAAGGCAACATACAAGGGCCGCGCGGAAGTGAGGTTGGCGCCTCCACGTCTCCTAAGCCGACCTTCGGGCAACGTCACCCTCTTCCGGCCTTCGGCCACCTTCTCCCGAAGGAAGAAGGTTTGAATCGACGTAAGTCGCGCAAGCGAATTGGGACTTACGTCACTTTTGGCTTGTGCGCACATGGGCCAAAGTGCGCACTCTTTTGGGCATTTAGTGCGCGTCGGAGCGCTTACCAACAAGGGTTCGCACTAATTCCGAAGATCAGTGCGCAGTGCGCGGCGGATTTTGAAAGTTGGCGTCGCCGTAAGTCGCGCAAGCGTTCGGACACTTACGGCGATTCCGAGACTGCCGCCGACGAAGGAGGTTCGATCGGTACGACCGGCGGGGAGGTTCGGCCCCGATTGAATTCGGCCGGATCGAACGGATCGGCCGAAGGGGAGCCGGCGGCGACGGGCGCCGATGCGGGCATCGTCGGTATGGCCACCGTCGGCGGGGCGGCGGATGCCGAAGGGACGGCCACGGGCGATGAAGCGGGTTCGGTTTTGGCCGTCGGCGGGGCAATCGGCATGCGTTGCGACAGAGTGCCGTTGCCTACCGTCGTGGCCTTCGTACCGCCGGCCGTCGCGCGGGAGTTTAGTGCAACCCGACCGACCCAGCCCGCGATGGTGCGATAGTGTTCGGCGTTGTGGGCGTGGAACACGGCTCGCTTCGCTCCGCCGTGCGGCGAGATCGGCACCGTCAACAGTCGACTGGTCGACGGCGTCTGACGGTCGACGTGCTTGAGCACTTCGTGAAGATTGAGCTTCACGTTCCGCGGGTCGTTGCGTTCGTTGAGAAAGGCCCGCTGGAGCGGAAACTTCTCGTCCCCTCGCGGACCGTGGCAACCGGCGGTCGCGCAGTAGTTCATCAGCAGCGGCTGCACGCGGACCGTGAACTCATGCAACGACTCGGCCGAAATACTCCGCACGGCGGCATCGAGTTGAGCGTCGTCGATGGTCGGTGCGACGGGTTTCGGCGGCGCGGGTATTTCGCGCGGAGCCGCCATGGCCGCCTTCAAACGACGCTCGAGCAACGCGCACCGCGGATGTGTGTCGTCGACCCGATACGCTTCCGTGAGTGCCCGGGCCGCATGGCCGTAGAGGTTGTGATCGATCGACCATTCGGCCAGTTCAAGGTGATCTTCGACGCTGCGCATGTTGACGAGCGCGGCTTTGCGAGCGAAGACTTCGTCGAGGTCGCGGCAAATCGCTTCGGCTTCACGAACGCGAACCTGCAACTCGGTGTTGTCGGTGACGACATGGTAGTAGTCGCCCGAACGAGTGATGGTGCCCTTGAGCAGTTGCCCGTTCTTGAGCAGAAGCAACCCATCGACGGCGCCGAACGCGAAGCCGGGAGTCGTCGCAGGCTGCGGCGACTGCGCAGCGACAACCGTCGCGAAGGCGACGCCGAGCGCAAGACTGACGACGGCGGATGTTAAAGGCGAAACGCGATGAAGCATGGTGCGGGACGGTAGGTCAATTCGGCAGACCGGTCAAGGTGACCCGACCGCCCAGGATCGCCGCTTGCGGCCATTTTGCAGCGTTTTCACGCACGATCTGTTAGCCTTTGGTGAGATGCCTGCACGCCCCCTGGTGGCTGTCGCGGCACGGGCGATATATTGCGAGCGTTGTCCCTTTGAATTTCGTCCGCAACGCAACCCGAGGAGACATGGAAGTGGGCGACGACGGCCTGGTCCGGAAAGAGATTCATTTTCGCGGCCGCGTGCAGGGGGTCGGCTTTCGTCAGACGACGTCGGATATTGCGTCACGATTTGATGTTGCCGGCACCGTGGAAAACTTGCCCGACGGGCAGGTGCTGCTCGTCGTCGAAGGTCGGGCCGCGGAAGTGCGAGCGTTCGTCGCCGCGATCGAGAGCGAGATGGGGCGATTTATCAGTGGGGCCGACGTGCAAGAAAGCCCGCCGTCAGGCAAGTTTGCCGACTTCAGAATTCGATACTAACGGTTCGCCAAAGGACGCAGCGACTCGCGACATGCATATCGACGTCAAATACAACTGGATTCTGCCGCTCTGGATTCCGCTGGTCGGGATGATCGGCGCCTTCGCGCTGTTGTGGCTGTCGGCGAAGTTGCTGGCCTTCGTCGCCCCCACGACGGCGGCCGTGGCTCGCACGACGGCCAAAGAATCGCGATCGCAGCCGCTATTTCCGGCCGTCATTGCGCTGGGGTTCGTGCTCGTGCTGTTGGCGCTGTTCTTGCCGTACGGCACGTTCGGCGACGATATCAAGATGATGAAAGACACGGGCCTGATGATGATCCTCGTACTGTCTATCATCTTGGCCGTCTGCTCGGCGAGCGTGTCGATCTCGGACGAAGTCGACGGTCGTACGGCGCTCACCGTACTTTCCAAGCCGATCACGCGGCGGCAATTTGTGGTCGGCAAGTTGCTCGGCGTACTGACGCCGGTGGCGATCTTTTACGTCATCCTCGGATCGTTCTTCTTGGCGACGGTGTCGTTCAATACGAAGTATCAGGCACGAGAGAATTCGCTGCCGATTCCGAAAGCGGAACAGTGCCAAGCCGAAATGCTGCAAACGGTGCCGGCCTTAGCCTTGGCCTTCATGGAAGCCGTGGTGCTGACGTCGATCAGCGTGGCCGTGAGCACGCGGTTGCCGATGATGCCGAACCTGCTGATCTGCGCCGTGATCTACGTCGTCGGGCACATGACGCCGCTCTTGGTCCAGTCGTCGATCGGGAAGCTGCCGATCGTGACGTTCGTCGGGCAGTTTTTGTCGACGCTGCTGCCGGTACTCGAGCATTTCAACATTCAGGCGGCCATCGCATCGGGCCGCGATGCGACGCTGACTCTCGCCGATTGGGCGGCCTATCTCGGCTGGGCCGGCGCGTATTGCCTGCTCTACACGACGATCATGCTGCTCGTATCGCTCTTGATGTTTGAAGATCGCGACTTGGCGTGACGATCTGATGTGGGGCTTTTAGCCGGCGTCGCGAAGTCCGGCATCGACGCCGGTGCGGTGCCAGTGCGGGCCCGGCAGGATGGAGGGGCGCGGCGTTTCACGCGTCGGCCGTTCTTCGCCGCGGTGCAGAGCTTCGAGAATCTGCTCAGCGACACGAATCGCTTCCAAACCATCGACGCCTGCCGCACGCGGACGTCGGCCCGTGCGAATGGCTTCGGCGAAGTCTTGTAATTGCACCGTGAGAGCATCTCGGGCCGGAACCTCGGTTTTCTCGACGCGCAACCACTCGGTGGCGAGGCTTTCTTTCATCTTGAGCTTGGCGGCGGCATCGAGTTGCTCGACGTCGATCTCGCCGCGCACGAGCCGCGGATCGAGATGCGTGATCGTTGCCGTACGGGCATTGAGATCGACGGCGACCAAGCGTTCGGTCGTTTGCACTTTGAGCGTGCGCGAGGCCGCCGGAGCGGCGCGTGACGCGTGAAGTTGGGCCGTGCAACCGTCGGCGAATTGCAGGCGGGCGTGAACGATATCTTCCCGCTTGCCAAGGATCGACTGCCCGACGGCTTCGACGCCGATAAGGGGCGAGCCGGCGAGGGCCAATGTTAGGTCGATGTCGTGAATCATCAGGTCGAGCACCGCGCCGATGTCGGTCGAACGGAAGCTGAACGGGCCTTCGCGAAGGCATTCGATGTAACGCGGCGCGGCACAAAGAGGCTGCACGGCTTCAAAGGCCGGGTTGAAGCGCTCGACGTGGCCGACCTGCAGGACGCGGCGTCGCAAGAGGGCGCATTCGACGAGTTCTTCGGCTTCGGCGGCCGTCGAAGTCAGCGGCTTTTCGACGAGCGCGTGAGCGCCAGTTTCCAGAAACTCGCTCGTCACCCGGCGGTGATAGGTTGTCGGCGAGGCAACAACGACGGCATCGACCTTGCCGAACCACTCGCGATGATCGGCGGTCGTCGGTACCGCGAATTGCTCGGCGGCGACGGCCCGGGCTTGTTCGCTGGGGTCAACAATGCCAAGGAGGTCGAATTCGGGAAGAGTCTTGAGCTTGCTTGCGTGGAACTTGCCGAGATGGCCTGCTCCGACGACGACCGTGCGAATACGACTCATGCGGCTCTCCGTAACCGTTCGCGGGAACGACCGTGCTTACCGTCTTGCTGGGCTCGCACAAACTCGAGCAGTTGCAAGACCTCGGGCACCATGCGGTCGTCGTTCTTCAGTATTTCGTGAGCATGCTCGAAGCCGACCTTCGATCGGTAGAGCAGGCGATGGGCTTCAAGCAATGCCTCAACGGCGTCGCTGGTGAAGTTGTGCCGCTTCAAAGCCACGAGGTTCACGCAGCGCGGCCGAGCAGGGTTGCCCTCGACCAGCATAAACGGCGGTACGTCGTGCAGGACGCAACTGAGGCCGGCCGTGAAGCTGAACTTGCCGATCGACGCAAACTGGTGCACGCCGATGTTGCCGGACAGCACCGCATGGTCGCCGACATGGACATGCCCGCCGAGCAGCGTGCTGTTGGCAATGACGAGGCCGCTGCCGAGTTTGCAATCGTGGGCGACGTGCGAGCAGGCCATCAGATAGTTGCCGTCTCCCAGCGACGTAACGCCGTCTTCCTTTTCGCTCGCTCGATTGACGGTGACCGATTCGCGGAGCGTGTTGCCGTCGCCGATGATGACTTGTGTATCGGCGCCGCGGTAGGAAAGGTCTTGCGGCTCGCCGCCGATGACGACATTGGGGAAAAAACGATTGTCGCGGCCGATCGTGACCCGGCCTGAAATCGAGACGTGGCTTTCCAGTCGGGTGCCGCTGCCGATGCGGACTTTTGGTCCGACGATCGAGAACGGTCCGACATAAACTTCATCGTCGAGTTCCGCTCGCGGATCGACGACCGCGCCGGGAGCGATGAAGACGGCCATGGGAATGCTCCTAAGCGGTGCGCCGAATTTCGGTGGGCACAACTTCGCTTAACAAAGTTCGGACGAGATCGGCGTTCAAACGGTGACCGCTGCGGTAGGCGACGAAGTGGC
>JAFLCO010000427.1 GCA_017303535.1 Planctomycetota bacterium
CCGGCTTCTCCTTGCCGGGCAGACCTTGCATGGGGGCGTGGACCGTTTACGGCCTGGGATCGGCGACTGAGGATTTGCCGGCCTACGTCGTGTTGACCAGCGGCGGTAACTTAAGCGGCGGCGCCGCGATGTGGAGCAGCGGCTTCCTGCCGTCGAAGTACACCGGTGTGCGCTTTCGCGACGGCGGCGACCCTATTTTGCACGTTTCCAATCCGCCGGGAATCGACGGCGCTACACAGCGTAGGTCGCTCGACGTGATCCGTCGACTCAATCGCAAGCAGGCCGCATTGCGCCACGACCCGGAGATTGAAACACGCATTGCTGCTTACGAGATGGCGTATCGTCTGCAATCGTCGGCGCCCGAATTGACCGACCTTCGCGGCGAAACGGCCGAGACGCTCAAGCTCTACGGCGCAGATCCGGCGAAGCCGTCGTTCGCCCGCAATTGTCTGCTTGCCCGTCGCATGGTGGAACGGGGCGTACGGTTCATTACGCTGTTTAAGGAAGGTTGGGACGCCCATTCCGACGTGGCCGGCAACCTCAAACGGAACTGTGGCGAAACCGACCAAGCTTGCGCGGCTCTGCTGACCGATTTGAAGCGGCGCGGTTTGCTGGATCGTACGCTCGTTGTTTGGGGAGGCGAGTTCGGTCGCACCCCGATGGTCGAGGCCAGCGCCGCTCTCGGACGTTCGCTCGGACGCGACCATCACCCACAGGCCTTCACGACCTGGCTTGCCGGCGGCGGTGTTCGCGGCGGAATGACGTACGGCGCCACCGACGAACTCGGCTTCCATCCGATCGAGAATCCGGTGCATGTGCGTGACTTGCAGGCGACAGTGTTGCACCAACTCGGCATCGATCACGAGCGACTCACCTTCGCCTACGCCGGACTCGATTTCCGCCTGACCGGCGTCGAGCCGAGCCGTGTCGTGCGCGATGTCTTGCTGTAGTTCAACGGCTGATGCGGCGGAGTGCTCTAGCTTGCGTCAGGCAACGCATCTGTTCGACGTTTACTTCGCCGTTTTGGAACGCGAATCGAAATTCTTGAGGTCAATTATCGTCGGAGAAGTCTTGCTTGTCGTGATCTTCGCGATGTATTGATCAAGAAGTCTTACTTGCTCAGTTTGTTCTTTACCGCGTTTGGATTGGACGACGCGGCGGCGCAGTTCCTCCAATTGCGGCACGACCGTTTTTGCATGGGCGCCGTATCTGGCGAGATACTCAAGGCAGATCGGCAGCCGCTTTCCGGTACCCCATCGCTCCGGCTCGATCACCGAAACGCATAGGGACATTCCTTCACGAAGATGCAAGCGAGACAAGACGTCGAGGCCGGCAAGGCGGACGCCGTCGGCGAACATTTCATTACTCGGCGCGAGTTCTTCAACGGCTTGGGCAATCGTCGGCAGTAAGACGACCAAATCCTCGTCGGTCAACTTTCCGTAGATTCTCGACAGCGAACCTCGAGCGACGGAGTCTTCGTTTTGTAAAGCGGATTGAACGGCCGGGTAAAGCAGCTGCCGATCGACGCCTTCCAGCGATTCCGCCAAGATGCTCCGCGGCTCACGTTTGCCGGGGTACGGAGCGAATAACGCCGTGCAGGCGGCGCGCTGGGCCATGTGTCGCGGGTCGGCTGGGTTGCGACGTACGCTCATCGCTAACAGGTCGCTAACGCATGACTTGCGTACCTCGGCTCCTAAGGCCGGGAGCGCCATGGCCGCCAAGCTCTGAAGCCAAGGATCGGAATCATTCAGAAGCTTTCGCAACTGCGGCGCGGCTGCATCCGCGGCCGGCCCGAGTTTGCCGAGGGCCTCGCATGCGCCATACCGCGACTGGCGACTTTGGCTTTCGAGCATAGTCTGAAGCTGCGGAACGACGTCCGCCTTGCGACGCGCCAGTGCCTCGGCGCTGTTTCTGCGCACTGCCGACGACCAACTGGCCAAACCGGCAAGCAACTGCTCGGTCGTGCGAGTGTCGTAGCCGCTCTTGCCGTCGACCGGATAGAAATCGCGTCCGGCGGCGATGACGTCGTCGGCCTGAGCGCGATTCAGCGGCGGCACGCAACAGCGCTTCTTGCCGGTCATGTACAAGCTCTTTTGAGATGCCGCGAACGCGAGCAAGTACGAGCCGGTGCAGTCCCAGTCGGTGTATCGATTGTGTTCTTCGGCACCGACGGGAGAACCCTGATAGGCGACGCTGCCGTCCCAGCCGCGGGCGAGGTCGTAATACCACGATTGCTCATGGAAATAGGCCCCGGTGGCGACCGGGCCGCAGCGCGATACCCCCGGCAAGGCCCAGAGAATGTTGAAATAATTGCCGGTGTGTCCGCGCTCGCGCTCGCTGTAGGCGGCGGCGGACATTTTCGCAAAAAACTCCGTCGCTTCACGGTCGCCGAGCAAGTCGAATAGAACTGCCGCGCTGGAGCACTTGCCGTTGTCCTCATGCGCCGGATAAGGTTCATGGTCGCCGTAGGGAATCGCCCCTTTATCGACGTACCAGCGTAGAAAGCCGACGGCTTTCGTAATGGCGCGATCGAGTTGCGGATCGGCGACACCGGCCTCGCGCGCAAGCACCATGGAAATTGAAAGGCTGAGGCCCGGCTGGTTCATGCAACCGTACCCGTTCAAGTTGCCGCTGGGCATCGCAAACGCATGACCCCATGTGCCGACGCCGCTTTGGCCACGAGCTGACTCCATGGCGATTCTTTTCATACCGTCAAACACGGATCGGTCGCCCGTAGCGATAACGTACTCCGCCAGGAATATGTTGGCGTAGCCATAGTGCCAGGTCGCGAAGCCGGCTGTGCTAAAATCCGCGACCTTTTTGGCGTACTCTGCCAGTAGCGGGCGATACTTCTGTTCGCCGCTCGCCAGTAAAGCGAGCGCGTTCATGTCGTTTGGAATGGAAACTTGGCGCAATCCCCGCTTCGCAATCGCCTCGCAACCGATTTCGAAAACTCGCTTCGATTTTTCGCAGTCGAACGGGGCGGTATCGGCGTATGAGCCAAGTACCCGGAGTTGAAGCGTAACGGTTTGGGTTTCTCCGCCGCGCCAGCGAATCAACGTCAAAATGCCGCGTCCTTTCTCCTCCTCGGCCCGCGTGACTGCCCGAGCGAACTGAATGCGGGCATCGTTGTCGAATGGGCGGTCGCCGACGCCTAAGATTACGTCTCCTTCTTTAAGGACACCATCGGCCGGCGACCCCTCAGCCACGTCGGTCACCAGGATTTGTCGAGCCTCGGCCGTACGGCCATTCGCTCCATAGATCCAGCCGCGGGCCCCGGTCGGCCCGAGGGTCCAGTCATGGCTATCATCTCGACCTCCGCCTTGCGTGAAGTCGGGTATAGCCCGAGCTTGCGATTCATCGGCGCCCTGACTTGGTACCTTCCACGCGGCTGTAAAACAGACGATTAGCAGAGCGACCTGAAACCCCGGTTTTGTCCGATTCATCAGGGACCCCAGAATTGCCGCCGGGAAAAATGAGGAAAGCCATTTATGTCGCCGTCGTGCTCGATCGAATGGTCAAGCTGAAACGGAACTTCCCTGTGACTGACGGCGATGAGAACTAGTCTATGCGGTCGGTACTTCGGAAGGTGGGCCGAGAACGGCGGCCGGATGAAATTCCGCGCACAGCGCCGAATGCTACGCCATCCAATCGTCAAATCGATTCGCGAAACTGCGTCGGCGAGACGCCTGCCACTTTGCGAAACGCACGAGTGAACGAACTGTGGTCGGCGAAGCCGCACGCGGCAGCGATTTGGGCGACGGTTTGATCCGTTTCGCGCAACAAACTTGACGCGGCCGCGATTCGCGTCTTGGTGATGTATTGACTTGGCGTCAGACCGAAAAGCTTTTTTATGAGCCTGGCAAATCGAGCCGGCGGTAGTCCGGACCAAGCCGCCAACTGGGCGGGAGAGATCGGCTCGCTCAAGTGGTTCTCAAATCGTTGCAGCGCCGCCGCCGCCGCGGTCGGCATCTCCTGCGACTTAATCTGAGCCCGTAGGTCACGCGAGATGCCTATCAGGCCGACGACGTTTCCGTCGGTATCGCGGAGCGGAAGTTTCGTCGTCAGACACCAACACGGTTGATGAGGCAGCTGCCACTGCATCTCCAAGTGATCGATCAGCGGACGATTGTGTCGTATGACGTCGACATCCTGTTGTGACGGAAGGCGGCCGAACTCGCCCGGGCAGATATCGCTCGGTCTTCGCCCGATGGCTTGATCCTTACGCTTCAAGCCATGCCGTTCGATCAACGACTTGTTCACCGCCACATAGCGGCCGTCGCGATCTTTGACGAAAAAGGCCGTATCCGGAACGAAGTCGAACATTTGTTCCAGAACGGCGATCTCCACGACGCGCGGGGCACGTGGAATAAAGACTTCGAACTGGCCGGCCTTGGAGCGCACAGGTTGAAGATTGAATGTGGATGTCGGCGGCGACGGACGAACAACCTTTCAAGCTAATCGAAGCGGCACGCTGATCCAACCATCCGTGCGAAAAGTGATTGATCGTCGACGCGGTTTCGTCGGCAAAAGCGACTTCGGTAGGCAGATTGTGCGCGTTTTGCCGTAGTGATGAAAATCTCGGCTATCGAGCGTCCGCCGGCGGCAATGCAGAATAATAGTCGATGCTCAGGCATCCCTGCTTCAATCCACCCTTCGGCCGCATCCGATGAAAATCGTCCGCATCTTTGCCCACCGTGTCGAACTGCCCCTGCACGAAGGGAGTTACAAATGGTCCGGCGGCAAATCCGTGTCGGTGTTTGACAGCACGATCGTCGGCGTGGAAACCGACGCGGGCGTCATCGGCTACGGCGAGGTCTGTCCGCTGGGGCCGTTCTATTTGCCGGCGTATGCGGAAGGCGTACGCGCCGGGCTTCGCGAACTCGCGCCGCATCTACTCGGGTTTGATCCGTGCGAACTGGGGGTACTGAATCAACGTATGGACGCCGCCCTGAAGGGGCACCCCTACGTGAAGTCCGGCATCGACATTGCGTGCTGGGACATTCTCGGCAAAGCAACCTGTTTACCCGTCTGCACGGTGACGGCGTTCGGGTAAACGACGCCTTAATGGCCACTCTAAATTCATGGTAAGCCGGGCCGGTCACGCCCCATGAGGAAAAGGAAA
>JAFLCO010000428.1 GCA_017303535.1 Planctomycetota bacterium
CCGCTCGCCGGCGGCTTGCCATAGCGCGGCGACGCGCGAGCCCAGATATCCGCAGCCGAAGAGCAGCTTCATACGAAAAACGCCCGGCTAAGCATCGCGACCCGCCGCCTTCGCGTAGGCCGGTCGGAGATCGTCGAGAATCTGTTCGAGTTCGGCCGGGTCGATCGGTTTGACCAAGTGCCGCGTGAAGCCGGCGGCCTGCGAACGTTCCTTATCGGCCGGTTGTCCGTAGCCGCTGATCGCGATGAGCACCGTGTCTTGCTGACCGGGCAGCTTGCGAATCTCCTCGGCGAGTTGATAGCCCGACATCTGCGGCAGGCCGAGATCGGCCAGCACGACGTCGGGCCGAAACGTGCGAATCACCTCTAAGGCCGTGAAGCCGTCAGAGCAGGTTTTCGTCTCGTGCTTCCAAAGCCCGAGGATCGTCGACATGCTTTTGGCCGTCGCGGCGACGTCTTCCACGATCACGACGCGTAGCGAAGTCGGCGTGACGCGTTTGGGCGGCGCGAGCGCATCGCCGGTCGGTTTGGCGACCGCCTCCGGCGCCGCGACGCGCGGCAATCGCACGATGAACTCGCTTCCCAAACCGCTGCCGCCGCTCGTGGCTTCGACTTTGCCCCCCTGCATCTCGACCAATCGCCGTACGAGCGTCAGGCCGATGCCGAGGCCTCCTTTGGCCAAGTCCTGCGCATGCCCGGCCTGTTCGAAGAGATCAAAAATGCGGGCGATCTCGGCCTGTGAGAGGCCGATGCCCGTATCGCGCACACGAAAGATGAGTTCGTCGCCCCCCGTTTCGACGCTGAACCAAATCCGACCCGACGGCGGCGTGTACTTCACGGCGTTGTTGAGCAGGTTGATGAAGATCTGCGTCAATCGCACGCGGTCGCCCTGCAGATAGGTGTTCTGCTCCGGCAGCGTGAGCCGCAGGTCGTGTCCTCGTTCAATGAGCGTCGGCCGCACGGCTTGCAGCACGTCTTCCACGAGCCGGCCTGTTTCGACGCGCTCCCACTTGAGTTCGATCTTCCCTTGCGTGATCCGCGAGACGTCGAGAAGGTCGTCGACGAGGCGAACCAAGTGCTCGAGTTGCCCGCTCATCATTGCGTGTAGTTCGGCCGCTTCTTTTTCATGCGGGCCGCACGCATCGAGCAGGTAAAGGGCGTTCTTCAGCGGCGTCAGCGGGTTGCGAAGTTCGTGCGCGAGCATTGCGAGGAACTCGTCTTTGCGGGCGTCGGCTTCGCGCGCATGACGATACAGCCGAGCGTTTTCCATCGCCGTGTGGCGCAGCGACCCGCAGAAGATTGCCGTAGCGATGCCGATAAGGAGGCTGACCGTAAGCGCGACGTTCGAACCGCTCGATGCGGCGCTAAAGCTGCCGCGCGGATCTTCGAAGAGCAACGTGCCGAACACGACACCGCCGATCGTGGTGAATAAGGCCGGCACAGTGCCGCAGCGCCACGCGACGAACGCCGTGGCGATCAGAAAGAATCCGTACGACCCGCGGCCTTGCATGATCGGATCGAATAAATACCGCAGCAGCAGCGCGCAGACGATCGCTATGGCCGCGATGCCGTAGCGCCGCCAAGGGGTTGTCGGCAAATCAAGGCCGGCCTTACGTACGAGCCAACTCTGCGGACGGCCGGACCGCGGCACGGCATCGCTGAGCAAACGATGGGCGGCTCCGGAAACGTCGCGTTGGGGCGAAGTCGCCGGCGATTGCCGATCAGAAGTAGGCTGTGACATCGGGCCGCCGTCGCGTGTCGTTAAGGTCTTTTGTTATCGCCGGCGGCGTGCGCGACCGTGGCGACCTATCATCACCTATTATTTATAACCGCGAAACGGCGATCTACTCTCGAAACGAAATCCTGCGACACCTTGTCGTGGCCTTTGGTAAGGTCACCGTAGGGTTAGTCGTCGAGAGCCCGAGGGACGGCGGCGCCGCGCTCCGGCGATTCCAGATAGGCCGTCAATAGGATTTGTGCGGCCAGCTTGTCGAGCCGTTCTTTGCGGCGCTGCTTGGTCAGTCCTTGAGCAAGCAGGATTTCTTCGGCGGCGGCCGTTGTGAATCGCTCGTCGAAATAGTCGACCGGGATGCCGGTCGTCTCCTGCAACCAGCGGCCGAACTCTTGGGCCTCGATCGACTTTTGGCTCTCGCGCCCGTTGGTATGCACCGGCAGGCCGACGACGAACCGCGTGATGCTCTCGGTGCTGACGAGACGGCGGAAATAGCCGGCTTCGGCGTCCTTCGCGCGACGCGTGAAAATTTCGTAGGGGCTGGCCAGCGTTTGGCTCGCGTTGCTCACGGCCACGCCGATGCGCACGGTCCCGTAGTCGATGGCGGCGAGCCTTCCCGGCGGGTGGTCGCTCATTGCCCGGTCACCGGATTGCGCGCCTCGGCCGATTGGAAGTAGCCTTCTTTAAGAAACGACGTGACCATCTTTAGCGAGCGATCGTCGGTAAGCAGCGACATGTGACGAACAGGAATCACGACGAAGTCGCTCGCGCCTGCGAGCCGGGTCTCATCGACGCCGACCGTGCCGTCGTCGTCGCCCGGGATGCCGTCGTGCCAACCTTTCCCGTCCCCCTTGCCGCCGGCGATGATGCCGAACTCGCAGGCCGGCGTCGCGAGATGGTCTTTGATCTCATGAAATCGCGGACCAAGCTGCTGGCCGCCGTCGCCGACGACGATGTTGAACAACTCGCGACCCACGGTCGATTCCGCCCACAGATTGGCCCGCTGCGCGCCGTGGTTCGGCGGACCGAGCATCACGTAGCGTCGTAAACGAGGTAGCGGCTTTTTCGGAGCCGCGGTCGCCGTGGCGTCTCCCTTTTGTTCGGCCGCGAGGTTACCGAGCCAGTAGCGCGTGACGAGGTTCCCCATGCTGTAGGCGACGACGTCGACTTCTTCCACGCCGTCGAGCCGCTCGATGATTTTTTCTAAAGAACGGGCATGCGTCGGGATATCTTCACGCGTGCTCGGGTAGCCGATCTGTAGGACGTCGTCGGTGCCGTGCTTGCGAAGATACGCCGAGAGATCGTCCATCGAGTTGCGCGTGCGTGCCATGCCGTGGAGTACGAGAACCACGCGCTTCGTGAAGGCCTGCGGCGGCGCGAGCTTGCAGACTTCGCCGAGCTTGGCATTGCACTGGGCATAGGTGCCCCACGCCAAACGTTCTTCGCTCGCGTCGAGCAACCGGTAGTGGCCGGTCGTGACGTTGCGTTGAATACGGTACGGCCCGCAGAGTTGCTCGTCGGCCCAGTATTGGAGGCCGCCGAGCGTAGGCATCTGCCAATTGACGGGCGCGCCCTCCACCGGAGGTTCAGCCGCCGGGAGAACGCGTGCCGCCGCAACGCACGAAGCGACGAACCCGCCGAAGAGATAACGACGCAGCATGTTTGGAAAACGTCTCCGCCGAAGGAAGGCCCCGAGTTGGTGAGGGCACGGAGAATTATACCGGGGCGTCAAAACGGCGTCGCCGGCGGCTTTTTCGACGATTTCGTGCGTTTCCAAGCAAGTGGACTAGAGTACGTCGGTCCAGCCCCGTTCTTCGAGCAGTTTGACGAGTTTGCGAATCGACTCCTCGTCGTTCTTGTCGGCCACGAGCGTGGCGTCGGGCGTGTGGACGACAAGGCAGTTTTTGAGGCCGAGCGTGACGACGAGATGGTTGCCGCTCGTGCGGACGATCGTGTCCGACGTGTCGAGCCCCAGATGTTTCCCGACGATCGTATTGCCGGCCTCGTCGACGCCGCGCAAACGTTCGAGCGACCGCCAACCGCCGACGTCGTCCCAATCGAACGGCGCTTCGATCACGATGATGCTCTTGGCGTGTTCCATCACGGCATAGTCGATCGAGATGCTCGGCGCGGCGCGGAATTCGCGATCGAGCACGGCCTCGTATTCCGGCGTGCCGTGGGCGGCCGCGATGGTTTCCAAATGCTTGAGCAGCGCAGGTTGGTGCGTTTGCAAGGCATCGACGATCACGTCGGCCCGCCAGACGAACATGCCGGAGTTCCAGTAGAACGTGCCTGCCGCGAGAAATTCCTGGGCTTGTTCGAGCTTGGGCTTTTCGCGAAAGCGGACGACCGAGTAAGCGTCGAGCTCGGCGGTGAGCGCCTTGAACGCGCCTTGCGGGGGCGACAACGTTTCGCCGCGCTCGATATAGCCGAAACCTTCGGAGGGATACGTCGGCTTGATGCCGAAGGTGACGATTTGCTTGCGCGGCTTGTCGGCCAGCGCGGCGGCGAGTTTTAACGCCTTTTGAAACGCGGCGACGTCCGTGATCGCATGATCGCTCGGCAGCACGAACATCACGGCGTCGGGATCGTCGGCCAGCATTCGTAGCGCCGCCAAGCCGATGCACGGCGCCGTATTGCGCTGCACCGGTTCGGCGACGTACGTGCGGTCGGCGATTTCGGGAAGTTGTTCGCGAATCGCAGGCACGAGCGACGTGCCGACGGCCAACCAAGTTCGCTCGGCCGGAACGACGCCGTCGAGCCGGTCGACCGTGGCCCGAATCATCGAACGATCGTCGACCAGCGGCAGAAGTTGTTTTGGCCGAGCGCGGCGGCTTTCCGGCCAGAACCGCGTGCCGGACCCGCCGGCCATGATAAGAGCGTGAAGCATGAAGATTTAACCGACGCGTTGCGACGGGCGAAGAGGCGATGAGATATTAAACGTGATGATGCTACTTCAGATAGACCGCGCCTTCGAACCGATCGCCGGCGTGGACTCGTTGGGCCAACACGGCTTCGTCGGACGCCAAGAGCGGGCTGATTTCCACGACGGCGCCGTCGTCGATCGTCGCTCCCAGCGACTTCAGTTGCCGCGCGGCGAGCGTAGAGATCGCGGCTTGCACCGTTTCCGGGCTGTCGGTCTTTGAACCGGCTGCGTTTTTCACCGGCGCGAAGGCTTCGGCCGGCGTCACTTCGACGACGAGCGTCTTCTTCGCGGCGGGCAGCAGATCGAAGATGAACTTTTCGAACTTCAGGGCGTTGGGCTGCTGCGGTTCGACGAGTTGCCCCGCCTCACCGATGTACGGCACCTTCTTGTGCGCGATGTGAAACGGCAAGCCGCCGGCTTCGGCGGTCATACGCAGTAAGAAGTCGGCATCGAATACATGCAC
>JAFLCO010000429.1 GCA_017303535.1 Planctomycetota bacterium
GCCACCCCGGCCATCTCCGCCGCCTTCAGATAAATCGAGGCGTCGGGCTTCATCATCCGCAGCTTGTAGCTCAGCACAACGACTTCAAAGTCCGTGGGAATGTGCGAGTAGCGGCCGCTGCTGAAAAATTCCGTGTGCATGTCGCACGTGTTCGACAAGATCCCCAGCCGATGGCCGGCGGCTCGCAACTGCGCTACGACGGCCTTCATCCGCGCATTGACCACGAAGATGTCGCTGGCCGCCTGATGGATGATCGCATCGGGTACTTCGCACGGATATCGCTCGCGAAAATGACTCGCAAACTCCGCCCCGCTGAGTTGCCCAGCGTCGCAGCGGTAGTTGACGTCGCTACGGAACAAACCCTCGAATACGTCCTCCGGTCGCACTCCGGCGAGCGCCGCCAACTGCGCAGCCGCCCGCTGGTGGCTGAAATACAGCAGGACGTTCCCCAGATCGAAGTAAAGAAAGCGAATGCTCAAAGATGCGTTCCATCGCAAAGGTCATTTAGCCGCGGAGCTTGCCTCCGCGCTCACAAAGCGCCGAGCTATTTCAACTGCACAATCGAAATATCCTTGTACCAAGCCTCGCTTGGCGGGCCGCCATGGATTTGCACGGCGATCACACCGCGCTTCTCGATACCCGCGTCCGTTTCCGTGTAGTCAACCGTCTGCACGCCGTTCAGCCAAAGCTGGATACGGTTTCCTTCGGCCCGAATCACGTAGTCGTTCCAGTCGTCCGGCTTGGCGGCTTTGGCGAGAATTTCGGCTGTCGGCTGGGCCAGAATCTTTTTGCGGCGTGATTCATCGTAGAGCGCACCCCAATACTTCTGCCCGATATCGGCTTGGTAGCCGATCACCTCGTGATGGTTTGGAATGCGTTTGGTGCGGAACTGCACGCCTGCGTTCACTCCTTCACCGAGCACCTTAAATTTCAGCCGAAGTTCGAAGTTTTCGTACTCCTTCGTGGTGCAGAGAAATTCATTGTTCGGGATGCGTTCTTTCAGGTTGCCGCCGACGATCGCCCCGTCTTCGAGGCGAAACATCTTCAGGTTGCCTTCCCAGCCGGCAAAAGATTGGCCGTCGAACAGCGAAATCCGCTCCTCGGCGGGGCCGGCCGCACGAAGGGAGCTTGCGAATAATACCGCGACTGCGAGCAGGCCAAAGGTACGAACGGGCGAGAGCTTCATCGTTGTGCACCTCGGGTACGATTCGGGCGAAAGTCAGGCATGGCGACGCGGTCAGCATATCCGAGCCCGGACGATTGCGAAACGGGCCGACGGGCGATAGCGTGAGCGAACGCATCTCACCCCGGGTCTCCCTTTTCAGAAGTTGAATATGTCGACCGCCGAAACGACGCTGAAGACCTACGAGTATTACCGCCCTCGCACGCTCGCCATCCTTGACAAGGTGCTCCAAGAGCCCGATCCGGTCGCCGTGCTTGGTTGGCGGCCCGGGCCCGGTCGGGCTCACATCGCTTGGCAACTCATGCACATCGGCGTGACGGAAGAGATTTTCGCGACCGAGCGTTTGGCCCCCGAAAAGGCCGGGGCGTTTCAAGACCTCTGGCCCCGGTTTCGCGGCGGCAGCACGCCCGACGATGACGTTCCGTCGCCCGAGCTGATTCGCAAGGTGCTAGAAGAAAGCCGAGCGCACTTGGCGGAAACCCTGCGAGCGATTCCCGATAGCCGGCTGGGCGAAATTCCGCAGGCCTTGGCACAACGAAAGCTCACGATCGGCGATGTGCTGCACCTCATCGGCTGGCATGAAGCCCATCACCAAGGTCAGGCGCATATCACGTTCAACCTCTACAAGGCGTCGCAAACCCAAGCCCCGCGTTAGCCGCGTGCCGGGCCGGTCTGCGAACCCTGAGCCTCGAACCCTGAACCCCGAACATAAAGTTTCGCATGACCGAATCTCGCCCGAATAATCTTCGCGACTTGCTCGCTTCCGGTTGGAAATCGAAGTCGGTCAAGCGCGAACTGCACGATAACTTCCTGCGAATGCTCGCCTCGGGCGAAGAGCTTTACCCCGGCATCGTCGGCTACGAGCACACCGTCATACCCGAAATTAATATTGCGCTGTTGGCTCAGCACGACCTGCTATTCCTCGGCGAGAAGGGACAAGCCAAGAGTCGGCTGATGCGGTCGCTGGTGCGATTTCTCGATGACGCGGTCCCGTTCGTCGACATCCCGGAAGCGCCGATTCACGACGATCCGCTCCGGCCGATCTCGGGCACGGTCCGGCGTTTTCTCGCCGGCACGCCGCCGGAGCGCGTCCCGATCGGCTGGTGGCGGCGTGAAGATCGTTACGCCGAGCGGCTGGCCCCGGGCACCAAATTCGCCGACATCATCGGCGAGATCGATCCAGCGAAACTGGCCGGCGGCGCGAGCATGAGCACGGAAGAAGCTCTCAGCTTCGGGCTCATCCCCCGCATGCACCGCGGCATCTTCGCGATGAACGAGCTACCCGAACTCGACGAACTCGTGCAGGTCGGTCTCTTCAATATCTTGGAAGAACGCGACGTGCAGATTCGCGGCTATCCGGTGAAGTTCGACGTGGATGTACTGATCATGTTTTCGGCAAATCCGGCGACCTACAACCGCAGCGGCAAAGTCATCCCACAGCTGAAAGACCGCATCGGTTCGGTCATTCACACGCATTATCCGAAAGAGCGCGACCTCGGCATTCGGATCATCGAGCAAGAGTCCGGCATCGATCTCGGTGGCGACTGGCCGGTCGTCGTGCCGTACTTCATGAAGCAGATCATTGAAGAGGTCACGGTCGCGGCGCGGAAAAGCAAGTACGTCGATCACCAGTCGGGCGTGAGTGCCCGATTCAGCTTGGCTAACTATCGAGCGATGGTTGGCAGCGCACGGCAGCGGGCGATCATCCTTGGCGAAAAGCCGGCGGTGCCGCGAATTAGCGACCTCGGGCATATTTATTCGTCGGCGCTGGGCAAACTCGAACTCGATTTGATGAGCAGCCATCAGCTCAACGAACGGCAAGTGCTCGACGCGATCCTGGCCGAGGCGATCAAAACGGTATTCGAAGAGTACGTCGACGAGCACGGTCTGGAAGAGATCGGCGACATCTTCTCAAAGGGCGTCAAAATCGAAGTCGGCGACATGTTGCCGTCGTCGGCCTATGAAGAACGCATCCAGCGCGTCCCGCCGGTTTGGGAGAAGGCGTTTGAAGTGAATGCCGCGAGCGATCCGGCGGTGCGAGCCTCGTGCGTGGAATTCGTGCTGGCCGGGCTTTATGCGACGGATCGCATTTCGCGAGCCCAGCGGCACGGCCGGGTGGAATACCAAGTTCCGTAACGATCTCGAACGGAAGAACTTCCGCATGTCGGCCCATCGCGAAAATCTCGGCGGCGTTATTCATACGTACCAGCGGTACGACCCGGCGAAGTTTCCTTCGCCCACGCAACCGCCGCAGGACGTCGTTTCGCCCGCGATGGAGCATCTGCTCGCTTACGGCAATATGCGCGAGCTCACAGACGAGGAACTGGCCCGCGCCGTGCATCTCGACCCAAGCCAGATCGCCGGGCTCGGGCCGAGCTTGGATTTTCTGCGGCAGCTATTGCTTGAGCGGAAGCAAAAGATCCTTGAGACCTACGAAACCGATCAGGTCCGCCAAGAAGCCGCTGAGGTTTACCGGCTGTCGTCCGAGCGATTGACGCCTTCGAAAGAGCTGCGAGATCAGTACGAGAAGGCCGCCCGCGATGAGCAACTTCGCGAACTCGAGCGTATCTGGTATCGCGCCGGCGGCGAAAAGTCGCGCTTTGCCGCACACCTGATGAAGGTCATCGAGCGGCTCAGCGAGAAGTACCAGGTCGACGAACTCGCGGCCAAGTACGCGTTCACCGGCCGAACGTCGATGTCGGTCGAGCAAGCTCTCGAAATCAAGGAAGAGCTGGAAACGATCGACAAGCTGCTCCAGCAAATTGAAGAGGCCATGAAGACCGCGCAGATTGCGGTCATCGACGTCGATGAGCTGCAACAATTCGTCGACCCGGAACAGATGGAGAACCTCAACAATCTGCAGAAGCAGGTCGAAGAGATGGTGCGGCAACTGGCTGAACAGCAAGGCATGGAGAAGACGAAGAAGGTCTATCAACTCACCCCCAAGGCGATGCGGATCTTTCAGAGCCGGCTGCTGGAGCAAATTTTCAGCCAGTTGCAGGCCGCGCGCACCGGGCGGCATACCGGACCGATCGTCGGTGAAGGGGCCGTGGAACTGCCGACCACCAAGCCCTACGAATTCGGCGACTCCGTGGCAAACATGGATATCGTCGGCACGTTCACCAATGCCTTAATTCGCAGCCAGGGCAACCGCCCGCTCCGGCTCAAGAGCGACGATATCGAAATCCACCGCACGCGCAACACGCCGAAGTGTGCGACCGTCGTCGTCATGGACATGAGCGGCTCGATGGGACGCAGCGGGCTCTATGTCCATGTGAAGCGCATGGCCTTGGCGCTCGACGGACTCATCCGGCGTGAATACCCGGGCGACTTCCTGCAGTTCGTCGAGATGTACACCTTCGCCAAGCCGCGGGCTGCGAGCGAGATCGCCGTGCTGATGCCGAAGCCCGTGACGATTTACGACCCGTGGGTTCGGCTGAAGTGCGACATGAGCGACCCGAACGTTACGGAAGCTCGCATCCCTCCGCACTTCACCAACATCCAGCATGGCCTGCAAACCGCACGGCGGTTCCTTGCCAACCAGCCGACGCCGAATCGACAGATCATTCTCATTACCGACGGCCTGCCGACGGCCCACTTCGAGCAGGAGATGCTCTATTTGCTCTACCCGCCCGACCCGCGGACGGAAGAAGCCACGATGCGGGAAGGAGCGATCTGCAAGCGGGAAGGAATCACGATCAACCTGTTCCTGCTACCGAGTTGGTCGCAGTCGAGTGAAGACATCCAGTTTTCCCACCGGCTGGCCGAACAAACCGGCGGCCGCGTCTTTTTCACGGCCGGCCGCGACCTGGATCGCTTCGTCGTGTGGGACTACGTCAACCGCCGCCGGAGCATCATCTCGTGAGCGGCTGGCTCCTCTACGGAGCGACCGGCTATACGGGGCGACTCATTGCCCGTGAGGCCGTAAAGC
>JAFLCO010000043.1 GCA_017303535.1 Planctomycetota bacterium
TACGCGGCGCTCGCCAAGAACGACGCCAACTACGTGCTCATTCCGGAAGTGCCGTTTAAGCTCGACGGTACCAACGGCTTCCTCAACGTACTTCGTAAACGGGTCGAGTCGCGCGGGCACGCGATGGTCGTCGTCGCCGAAGGGGCCGGGCAAGACCTCATCGCCGCCGAATCGAGCGGCACCGACGCTTCCGGCAACGCCAAGCTCCACGACATCGGCTTGTACCTGCGGCAAAAGATCTCCGAAGACTTCGCCGCGGCCGGAACGGAGTTAAACCTGAAGTACATCGACCCAAGCTACGCCATTCGCAGCGTGGCGGCGAATCCGTACGACAGCGTCTACTGCATCCGGCTGGCCCACAACGCCGTCCACGCCGCCATGGCCGGCCGTACGGAGATGGTCGTCGGCCGCTGGCATGGCCGGTTCGTGCACATCCCGATCCCGCTGGCGGTCTCGCGCCGCAATCAAGTCGACCCCGACGGCGACCTGTGGATGAGCGTCCTCGAAGCCACCGGCCAACCGCGCTGCTTCGGGTAAGTTTCGACGACTGAGATCGACGTAAGTGCCGATTCACTTGCGCGACTTACGACGAAAGCGCAATTCAGTTGCAATGACGAGTGCGTGCAAATTTCGAAAGTTGCACGCACCCTTAATTCCAAAGTATGTCGTGCGTGCAAAAGTCCGGAGTTGCACGCACCCCCCGGATTTTGCACGCACTCAGTGTCGACGTAAGTCCCAATTCGCTTGCGCGACTTACGACGATAATGGGCCGGCGTGGAACCGTCCCTTCTCCCCTCGTGGGAGAAGGTGCCGCGAAGCGGCGGATGAGGGGGCAGACCCTCTAACCAATCGCCGCAACTCTATACAGCGCAAAAGACTCCGGTCGCTAACGCTCCCGGCTCGCTGTCCGCGTCGATGAAATTTGCCAAATTGTCAAAGAACCAACCCCGCATTTTCCACTTTTTCGAGGTCGATTCAAGGAAACTTTTTGGCCGGCCCGCTAGCGCGGTTTGCCCGTCAGGGAGCCTAAGAAACGCCGTAAAAACGCCAGCGCCGCGAGGATGGTGATCGCCGGGATGATAATCTTCAGGCCGATCTTGCCGCGGCCGATCAAGATCGTTGCGCCGATGATCGCGGCGACGATGAAGAGCCACATGCCGGCCCCTTTGCGAGCCTCGGGCAGCGCGATCCAGAGGATCGCGAGCACGGCCGTCATGCGGATGCTGCCCGCCGCGACGGCCGGATAACTTTCCCCTGCCGCGGGATCGACGACGTTCAACCAGAGCGCAGCGGCCCCCATCGCCAGCGTCAGGGCCCCAAGAATAATCCGCTGCGTACGCTCGTCGACCATCGCGACTTTGCCGCCCTAGTGAAAGACTCGGTCGCTAAATCCGATCGAGCATGTCGATCCAGCGTGCCAACTCACCGAGTTGCGCCGCGGGCAGATCGTCGCTGCCCGCGGGCAGTTCACGGAACGTTACCGGTAGATCCCGATCGCGGAGTTGTTTCAGACCGGCCTTAATTCGGCCCGCTTCGGGCAAGCTCTTTTCAACTGCAATATAGTACGCCAGCGGCGTTTGCGGTTCGCTGTCGGGTAAAGGGCCGACGAGCATGGCATTGACCAGCGCCGCGGCGCGAATGCGTTCCGGATAAGCGGCTGCGGCGCGCATGGCGAGCGAGCCCCCTTCCTCCCAGCCGACGGCGACGACACGCGTGGCGTCGAGCCGATACTCTTCCGCCGTGCGATCGACGGCCTTGCCGAGGAACTCAAGGTCTTCGCGTCCCCACGTCCCCTCGTCGTCTTTGGCCGTCGGCACCAGCAATATGAGCCGATCACGGCGGCAGACGGGCAACCAAGCTTCGAGTCGCGTGCGTAATTCACCGGCGCCGAAGCCTCCGGACGGATGCAGCAAGATCACGAGGCCGTGAGCGACGTCGTCCGTGTAGTTCCGCGGCAAGTACACCGAGCACTCGTTGCCGAATTCGGCGATTTGGAGTTTTCGCGGCTTCTCCAGCGCCGCCGTTTCGTCGTCGTTTGTCGATTTCGGCTCTTCGCCAAGCTTCTCCGGTACCGTTTCCGGACGAGCAGCCGGCTTCACCTCAAGCCGCAACTTCTCGTCGCCGCGACGCACATGCAGGACGACCGGCTTCGCGGGCTCGCTTTCCGCGACGGCGAGGGCCAACTGCCGGCGGTCGCTGACCGCGATGTCGCCGACCGCGGTAATGCGATCACCGGCTTGCAGCTTCGCTTCGGCGGCCGGCGACTTTTCAAACACGTAGCGAACGCCGACTGATTTCTTCCCGTCGTCCGTGCCGTCCTCGCGCACCGGCAGAAATCCTAAGTACGGTCGCTTATAGGGCTCGAGCTTGTCGACGAGCGTCAACTCTTTATCGAGCAGTTCGAGCTTGCCGGTTTCGGCATTGATCCGCGACGCCGAAAGCCGAATCACGTCGCCGGCGTAACGGCTTTGAATCGCCTCCATGACCTGGGTTTGAATCTCGACCTCGCGTCCGTCGACCTTTCGGAGAACATCTCCTTTGCGGAGGCCCGCCTTGTAGGCCGGCGAGTTGGCGCGGGCATGCGCCAAGATCGGCGCATCGGCGTAAATGTTCGGGCCTTTGAAGCGGATGCCGAGGAAGCCCGCCTTCAGGTCGTCCCCCTTCTTCCAACGCGGCAGCACGGCGAACACGTGCTCCAGCGGCACGGCGAAACCGATGCCCGAGTCGTACCATTCGGCGCCCGACTCGTCTTCCGATTCGGTAGGCGAGAGCGGCACGAGAATTCCCAAGACGCGGCCGCGAATATCGACGAGCGGCCCGCCGTAATTGACGGGCGAAATCTTGGCGTCGGTTTGCAGCGCCTTTCCCCAAATGCGATTCACCGCACTCACGACGCCGACCGAGGAGTTGACACGGTCCGAGTCGAACGTGCGACCGACGGCGATCGACCATTGCCCGACGGCGATCTCCGACTGCGGGCAAGCCGCGGGAATCGGCAAGCCCGATGCTTCGACCTTCAAGAGCACGAGTTTGCGGACTTCGTCGCGAGCGACGAGCTTGGCCGGCAAGCGGCGGTTGCCCGCCATCGTTACGATGATCGAGGCCGGGCGGTGGGCGAAGTTGACGGTGCTGGAAACGATGTAACCGTCGGCCGAGACGACGAGCCCGCTTGAAGGGCCGGTGCCGACGAGCATCTCTCCGACCGTGTCGAGCCCGCCGATCGTTTCAATGGAGACCACGGCCGGCGCCACGGCGGCGACGACGGAGCGAAACGCGGATTCTTCGCGCAGCGACAAGTCGTCCGTTGCGGCGACGGCCGAGGTTGCCGACGACGCCACGAACGAAATGGCAAGCATGCCGACAATTAAACGAACTTGAGACAGGCGATGAATCACGGCGCGGCGCCTCCGGCGGCAGGCTTGGTCGACGACGTCGCCGCAGGCTTCGGCAAGGTCAACGTCGCCTCGATGAGTTCCTGCCCGCGCAATACCGTCACGCGTACGGGATCGACGCGATGAACGGCCGCCAACTCATTTCGCACCGCCTCACACGACTGCGTGATGCGATTATTGACGAAGAGAAACAGATCGTCGGGGCGAATGCCTGCTGCTGCGGCGGGGGACTCCGGCGCGACGGCGTCGACGTACGGCGGCGTGCGCTGCAGCACATCGGGCACGAGCGAGACGCCGAGCAGATCCAAATTGTGCGGATCGGCGATCTTCGCCGCGGCTTCGTCGGCCGGCTTGCGAACGTACTTGCCCGCGACGATTGCGTCGACCGTCGCCCGTAACTCGGCTGCGGGAATCGCGAAGTTGAGCCAGATGTTCGATTGGGCGTGGCGCAACTCTTTGCCGAGCATGCCGAGCAGCCGGCCCTGGTAATCGACGAGCGCTCCGCCGGCCGCGCCGGGGTTATTGGTCATGGCATCGAGCACGTAAGCGGGCCCTTCATACGGCGTGGCGAATACGCCCCGGCGGGCATTCAGCTTCGTGACCGTGCTGACGACCCCGTGCTGCACGCTGGCCGGTTCGTCACCGAAGGCCACGCCGTAGAGATTGCTGAACGCCAAGACGCGCGCACCCGGTTCGGCGACGGCGGCCTTCGTGAGGTCGAAGTGAGCCAGATCGGTCGCGTCGAGCTTAAGGACGGCCAGTTCCAAACGAGGGTCCGCGCCGAGCAGCTTCACCTCTTCGAACTTCCGGCCGTCGTTGAGCGTGACGGTGATGTAGTCGGTGTCGAGCACATAGCTCCAGGCGGTCAGCACGTGCCCTTCCGCGGAGATAAGAAAGCCGCTTTGATAGGCTTCCAGACCGCGATATCCGCCTGCGCCGTAGATCTTCACGATCTTCGGCTGCACGTCGCGAATCACCGCGCCGAGTTCGGCAGCTGGAGAAGTCGCGAGGCCGGCGAACGATAGCGCGATCGCTGCCAGCGCCGAAATACAAAACCGGCGAACCTTCGTCACTTCGCGGCCTCCTCAAGTTGCCACTTCGTCGGCGCGACGACCGTGTAGATTTGGTCTCCGTATCGTACTTCGATTCTTCGCGGCAGCCAGCGCCCGCCGTTTTCGCGGATGTCGGAGAAGAAAAGTTCGCACGGATCAAGCTCCGGATCGACCGACGCTTCCAAGCTGACCAAGTCGCCGAGTTGCGGGTCGAAGAAGAATCGACAGACCACTCCGCCGGAGCGACCGAGCAAGACGTCGTAGTTGCCGGGAAGTCCGGGCAGCGGAAACGCTCCTTCATATTGCATGTTGCCGAACTTCTCCGGTCCGACGGCGATAAGCCGGCGCCACAAAGAGAGCGCGGCCAGAAAACCGCCGGAGCCTTCCGGATCGGTGAAGCCGGCCAACGAATCGCTCAGCGGCAGGCGGGCCGTGCCGGTCGGAAGTGTGTATTCGACGCGGGCATCATCGATGGAGATCGTCGCCGCGGTCTTGGCCGCCGCCGCGCCGCCGGCCGCTTGCTCTCCCTCAATCGTCCAAGGGCCCGCGGCCGGCACCGAACCGAACCTGGCCGAAGCCGCTTTCCAAACACGATCGCGCTCGACTTTGTTGAAATGGAAGTTGGCGAACCCTCGCTTCTCTTCAAAGCTTTTCTTCACCACTTCGGGCGTCGGCGTCTCCTTCTCGGCATCGTCGGCAGGTCCGAACGGCGAGCGAAACTTCGGCTTTTCGGGGCCGCCGTCCGGCGCAGGTTTCCCTTCGGGCATCTTGTCCGGCTGCGGCGCTTTGGGCTCGTCGGGATTGCCGGGCCGCCGCGGCGGGAGGCCCTTTTCCGGCTCGGGCTTGCCGCTGGTTTTGGCGATCAGCTCTTCCGGATTGTGAACACCTTGCAGCCGGACGAACGTGTGATGCGTGACGCCTTTCGTGCGATACGACATCGGCACACGGAAGCCGATAGGAAGAATTCCCAACACGTTTTTGAAAGCGTTGACCGTGCGCACCTGGCGGCCGCCGAATTGCACGATCTCGTCGCCGATGCGCAGGCCGCGACGCCAAGCGTCGCTGTCGTCGAGCACGTCGGCGACGATCACGCGGCCGTCTTCGTCGCCGGCCACGCGGGCTCCCAGAGTCGCATGGTCGACGATGCGTCCGCTCTTCAAGCAGCCGAGGAAGTGCTTGATCTGATTAATGCTGATGGCGTAGCCGACGCCGACGTTCACCCGGCCGCGCTTCTCGAACGAGCCGCGACCGTTGATGCCGACGACTTTGCCGTCCAGGTTAAACAGCGGGCCACCCGAGTTGCCGGGATTGATCGCGGCGTCGGTCTGGATGCAATCGGCGTACTCGAGCAACGTGCCGGCCGGATATTGGTAGCGATGAACGCCGGATACGATGCCGAAGGAAACTGTCGGCTTAAAATCATGCGCGAGCAGGAACGGATTACCGGACGCAAACACCCAATCGCCGACGCGTACCTGATCGCTGTCGGCCAGTTCCGCGAAGGGGAAATCGGTGCGGCCGAACAGCTTGATGAGCGCGACGTCGCCGACCGGGTCGATGCCGACGACGACCGCGTCGTAAGAGCGGCCGTCGGAAAGGCCGCACTTCATGTGCTTTTCCGAACCGTGGACGACGTGAAAGTTGCTCAGGGCGTAACCGTCGGCAGAGATCAGCACGCCCGACCCGCCGCCGTTGCCCTCGGGCGGAAAGATCGCGACGGTCTTCGAACGCGCTTCGGCCATGACCTTAACGCGCGCAGCTTCGGCGGCGAGGACTTCGGGATCGACGTCGACCGCCGACGCCCGCGTGGCGAACGATACCGCGAGCGCGCAGGACGTGAGAAGGTTCTGTAGCAGTCGGCCGCGGCTCATTTGTAAAGTCTCGCGTCGCAGAGATTCAGATAATCGCCCGTTTCGACGCCGTCGGCTCCGAAGTCGACCGTGACTTTCAAACGCGCGACGCCAGTCACGTCGAGCGCGATCGGCAGCGGCGGGTCCGTGCCTTGGATTTCTTGTTCGAAGAGCACCCGATCGTCGCCGTGGATCGTGAGCTTCACGGCACCGTGCGGACGAACCCGATCATCGATGCCCGCCACGGCCGTAAACTTTACGAACGGCTCGCCAAGCAACCAGGTGACGGTGCTCCGGCTGTGCAGCGCAACGCCCTTATGATATTCGCGACCGGCGAGACGCAGCGGACCGGCTTCGAGTGCTTTGTCGAACCGGGGGCCGTAGCGCTTGGCGATGACGTCGGCGACGACTCGCGGTTCGCGGACGCGCGTTTCAAACAATACTTGCTCGGGCGCGAAGTCCGTGAGATATCGCGCCGGATAGATGAGGGAATTTACGCGTTCGAGCGGAAGGGTCAGCTTCGCGCCGGCGGGAGTTTCGAGCTTGAGCTTGCCGTCGGCCAGCGACATGCCGGCGACCTGGATTCGCGAACCGGCGCGATCGACGATCGTGGCCAGCCCCGGCGGCAGCGTCGGCCGGGCGGCGTGAAAGTACACGAGCCCCTCGACCTTCGGTCGCTTGACGGGAATCGTTTCGCCGTCGAGTTGAAACTGCACGACCTCGGGCGTGACGTCGCCGAACAACCCTTCCAAATAATCGATGGCCGACTCTTCGCGAATGACGATCAAATCGGCCTTCGGCGTTTGCTTGAGAACTTGCTGCCATTGCTTGGCGATGGCTTCCGGCTGCTCCTTGAAACGCACGGAGCGCACCGCTGCGACGGGAACTTCTAGGCTGAGGTCGCGGCCGAAGGAGATTGTCGCTTTGCCGTCGGCAACGGTGTACGAGACGGCCCAGAATTGCGTGCCGTCGATCAGGTCGATCCAAACCGTCGCCGCTTCGACAAAGTATTCCGAAGCCGCGGCCGGAGCGACGGAGAGCAATTGCGAGGTCGGCACTTCGCGCCGGCCGGCGGGCGCGGCGTTGACCACGACGACATCCGCCGAGACGGCTTCTAGAGTTCCTCGCACTTGCGTGCCGTCGGCCAGCCCGAGTTGAAACTCCGGCGGCGCGGCGAAAAGTGCGAGGGTGACGAGCGACCAAACCATACGGCGGATCTCTGTTGTGCTTAAATCCTACGGGCGACGCGCCGCCGGACCCGCGGCCCCTTGCGGCGTGTTGAAGTATTGCTGAATCAGATCGTAGTAATGGGCCGGCAGATCACGGCCCAGCTGCTGGCGAATCTGCTCGCGCGTTTCCGGCGGCAAGTCGCCCCACTCGGACTTGTGCCCGATGTCTTTCGGATCGGTTTGTCCGGGGCCTTTCTGCTTGGCGATGCGGCTGTCTTGCATCGGCGTGCCCGATTGACCGCCGCCGCCTCCGGAACTTTGTTGCTGTTGCCGCTGTTTTTCCAGGTCTTCGATCATCTTATCGAGCGAGGCGATCACGCCGTCTTCAATACGGCGGGTTCGCTTGTCGGCGTTGCCTTCGTCGAGACGGCGGCGAATGTCGTCCATGCGGCGGGCGATATGATCGAGCGAATCGTCTTCGAGCTTTTTGAGGTCCTCGCGCATTAGGCCGGCCACGACTTGAAAGCGGCGTGGGACGTCGCGAACGTCGTTCAGCAACTGATCAATGGCGCGTAGGCCCGGCTCTTTGCGAAGCTGATGGTGATAGGCGGCCGCCTGATAAAACAACAGCGACGCCGGATCAACAACGTCGGCCGGTTCCAAGCCGGCGAGCACCGCGACGGCCTGATCGTACATTTTTCGCCGCGCCAGCCAGCGGCCGAAGTACAGCCGGAGTTGGTCGCGCAGCCAAGGGCCGAACGTGCGATCGTGCAGCCAACTCGGTGAATCGACGAACCACGGCTCCGTCGGGCCGGAGCAGATGCGGACGAGTTGCGCGACGCGGTCATCGGTGAGCGCCGCGGCGGTCGCAATTTGGTCGAGGATGTCGAACTCGGCCGAAAGCGGCTCGCTTCCCAGCGCAGCAACGACCGACGCCGCGGCCGGGCCGGCATTCGCATCGGCCGCAAACTGTTGCATCAGCCGCGCGCGAACTTGCTCCGGCGGCATCGCGGCGATGCGTTTCACTTGCTCCGGCTTACCGGGAGTCGCCGCATCGCCCGCGGCGCGCGATTCCGCGACGCCCGCCAACACGCCGAGCGCGCAGGCAATGAAGATGCGTAGGACGACGTTCACGCCGTGGTTCATTTGTTTTTCCCCAAGACGATGTCGCGGGTAATTTGAAACACTTCCTGTTCCGTCAGCGCGAGCTTACGCAGCATTTCGAGCGCCTCGGCGTCGCGGGCGACGTCGACCGTGTCGTTAATGAGCCGCGTGCGACGATTCACGCGCATCTGCAGCGCGCGAATCATTTTTAGTTCGGCGATTTTGTCGATCAGCGGCTGCTCGTTTTCGCCGCCTCCTTCGCCCGGCGGCTTCGGCTTCTTGTCTTTGAGATCCTTCTTAGCCTGTTGCAGGGCCTCGATCATTTCTTTCAGCGCCGCGATAACGTCTTCCTCGACGGCCAGCGTCAATTCGTCGACCTTCACGGCGGCCAGCAGTTCGACGATCTGAGCAATGTCGTCGCGAAGTTGCTCGACGGTCCGGGGAAACGCGACGGCCGACCCCTCCTCTTTGAGAATGTTCAGCGCCTTATCGGCTTCGACGAGGATCAGCCCTTCCTCACGACTCAGGCGTCCGGCTTCAATCTCTTCCCCTTTGCCGCGCGAGGCGACGGGCACGGCGTGCAGACCTTGCGTGTCGCGGTATACAGCCTCCTGCATCCGGAGCATTTCCGTAAACCGGCGTTCGAGTTGTTCGAGGATGCGGGCCAGTTCCTCTTCGCGAAGTTGGCGGAGGATTTCTTCCAACTCGGCTTTAGCCTGTTCCAGTTCGCGAATCGCTTCTTCTTGTTCCTTCATCGCCCCTTCGCGCTTCGCTTCTTCCAATCGCTTGCGGGCCTCTTCCATGCGGCGTTGAGCTTCTTCGACCCGCTTTTGCGGCGAGTTCATCGGCGACTGCTGGTCTTGCGACTGCGAACCGGACGAAGGTTGACCCGGCGACGGCTTGCCTTGAGAAGGGCTTCCCTGGGACGGCTTACCCTGCGATGGTTCCCCTTGCTGCGATTCTCCGGGCTTCGATTCTCCGGGCTTCGATTCGGCCGGCTTCGAATCACCGGGCTTCTGCTCTCCCGGTTTGTTCTCGCCCGGCTTTTTCGCTTCGCCCGGTTTACCTTCGGAGCCTTTGTCGTCGGGTTTACCTTCACCCGGCTTGCCGTCGTTGGGTTTCGCGGCGTCGGAAGACTTCGGGGCCATTTTGCGGGCCAACTCACCGGCGGAGTCCGCCAGTTTGTTTTGGTCGGGCGCGACCTTGGCCGGGTCTCCGTCGGCAGTGCGCCCTTCGAGTTCCATCTGCTTGTTGATCATTTGCTTGATCTGCTTGATGAACTCTTTGACTCGCGCTTGCTCGTTCTTGAGTTCCTTGCCGCGTTCGGCGGAAAGCAACATCGCCAGCAACTCTTCCAGTTGTTGCGTCAGGGCTTCTTGGTCGCCGGCGGCGCGGGCCAACTGCTTTTGCTCCAGCACTTTCACCAGTTCGTCAAACCGGCCGTCGAGCGACCGGGCCTGCGCTTCGGCGAATACTTGGCGGAGCAGTCGCGCCTGATCTTGATCAGCCTCGTCGGAGAACTGGGCCAGCAGCTTGATGACCTGTTCGAAACGCTTGAACTTTTCGGCGACCCGGCGTTGATCTTCCGCCAAGTTCGCCGGGGCCGCCGCGGACGGCGACTTCGCCGGCTCGCCGACGCCCGGTGCCTGGGGCGGAGCGGCCTCGGCGACAAGGCCCGCCGTCATGAGGACGAGGCCGATGCTCAGCGCGATGAATATGCGGTAGGGAGCGTTCATCCGTCAGTCCCCTAAGAGTCGAGCTTTGCTTTGACGCTGGGCCCCGGTCTTCTCGCCGACTTCCTTCTGCATGGCGATGATGGCCCGCAGCAGATCGACGGCTTCCTTGAAAGATTCCAGTTCGAGCATCTTGTTCAACACGACGTTCATCTCAATCAGAATCGCGTCGGCCTCGCGCAGGGCCTCACGGCGAGCCGCTTCAATGGCCGCGGGATCCTTCGTAGTGCGATCGACCAGCAGTTTCAACGCGGTGAGTTTCTCTTCGTAAACCGGAAAGCGTAACTCGCCCAAGCGTTTGAGCGGCGCGGCGATGTCGTCGCTCAGCCGTTGCCGGAGACGATCTCCTTCGACGACCCGATTGTTGATGATTTCCTCGACGATGCCTGCGAAGCCGCCGGCGACGACCAGCGTCTCCTGTCGATTCTCTTTCGTGTGGTTGCGGGCCTGGTCGACGATGATCCGGCTGCGATCGGTCGGCAGGTCGTCGTCTTCGGCATCCGCAGGCTTGGCGGCCGAAGCGGACGGCGTCGCCACCACGGAAACTAGCGAATCACGGTCGCGCGTCACTTTCTCGATGAGCGCCTTGAACTGCTCGCGAAACATGATTTCGCGCCCTTCCAAAAGCCGCAGCAGATCGGCATCGGAGACGACCGTGAACGTGAAGACGTCGCCGGTCGTGACGTTTCCTTCGGGCTCGTCCGGAAGATGTCGATTGTCTTGGGCCTTGGGGGTGAGCGTGAATGTTTGGCCGATCGCGGGCGAGCCGGCGGAGTTCGGCGCGGCGAGATCGCGGACTTCCAGAACTTCATCAATGGCCAACTCGCGAGCACCGTCGGGCTTAGCGCCGAACGTCAGCGCTCGCGACTCGCCGCCGTCGAGCGCGTAGTCAAACCACAGCCTAGCGAGGCCGTAATCGTCGGCCGCTTTGCCGACGAGCGGCAGCCGGGCTTGCGGCGTTACCGAAGCATCGACCCCTTTGCGGGCCAGGTTTTCGAACTTGGGGGCGACGTCCGGATCGGCCCGAAGCGTGAGGACTTCCGTGTTGTCGATGCCGTCGGTGTCGATGAGGTGTAGCGTGGCGGCGGCATCGGCATTGAGCGGGCCGAGCGGAATGGTGAATTGCTGGGCGTCGGCGCCGAGTGCCAGGCCTTCGAGGTTCGAGTCCGTCACGCCGCTGCGGCCGTCGGGCACTTTGGCCTCGACGCGACGCAGCGGCTTGTCGCTTCGCGCGAGCACGGTGACGATCGTCCCTTTCGGCAGAAGCACAATCCCGCTAACGCCCTTCAGTAAGCCGTCGGCCCGGCCTGTGTACGGCGGATACTTGCAATCGAGATCGAGCGAAACGCGCGGCCGTTCGACGACGCGTATCTTGAGATCGCGTAGGCGTGCGTCACCACCGCGAATATCCAACAGCAGCGTCGACGCCAAACCGCGCAGCGGGGCTTTGTAAAGCTGATGCGAATCGACGCCCGGTCGGGCCTTCCCTTCCAGATCCATGACCAGCTCTTCTTCGACGCCGCCGTCTTCCGATTCGTAGTACAGGTAGACGGTCGACGGGACCTGCTTTGCGGCGTCGGCGCGAACGATTAGATCGAGATCAGCGCCACGCGGCACGACGCGCTCGCCGTCGACGAAGCCGTCGACCGTGAGATGCGTGTAGCGCGGCCAAAGTTCGTTGGTGCGACCGAGCAATCGCTCGACGCCGAACCGCAGTAGATCCGGGCGAGCGACGGCGAACCCGGCGATCGACGTGGTGAGCAGTAAGGCCAAGGCGACCGCTATGCGGCGTGGCCGGGCGTCGAACAGTTCGTGCAAGCGAACGTCGGCTAACCGCCGGCCGGCCTCTTCACGCGTAACCGCGAGCATGGCCCGACCGTTGTCCGTCAGCGACGCCGGCTTGAGTTCGACGCTCGTGAGGAGCGATTCATCGAGTTGCTTGAAACGGCGCTCGAGCAGCAGCGCCACGGCCGAATCGGAAAACCGGGCGAAGAACCGACGGAAAAACTTGCGATAGAAGACGACCGCGACGAAGCCGGTCCCGGCGATAATGAGAGCGGCCCGCACGGCCGGCCGGGGTTCAAACACGCGATCGATGGCCAAGGCCGCCCAAAACGCAGCGCAAACCGCCGCAATGGTCGTCGCCAACCCCTCGACCGCCACGTACGTACGGATGCGCCGACGCACGGCCGCCAAGGTCCGGCGGAGCGGGCGAAGCGATTCGTCGCGAGGTGGTGAGGCGAGGATCACGGGCAGTCTTATTGTGTCGGGGTTAGGTCAAGCTTCGGCGGCGGGCCGTTATGCCAATTTTAGCAGTCTTCGGAGCAGCCATTCCAAACATAACAGCGAACAAAGCACGATCAGCGTCCACTGGTTGTCCCAGAGGGAAACAGGTCGGGCCAAACGGGGAGTTATGCGGGTTTTGTCTTGCAGGAGGGACGTGAGCGCCTTGGCCGACGGGCCTGCGGCAAAAACGCCGCCGGCTCCGGCGAAATACGTTCCTTGCGAAGCCGAAGCCAAGTCTCGCAGCAGCGATTCATTCAGCCGCACGTCGTCGCTCTCTTTGTTCGGGATGCGCACCTGCAGGCGGCGCGTGAGCGGTTCGCCGTCGGGCAGGACGACGTCCAGCCGATAGGTGCCGGTTTGCCGCACCGGCAGCAGGCCGCGGAAGTTGCCCGGAAGCGCGGGATCGGCCGTGAGATCAAGCGTAGAGCTTGTGCGATCGGGAGCCACGATGTTGAGCGAAACTTTGTCGACGGCCAGCGGCTGCGCCTGATTGTTCATCAAGCGAGCCCGGACTTCGACGACGTCGTTCAACTGATAGCGGCCGTTGTCATGATCGACCAAGAGCACGCCCCGCTTCGAATCGCGCAGCAGCCGGGCCTGCGAAACGTGGCGGACCATCTGAGTGTACAGCCGAGTGAAGTAGGCCGAGTTCTCGGCGCGTAAACGCCAGAACTCTCCGCTGCCGATATACAGCACTCGGCCGGCGCCGGTGGCTCGATCGACGAGCAGAAATTGCCGAGCATCGTCGGTGCCGGCTTTAGGGCTCGCGAGCCCGGCCAGTACGACAGCTTTATCCTTGACGCCTTTGACGCCAAAGTAATCGTAGAAGCCGGGGAACGCGTCCCAGGCGTCGACGTTGCCGCCTCCCTCGGCCAAGCGGAGGAATTCGCTCTTCTGCCCCTCGGGCGTGAACTCCAGCGGCCACGGATCGACGGCGCTCTGCGACGGATCGACCGAGAGGATGCCGCCAAACTCGACGGGGTACAAACTACGGACGGCGACCAAATCTTTGTCGCGGGCCGTTACTTCGCTAAATACGCGGCCGGCGACGACGATCATCCCGCCGGCTTCGTTCTCGATCCACGATTTGAGCAGCGTGATTTGCTCAGGCGAAAGCAAACGCCAGTCGGGATCGAAGGCTATGAGGCAATCGTACTCTTGCAACTCTTCGGCCGTCTCCGGAAACGACTGCAGGATCTCGCTGGAGTCTTGCGAGATGCCGTCGCTGCCGGTTTGCAAGAAAACGTCGACCACGAACTCTTTGTCTTTCGACCCGTCGCTGCGGAGAATGCGTTGCAACTGGTTGCGCAGAAACTGGTACTCGCGCGTGGCGGCCGATGCGAATAAGAGGATGCGATTGCGACGTTCGGTGATTTCCACGTCGGCGTCGAGCGTGTTGTCGGTCTGGTTGTGATCGTCCGACGGCGGATTAGCGATCTGCACCTGCACGTTCGTGCGGCCGAGCTTTTCCGGCTTCAGCGTGAACTCCACGGCCATCGGCCGACCATCTTCCGCCAGAACGACTTGCTTCGATTGTTTGCCGAGCGGCGCCGTGGTGGTGATCGGTTCGCCCGAGGCCGCAACGTCGCGCCAGATGAGTTCGGCGGTGACCGTGCGGCCGGCCATCCCTTGCGACTGCACGTAGGCTTTGACCGTGAACTCGTCGCTGGGATACGTACGGGCCGGGGCCGCCAAATCTTGAAGGCGCAGGTTTCTGATCTCGGCCGCCGAACCGAGCCCGATCGGGTAGAGCGGCGGCAGCGGCAAGCGGTCGGACTTGGCGCGGCTTAGGGCGTCGAGCGGCGGGAGACCGCTGTTTTGGCCGCCGTCGGTCAAAAGGACAAAGCCGGCGACGGGCGCGGCGCGATGCTGGAAGAGCTGTTGCATCAGGCCGTCGCCGAGGCGCGTTTCGGCATCGGACGGCTGGAGCAACTTCGGCAAGTCGGCGGGCCAACCGGCGGCCGGCGCCTTTGCAGAGTTTGTTGCATCTCCGCCGTTGGATGCCGTTTCGAGTCGCGGCAATACGGCCAGCGGACGAGCTTGTGCGCCGCCGATCGCCACGAGGTGCAACTCATGCGTGCGGCGGACTTCGTTCCAAGCGGGGGAGTTCAAAAGTTCGACGGCCGCCGTGGCGCGCGAGCCGGCGCGTAGCTCGGTTTGTTGACCGCCTGTGGAGGTCGTCGCGGCGTCGGGCGTGCCGTCGCCGGCCGGTTCCGTCATGCTGAGGCTCGTGTCGACGAGCACCACGACGCGCGACGGCGTGACGACGTCTTCTTCCTTGCGCCACTGTGGGCGGAGCCACACGGCGAACAGCACGGCGAACGTCAATAACCTCAAGACGACCAACGTCACCGCGGCCCACGGCTTGAGTTCGTGCGTGTCGCGACGGTACATCCACACGACATACCCGGCGACCAGCGCCGCGGCGGCCAGCGGCAGGAGCCAATCTTCCGCGCCGCGGATGCGGCCCCACTCGAACGTCGTACGCACGCCTGCTTGGGCGAATAGCGAAACCGTTGAGGCGAAAAGAACGGGAGTCATGCCACGGCTCCCTTCGCCGGCGCGTGGTACGAGCAGACGTACGCCAACGCTTGTTCGCCGAGCAGCAGCGCCACGAGCGCATACAGAATAACGGAGCTAAGCAGCGACGACGACGATTCGGTCTCCGCCGGCCGCACGCGATCGGCCGAGCGGAATTGAAAACGAATGCCGCCGAGCCGCTCGTTGAGTTCCGCCTCGCCGACGCGCCGCAAATCCCCTTCCGCCGCATCGACGTTGACGGCCGAGGTGCGCAGTTCCGCGGTCTTATCCAAGCGAGTCAGTTCGGCCGTGTAGAAGCCCGCTTGGGAAACATCCGGATATTCAAACTTCAGCCCGTCGGGAACGGCCGTGCCGGTGACTTCCGCCGGTGTTTGAGAGGCCTTCGGCCCCTGCACTTTGAGCGTCGGCAAGAAGAGCTTGGGATCGAGAACGACGAAAATCGGCGCACCGACCACGCGAGCCTCGTCGCGGAGCGCATCGCGCCGGGCGACGTACGACTGCGTCTCGAGCATCGCAATAACGAAGCTCGGATTCTTCTTCCAATCGCTCCATGGCAGCGACGGCACGGTCGTGAGGGCCATCACGCGGCCTTCGCCGAAGCGGCGTTCTACGGCGAGTGGGGCGCCGTTGCGAAGCTTGGCGGCGATGGTCGCCGAGGCCTTTTCGGCACCGGACGCATTCTCGACGACGCCGAAGTAGCGATTGATCGTCACGTCGCGCAGGAAGCTATTGCGCTCGTCGGCAAACGGCGCGAAGACCGGATGCGACGTGCCGACGATATCGAAAGCCTTCGCTTCGCGATCGCGGAAGAGTTGCTTCTCGGCGTCGAGCGCGACGGGGAACAGGCCGTCGCCCGCGCGGTACAGTTCCGCGTTGAAGAAGTCGGCCGAGGTCTGATTGCCGAGGACGAAACAAACTCCGCCGCCGGCCTTCGCGTAGGCTTCCAGGTTGCGGACGGCCGCGGCTTCGAGTTGATTGACGTTGACGAGATAAACCGCCCAATAATCGGCGAGCCGGTGATTTTCGTCGTCGATCAAGAACGCCGGCGACTGCACGGTCGGCGCGATGCCGCTGGCGACCGGTCCGGCGGGGGCTAAGGCCCAGGCGACGTCAGCGGCGTCGGTCGCTTGCGGATTGCCGTCGATGACTAGCACCGGCATTTTCGCCGGCAAATTCAAGACGCAGTAGCGGCGATTGTCGGCCGCCACGGCGTCGCCCGAGAGTTCGACGGCGATCCGATGTTCGCCGGGATCGGAGAAGAACGCGTCGAACATCGCGATGCCCGACTTGCCGGGCGGGATCGGATCGAGAAACACCGAACCGCCGCCGGTATCGCCGTCGGAACGAATCTCGACGGTAACGCGCTCCGAGGTCGCGAGGCCGTAGTTGCGGACCTCGAGCCGCATCTTGAACCAGACGCCGGCGGTCGACGTGCCGGAAAGCGGAGCGAGCGACGTGACGGCCAAGTTCGGACGATCGGCATCGACGCAATTGACGAAGATCATCTGGGCCGTGCGTTTTTCTTGGTTGGCGAGCTGGTTGCGCATCTCGGCGGCGTTGGCCCAATCGCGCTCCCGGAAGTCGGAGACGAGATAGAGAATCCGCTCCTCGTCCTCGGCGGGCTTGAGCAGCGTCGCCAACGATTTTAGCGCCGCCTCAGGGCCTGCGGCATCTTCGGAAGTGCTCAACGTCTCCAGGATGCGATTCAATTTGCGATCGGTACGGTCGCGGAAGACGAACTCCGCGTTGACCGTTTCCCGCAGGATGTCCGGCTTGGGGGCTCCGGAAGAGGCCGTAGCTTGCGAGGTTCGCAGCAGCGTGAAGGTTTGGTTCGACGATTCTTCCAGCGCCGTTTGCGCGATGCGCTCGACCGCGGCCTTGGCCTGATCGAAGACGTTGCGCTCGGCGAATCGGTCGCTCATGGAAAAGCTGTCGTCGAGCAAAACGACGTGATGCGTGGTAACGTCGCCGAGCCGTTTGCCGATGCCGCCGTCGAGGCGCGGGCGGGCGACGATGAGCACCACGGCCGCGATCGCCGCCATCCGCATGAGGAGCAGCAGCATTTCCTTGAGCTTGATCCAAGTGCTGTGCTTCCGCTGACCGGCGAGCAAGAACTCCATCGCCGCCCACTTCACGCGGCGATGGCGCAGCAGGTTGATCGAGTCCCCAGAGGAGCGGCGAGTTCAAAAACGACAGCATTTAAAATCTAGTTCCGGTGGTGCATCCCGAGGCGACTGCTGAGGTACGCGGCGAGCGCGGCGTCGAGCGGTTGGCTGGTTCGCAGCAGTGCGTAGTCGCAGCCGTTTTGCTTGCAGCCGCGGCGGACTTCATCGAGAAATGCGTTGAGCGCCTCCATGTAGCCCTCGCGCAGCGCGCGAGGATTGCAGTTAAGCCGATCGACGCCTTCCAAGGCTTCGAAGCGCGTCGCCCCGCTGAACGTGAAATCGAGTTCGTCGTCGTCCATAATGTGAAACACCAGAACGTCGTGTCCACGCTGCCGCAGCATGCGCAGACCTTTGACGAGCGCCGGGCGATCAACGAACAAGTCGCTCGCCAATACCACCACGCCGCGGCGCGGCATGTTCTCCGCGACCTCCTGCAAAACCTTGCCGATGTCGGTCTTGTCTTTCGGCGCGCTGGCGTCGAGCGCGCCGATGATCGATTGCAGATGGTTGATTCGGCTGCGAATCGGCACCGTGCGGCGAACTTTTTCGTCGAACGAAATGCAGCCCACGGCGTCTTGCTGCCGCAACAACAAATACGCCAAGCTCACGGCCACGGTCGACGCGTACTCGAACTTATTGAGCGGCCCGGAACCGTACTGCATCCCTGCCGAAACGTCGACGACGAGCGTAGCCCGCAGGTTGGTTTCTTCTTCGTACTGCTTGACGTAGTACTTGTCTTGCTTGGCCCAGACTTTCCAATCGACGCGGCGCAAATCGTCGCCGGCCGCGTATTCGCGGTGTTGCACAAACTCGATCGATTGGCCGAAGTACGGACTACGATGCTCGCCCGAGAGAAATCCCTCGACGATGTGCCGGGCCCGCAGATCCAAACGCGTGATGCGTTGGATCGCCTCAGGATGCAAAAATCTTTTGGAAGCGGACATCGCGGCTCAGTTCGTCTTCTTTGGAGGGAGTGACTTGCAGCAGGCGATCGACGACTTGGTCGGACGTCACCCCTTCGCTTTCGGCCGCGAAGTTCACCGTGAGCCGATGCCGCAGGACCGGCTTGGCCAGAGCTTGCAGATCGTCTTCGGAGACATAGGTGCGGCCGTGCAGCAAGGCTCGGGCCTTCGCACCCAGGATCAAGTTCTGCACGGCCCGCGGCCCGGCGCCCCAGGAAAGTTGCTCCCGCACGAACGACGGCGTCTCGGCTTCGTTCGGTCGGGTTTGCCGCACCAACGCCAAGCAGTAGCGCACGAGGTGATCGGTGATCGGCACTTCGCGCACGATTTGCTGCAGCTTGAGAATCTCTTCGCCGGCGAGCACCGGTTCGACCGGCGGCGGCGGAGCACCCGTCGTACGCTTGGCGATTTCAAACTCTTCTTGGAACGTCGGATAGTTCACGAAGACCTTGAACATGAACCGGTCTTGCTGAGCCTCCGGCAGCGGATAGGTGCCTTCTTGCTCGATCGGATTCTGCGTCGCCAGCACGAAGAAGGGATCCGGCAAACGGTGCCGAATTCGGCCGACGGTGACCGTACGCTCTTGCATCGATTCCAACAGCGCGGCCTGCGTCTTCGGCGGCGTCCGGTTGATTTCGTCGGCCAAGACGACGTTGGCGAACAGCGGACCTTCCAAAAAGCGAAACTCGCGCGAGCCGGTCGCCGCGTTCTGGTCGATGATTTCCGTGCCCGTGATGTCGGCGGGCATGAGGTCGGGCGTGAACTGGATGCGGCTGAACGTGAGATTCATCGTCCGCGCCAAGGTGCTCACCATGAGCGTCTTGGCAAGGCCCGGCACCCCTTCGAGCAAGCAATGGCCGCGGCTGAAGATGGAGATGAGAAGTTCTTCGATAACGTTCGTCTGGCCGACGATCACTCCCGAAAGTTGCTCGATGATGCGACGCCGCGCGTCGCGCAAGTGGTCGACGGCGGCCGAAGCTTCGGCGTCGAGCTGGAGTTCTCCGCCTTGGTTTTCCACGGTCATACGAAAAAGAACCTTTCTCGCGACCGGCGTCGCGCGGTGTTGTCGTGAGCGTCCGAGAGGTGAATCAGCGTTGATAGATCGGCAGGGCGTTTTGTTCGAGTTGGAGAATCGTCAGGTTCACGGCCGTCGTGTAGACGGTGCCGATGTACCCCTGGCTCCAAGAGCCGTCGGGCGAGGCTTCGGAGACCAATCGCGGAAAGAGCTTACCGCGGTAGTCGGTCCAAATCTTGTCTCCCTCGCGGTAGCAGACCTGGGCATAGTAGTAATGGGCGTAATGCCAGTGGCCGAACCCTTCGTTCTGAATATTGCTGAGGTTCTTCTTGCAGTAGTCGAGTAACTTCGGCACATATTCGCTGTCGTATTCGCCGGCGTTGAAGAGACACGAGATCGCCGCGGCCGTGATGGCCGGTCGCCCGCCGCCCCCTTGCGAACTGTATTGCACGCCGCCGTCGGGCAAGGTGCATTTGCGAATATACTCGACGGCCTTGTCGATGATTTTGTCAGGTACCGGAATCCCGGCGTTGCGGCAGCCGCGCAGCCCTTGTACTTGGGTGATCGTCGTCGAGCCTTCGTCGAAGTTGCTGCCGTCTTTCGCGCTGACGTAGCCCCAACCGCCGGCGTCGGTCTGGGCTTCGCCGGTAAACTGTACGGCTTTGGTCAAGACTTTGATGAGTTCCTGCCGACGCTCGACGTCGTCTTCCTCACCGAGCACTTGCGAAAGAAACATCATCGAATAGCCGTGACCGTACGTGTAGCGATCGTCGCTCGTGGGATCGCCGATGAGTCCATTGCGCCGGCTGCGGCTGGTTAGATAATCGACCGCCAGGGCAATGTTCTTCGCGTACTTGCCTTGCGTCGTCGTCGAGCCTTCGCAGAGAAAAGCCATGCCGGCCAGCGCGGTCATCGCCGTCGGGTAATTGCCGTCGTTGGCGGTCCAATGTCCTTGCGTCGATTGTCTGGAGGCGAGCCAATCGAGGCCGCGCTCGACCGCGCGATCGAGCTTGACGTCGTCAAAGGCGGCGTCGGCGGCCATGCCGCGGGTCTCGGCGCAAAATGCCGCGACGGCGACGATCAGCAGCGAAATGTTCCGCACGAGTTTCACTTTGCTACTCCTTCGGCTTCTCGGCCGGCTTCTCGTCTTGCTTTTCGGCGCCGCCTGCCGCTTTGCGACGCTCGGCCTCTTGCCGAGCCGCTTCTTGCGCTTGCTGCAGCGCCTTTCCCAGTTCCGCCGCGCCGCCGACGATCGCCTTGCCGATTTCGCCGGCCGACCCTTCATTGGTCTTACCGACGTCTGTCGGTTGCGGCGGTTTCGATGCTTCGGTGTTCGGTTCGTCAGTAAACGTAAACCGCAACGTGTTGCGCATCGTGCGGAGCGAAACGGAATTTCGCTGCGGTTCGCCCGTCACGTCAACGAGGTTGATCGGCGTCGACTGCCGCTTGTCGTAAAGCGTGCGGCCGTCCCGTTTGTCGATCGCCAGCACGACGCCTTGCGGCGAGCGAATCTGGCCGTTGCGCGGAGTTTCGTAGATTTGCGAAGCGAAGACGAGCATCGGCACCGCCTCGGGCTGGTAGAGCGTGAGCCCGTGGCCCTCGATGCGCGTCTTGTAGAGTTGCTTTTTGGTGCCGCCGTCGAAGCCGTACATGTAACCGTTGATCAGCGGGTTATTGTAGCCCCCCTGCACCGGCTGGATGTTCACGCCGTCGCGCTGGCGGTAAGGGCTATTCGTCAACAGCACGTAGGTGTCGGCATAGCGGAAGACGTACGCTTCCGAAAGTTGCGGCTCCGGCTGTACGTCGGCCTCGAGGCGGAACACGCCGTCGGTCACGGCCACGACTTTAAACGAGCCCTTGCGGTCCATCACGCCGACTTCGTCCGCGGAGATCGGCCACAGCCGTGAGCCCGAGGAAAGCTCGTGCGTCCAGAGCACCTTTTCGTCGAACATGTCGTGCAACGAGAGATGCGCGTGTCGCCCTTCGTACCGCCAGCTCAAAAGCCTGCGACCAAACGACATCACGCGTTCTTCCGGCTTCGGCAATTTGACGGTCTTTAATTGCTCGCCGTCAGAGGCGCGGAGTACGAGCGTGCGATCACTGTTTGGTAGGGCAACAAAAATGTACTGCTCGTCGCCGTAAATCTCGCTGCCGGGATCAATGTCGTGACGGATCCAGAGCGGCTTGCCGGTGAGCGGATCAACGACGTGCAAAGCCCGCCGTTTGAGGAAAGATACATATCGCAACGTCGCCGGGCCGGTCATGCCGATCGGCGTACCGTCGGGCGTTTGGGCGAAGAAGCGCTGCACGCCCCAATTCATTTGCACGTTGCGTAGATGCACTTGTTGAATGACGTTGGCGCTCAGGCCGGGGAACGATTCCGTGAGATCTTGCCGCCAGAGGATGCGGCCGGAACCTTTCGCGCCGTTGCCCAGCGTGTCGATCGCCACCAATTCGTGCCCCAGCGAAACGATGAGCAAATGCCCATCGGCCCGCACATGGCTGACGATCGGGTTGTATTGATTGACGCCGCGGCGGCTCGGCTCGCTCAGCGAAATGCGCCAGCGTTCGGCACCGTACTTATCGAGCGCGACGAGAGCCTGCTGAGGCTGATCCATTTCAATGACGAGATCGCGGAACACCGGCCCGCGATCGCCGCGAAACTCCAGCGGGAACGGGCGGAACGTCATGCCCGTCTGCTGCCGCGTTTCCTCGACTTCGACTTTGCCGGTCGGCCAAGCATGCAATGGGGCCGTAAACTTAGCTTCGCAATTCTTCGTCAACTCGGCAAAGAGATCGGCGCCGGTTCGACCCTGTGCGTCTTTGATATCGGCAGAAGATTGCTCCAGCCGGCGCAAGTAGGGCTCGGCCTCACCGCCGCGGCCGTGCTTGACGAGCAACGAGGCGAGAGTTCCACGAGCGTCAAGCGCCGCCGGTCCCGCGCCGGCATCGGCCACGCGGCGCAGCAGGTTCTCCGCTTCCAACAGGGAGCCTTCGTCAATTAGCCGCTTTGCCAACCCGAATCGAAGTTCGTCGGCCGCCCGATGATCGCCGAAGAAATCGAGAAAGCGCCGCATGGCCGCGACGTCGTTTGATTCCAGCGCCTTGGCGCGCCGCGACTCGATTTCTTTGTCGAGTGCCTGAGAAAGCTCGACACCACCGGCCTTACCGAGCGCGTCCAACCGCGTGCGCACCCACAACTCACGACGAATCGAAACCGCAGCCGCCGCGGAACGCACGGGCTCTTCCGCCAAGTCGGCCGCATCAACGAGCCGTAAATATTGCGCGAGCGCTGCGCGCCATTGGCCCGCCTTTTCGTGAGCCAGAGCGCGGCGACGCAGATACAACTCTTCCTTTTCCGTGCCCAGCGCCAACGCTTCCAGGTCCGCAAGGTCGGTGTCGGTCGTCGCTAGCCCGCCGTCCAAACCTTCAAGCAGCGCATCCACGAAGATATTGCGAGTGCGCGGATCGGCCTGCTTGCGGAACGATTCTCGCAACGTTTTGATCGCTTCTTCGATTTTACCTTCGTCCAGTAAAATCTCGCCGCTCGAGGCCAGCGCCGCGGCATCGCCGGGCTTCGCGGCCAGCTTGTCTTTCACGTCCCGACGCAAGTCTTCGATCTGAAAGAAGCATTCCAAGCCGCCGGTGCCTTGCGAGATCACGGCGCCGCGATAACAGATCAAGTTGCCCGGGATGCTCCCTGAGCGACTCTTGCTGCGAGAAATATAGCGGCCCGCCGCAGGATCAACGGCCGCGACTTCCGCCGTCGACAGCGGAACGAAGTATTGTTTGCCGTTGAAAAAGCCGCGCCCGCTCGGTGCCGCACCTTCGGGCAGCGCCAAGGTCCATAGCTGTTTGCCGTCGACGGCGTTGTAGGCCCGCAATTCATTGCTTGCGACGACGATCGCACGCCCGTCGGCAACGCTACCGATATACAGCCCTTGACCCCGCTCTTGTTTCCAAAGCAGTTCGCCGTCAATGAGGTTCACGCAGAACAACTTGTCGGATTCCGGCGGCGCGAGATAAGCCCGACCGTCGGCCAGCGTGATCGTCGCGTCCTGCCAACGGTTCATTTCCGTCGGCACGCCGTTCCGGTTGTTCAGGTTCCACACCATGAAGTTTTGGTTGTAACGATTGCCTTGCCGGGGGTACTGAAAGCCCCACAGCAGCGAGCGATCGTTCACGTCGACCGCGACAATCGCCCCCAGCGACGTCGGGCAGAGCAGCACGCCGTCGGAGTACGAAGGCGAAAGGCCTGAGGTATGTCGCAAGTCGGTCCCGACGGCGTCGTTGGCCAGTGCGAGTTGCTGCGTCCACTCCAGCTTGCCGCTTTTTGAATCGAGGACGATCAGGCGAATCTCCCCTTTGGACTCAGCCAGCACGTAGAGGCGTTCGCCGAGCGGCAGCGGCGGACCAAGGAAGAACGTGTCGGCCAGCGCCGGATCTTCGATGGGCGACGCCCCGCCGACTTCCCACAGCAGCTTCCCTTCGCTGGCCAACTCATACGCGGCCAGCCGATTCGTGGCGACGAAACCTTGCCCGCCGTTCATCACGCGCCGCCCGCCGGCCATGATGACCATGCGGTGAACGTTGTTGTCTTGCTGGATATTGCTGGTCGACTCCACGCAAAACGCGGCCCGACCGTCGCTGCTGAAAGTTCCGTAGGCCGCGTCGCGCCACAGTCGCTCGTCGACCAGCATCATCAGTTGATTCGGCTCTTGATCCGCACGAACGCGAGCCAGCGGCGAATCGCGCATCAGCAATTCTTCGGCGAATTCATCGGCCGCGCCGCGCCAAACACGTTTGCCCGTGCGGAAGTCGACGGCCGCCAATCCCGTGAGCGTGCGCATCAGCACGACATCGTTCACGGCCAGCGGCTGCACGCTCGGCAGAGCCGGAACTTCGCGCTCGCCGTAGCTGCGGCGCAAATGCTCGACGAGCTTTTCCAGATCCGGATGATTTGCAAACGGCACCGCCCAGCGACGATTCAAGAGCGGGCTGCCGCCGGCGCCGATCGCATTCCGCGCGGCATCGCCCCGAAACAAAGCCCACTGGGCCGGCAACGCGTCCGCGATCGCGGCGGCACCGCGGCGCAGCATGTGCGACGCCAGCCAAGATTGCGGCCTTTCTCCGGCCCCATACCAACGAAGCGGTGCACCTTCGACGGTAAACTCCGCCGAAGGATACTGCTTCTTCGCTTGCTCGAGCACCGTCGCCGAGGTCGGGTCCGCACCGGCCCGGGCCCAGCTCACGGCCAACTTCAGCGACAGCTCCGGCTCGTAATCGGCGGCGATCGTCGGCACGTCTTTCAGTCGTCGCAGGCTGAGCGCGGCGGCCAACGGGCGATCGTGCTCCAAGTGCTGAATGCCGACGAGATACGTCGCTTGATAACCGGCCTTGGTATGAAAGTATCGCCGCGACACTTCCGCCAAGCCCGCGTCATCCCCTTCGGCAATGCTCCGGTCGAGCAATTGCTGCGCGCGGGTACCGTATTGCAGCTCGTACGCTTCGCGACCTTCGGCCGGCAGCGCACCGATGCGCCTTTGTGCTTCCCCCTTCAAACTGCGACGCGTCGAGCCTTCGCCGGCGCCCTCGGTGTCGAAGTCGTACGAATAATCTTCCGGCTCTTCAAGAATGGCGCCGAGTTCTTCGACGGCTTCGGCGAACCGTTTCTCTTCAATCAACGACTCGCTGCGCTTGAAGCGTTGCAACAGCGGACGCGGCGGATCGCGAAACACGGTTTCTTCGGCTTGATCCGATTCGGCAGCAACCGCGAACGCGTTCGCGCCGTTGACCATCACGCGTCCGCCGACCTGCACGTTGCCCTGAATGATGACCTGGCCGCCGCCATTGGCTTGCACTTGGATCACCGCGCCGCCTGCGGGAGCCGCCGCAGCTTTCGCAGGAGCCGGCTTGGGGGCGACCAGCGGTTTCACATCTGGTGCGGCTTCGGCAGGCGGCGCGGCGTCAGCAGGCTTCGCCGGAGTTTCATCGGCCGACACGTCGTCGACCGACATCGCGGCGAGACCGCAGCTTAAGGCGATGCACGAAATCCCGACGGCGAGGGCAACCCAATACGGCCGTCGTGTCGCAGTTTGCCGAGACGTCATATGCCAAGCTCCTCCTGAGTCTTACGCCGCTAGTCTTGCGTCTCTGCAGGCGATCAAGCCTTGGGCGAATTCCGCCGCTTGGCAAAAAAACGCCAAAAATACGCCCGGAAGTTGCCGAGAAGCCGCGGCGGATCGCAAATGCCCGCCCTCCCTTGGTCGCGGCGATGCCGTGGTTCGTTCCCACGAATCGGTTGCCGTATTCGTCGAGCCGTCGACCAACGTGCTGCTCCTTCACCCCGAAAGCTTCCGCCGCAGCGAAGGGGCTGATTTGCCCTAACCGCCGACATTTCAATATCTTACACGCGGTGAAATTGAGCGACAAGCAATTCTCGGTCGGTGCCGCGAAGTGGCCAAAACGAAACGCGCGCCGACTTCGCGAAGCATGTGGCGGCCCGCGCTGAGGAGCCCGTCTCGAACCGGCAACAAGTGAGCGATGTCGACCTACCGCGACCTCGAGTGATGGTAAAAACCCTGCTCTTTCACGAAGAAAATCGTATGCTATTTTTGAAATACCGCGTTTTTCCCGGGTTTTTGGATTGATTTTTCTGATGCGAAGTCTTAAATCATCCCGGTCCCAGGTAATTGACGGACGGACAAACCACACGTTTCGGCCCTAATTTTTCGTTCCAAGGAGGACAATCAGCATGGCGAAGTCAGCCGCGAAGGCCCCGACCCAAAGTGAAGTTCTGAACAATCTCGCAACCGCGACCGGCTTGACCAAAAAGCAAATCGCCGCGGTGTTCGAAGCCCTCACCAACGAGATCAAGAAGAACGTCACCAAGGGCTCCGGCGTTTTCAAAGTCCCCGGCGGCCTCCTCAAGGTCACCCGCAAGAAGGTCGATGCGAAGCCCGCTCGCAAGAACGTTCCCGATCCGTTCAACCCGGGCCAATTCCGCGACTACCCGGCCAAGCCGGCTTCGAGCAAAATCCGCGTCGTCGCTCTGAAGACGCTGAAGGACATGGTCAAGAAGTAGTCCGACGTCGGCAATCGCTCGCCGCGCGCCGCCCGCCCTTTGCGACGCGCCGTCGGTGAGGAATTGCCGGACACGCGGGCTTCCTAACGGAAGTCCGCAACATGGCGTGGCCAAATAAAAACGCCGCGAACCACCAAAGGTTCGCGGCGTTTTTTATTTTCTCGTTCCTTAGCTCCGCCTCAGCGGGTGGCTGGGGCATAGCGTAGCGGTGCCCCAGTGAACGTAGCTTCGCGTACGGCGGTCACACGCTCACCTTCACCGCCTCGCGTTGCGCCGCCTCTTCAATTTCGAAGTATTCGCGTCGCTGAAACCCAAACATGCTCGCCACGAAGTTCGACGGAATCACCTCGATCCGCGTGTTCAAGTCGCGCACGTTGGCGTTGTAGAAACGGCGAGCCCGTTGAATGCGGTCCTCCGTGTTGACGAGTTCCCCTTGCAGCGCCAGAAAATTCGCGTTGGCCTTCAAGTCCGGGTAACTCTCGGCCACGGCCACGAGTTGCCGCAATTGCCCGACCAGCCGATTCTCGTCGGCCGCTTGTTCTCGCGGCGAATGGTGACTCGCCGCCGCCTTGTTTCGGGCCTCCGTTACGCGGGCCAGCAGATCGGCCTCATGCTTGGCGTAGCCGCGGACAGTCTCCACGAGGTTCGGAATCAGGTCATAGCGCCGCTTCAATTCGGTGTCGATATCGGCCCAGGAATCGTTGCAAAAGTTCACGTGGCGAATGAGCCCGTTGTAGGTCGCGGCGAACCAAATCGCGACGATCGCGAAAAGCCCCAGCAACACCCACAAGATCGGAAAGTCGCCGCCGAAAAAGTTACCGCCGCTCATTGTCAGGTATTCTCTCCGGGTGTGGTCATCGATTGAAAATCACGTAGTTCCTGCCGCACCGACTTCGGCAACATCTCGACGAGCTTTGCCGCCGTTTCCATCGCTCCTTCGTAGCCCGCCGGGTCGAAGCAACCGCTCCCCGTCGCGAGGATTCGGCCCCCCTGCATTTCGAGCGTAATGCGAGGGGCCGTAAGCAGATACTCCATCGCCTGCTGATGCAGCACGTCGAACGCCCAGCGACGATCCTTGGCCGACACATGGAACTTCCGGCTGAACTCGGCCGACTCGAAGTCGATATCGTCAAAGCCGAGGAACTCGCCGATCTTATCGAAAAATCCTTCCGGCCGAATCCAGAGCGGTTTCAGCGGCAACTGCGTTTCGAGAATCACCGCCGAAAAATAATGGTGATGCGTCTGACGCTTACCGTCTTTGTCGGTCGAGTAAGTTTCGTAGTGGTACTCAAATCCGGTCGCCGGAAAGTCGCGATACCGGCCGCGCAAAAAGTTGTAACCGTAGCGCCGCGAGCCTTGTTGAAAACAGGAGAACTCGGCGAACCGATGTTCCGTTTCCCAGTCTTCCGTTTCGTCGAACGTGAAGCCCCGAGCCGCCGCCCACTCGCGCAAGGCGGCCAAACGCTTTTGATTCGCCTTGTAGCCCCAGTAGGCCAGCACGCCGAACAGGACAATAAACCCGACGAAAATAGACGGAACCAGCGTTTCCAAGCGACACACCTCGCGGTGATGAAAACAAGCGACGAGCCGTTATTCGCAGCAGCCGAAGAAATCTTTTGTTTGCCTCCCCTCGCCCCGTGTCTT
>JAFLCO010000430.1 GCA_017303535.1 Planctomycetota bacterium
CATCGCGGCGGTCACCGAGCCTTCGCCGATCGTCAGTTCCAAGTCGGCGCCGGCGGCCCGGGAATGCAATAACTCGATGACGTCGCCGGCGGCCGTGCGCGTCGTGTCGGAGTTGTCGTCGTGGACGATCGTGACGCTGGTCTCCTGATCAAACCTCAAAATCAGCCGCTGGGGAGCACTCGGCGTCGCCGCAGGCGCAGCGACCGCCGCAGTCTTAGTGGCGGCAGTCTTCGTCTCCGCGTCGGGCTCGGCGGCCGCCGGCGTCGGCGCCGTCGCAGGTTTCGGCGGCTCCGACGCGTAAATCTCATTCGCAATGTCGAGCGCCGGACGCGATTCCAACACGCTCAGCGTGAAGACAACGTTCGGCACCTGATGGCGAAACCGTTTGTGCTCGGGCGAACTCCAGATCCACACGATCGCCGGCTTCTCGCCGCCGGCGAACGTGCGCTCGAAGTAGGCCCGATCCGTTCCCTCGCCACCTTTCTCATTCCACCCGCGGTTCGTGAGATACGCCCGAATGTGCCGCAGCGAGATGATCGAAAATAACTGCTGAATATTGGTGTACACGTTGGTGTCGAAGTTCCTTTCCGGCCGAGATCGCCGCGATACCGCAAAATCGCCGTCTTCGTTCGAGCACATGTCGGGCGGCATTCACATGTCGCCCAGAAATGAACTCGGATCAGGCCGCTTGGTCCGGCGGGAGCCGACATGATAGCCGGATTTCGTTCGGCCGGCACCCGGCGGCTCCGTTGCTCCGATCGACCGACGGCTGATATCATACCGGCCTCGCGGCGACGCCCGTTACGTTCGCCGTCGTCCCACTTAGCGGAGCGGAACCCTTGGTCGAAAAACTGCGTGCCCTCGTCAAGTCGTCGGCGTTCAACAACACCGTCTTGGCTTTGATCATCATCTCCGGCATCCTCGTCGGCATGGAGACGTTTCCCCGGTTCGACAACGACACACCGGCCGGGAAGATCCTCGATCAGTTGCAATATGCCATTTTGTGGTGCTTCGTCGTCGAGATGGTGATCAAGATCGGCGCTTGCGGCAGCAAGCCGTGGGAATATTTCCGTCAGCCGTGGAACATTTTCGACTTCACGATCGTGGCGGTCTGCTTTCTGCCCGGCAACACCGAGTATGCCGCGGTGTTCCGCCTGGCTCGACTGCTGCGAACGCTCCGCATGGTTACGATCCTGCCGCGGCTGCAGGTGCTTGTCGGAGCGCTCTTGAAGGCGATTCCTTCGCTCGGCTACATCGGCATCTTGTTGGGCCTGCACTTCTACGTGTACGCCGTGGCCGGCACGTTTCTCTTTCGCGACAACGATCCGCAACGCTTCGGCGCGTTGCCGGAAACGACGCTCACGCTCTTCCAGGTGCTCACGCTCGAAGGCTGGAACGACGTCCTCGCCACGCAATACAACGGCTCCGACGCCGAGTATCCGGACAGTTGGAAAGAAATGCATCCGGCCCGCAAGAGCTTCGCTCAGCCGCTCGTAGCGTCGGCCTACTTCGTGTCGTTCATCATGCTCGGCACGATGATCATGCTGAATCTGTTTACGGGCGTGATCATCAGCAGCATGGAGGAGGCGAGCGCGGAGCGGAAAGAGGAGGCGCGCGAGGAGCACCTCAAAGAAAAAGGATTTCTCACGCTGCACGACGAACTAGCTTTGCTCGGCACGCAGTTACACAACTTGAGCCAGCGGATGAAGGGCCTGGAACTCAAGGAAGAGAAACGCGAAGAAGCGGCCGACGACCCGACGGGCGCGGCTTCTGCGTCTTAGCCCCCGCCGATAAAGGCGCAAGCCGCGTACGTCGGGGGAATCGGCGTTGCGATTGCTCGTAACGTAGAACTTGGTACGGCGATTTGCGTCGTGCGACGTCGCCCCGGGCGACTCGCCCGGGTCTAAGTCGCGGCTTACAAATCCGCCAAGAGCGCCGCGAGTTCGGGATCGATGCCGCCGTCGTCTTCGGCCGGTTTCTGTTCGCCGGCAGGCGGAGTGTCGCCGCCGCCGAGCGAGGCCAGCAGAGCGTCCAATTCCGCATCGATCGCACCGGCCGGTTCTTCCTTCGGCGATTCCGCAGCGGCGGCAGGTTCCGGCGTCGGCGCAGGTTCCGACGCTGCGGCGGGTGCAGCCACTTCCGCAGATGCCGCTCCGCCCGAACTACCGGACGACGGCGTGATCTGCTCCGTCGACCAAGGCCCCAAGAGCGGTTTGCCGGCGAGCGAGTTGAAGCTGCCAAGTCGCACTTCATCGCGACCTTTCAGCGACACCAGCGGTTGGAAACCTTGCGACGTCGCGAGCGCAGCAGCCGCTTCGTTCACCACGCGATCCGTACACGGCAGCGCGATTTGATCCCCTTCGTCGTCGGTGTAGTAGTGAAACGGAATATCGCCGACGCTCATCATCGAGCCGAGCTTCATGCTCTTCAGACCTTGCTTCTGAAACGTCTGCCCCAAGAGCAGGGCCGCGATAAACGCGCCGCTCCCCCAGAGCATCCCGCGGAAGCCTTCTTGCTTGGTGAACTCTTCGAAGTCGAACGGTTCGATCGGTTCAGACTTCTTGCCGTACGGATGCCGTAGCAAGAACCTCGGCGTCACGAGGCCGAGGTAGGCCGCTTCCGGCAAGGCTCGCAGCGCGCCCCACGATTCCGTGATCAGCGGGTGCACGTCTTCCGGCTTCTTCTTCGTCAGCACGTCGTTGGAGATCGCGGCAATGAACGGCGCCCGGGCCGCATAAGCGATCTTCGCCACGCGCCCGAGCAGCTCGGCCTGCGGCGGCGTCTTCTCAAACGTGTACCCGCCGACGATGACGGAAAACGCACCTTGCTGCGCATCGAGGCTCGGCTGTTCGACGAGCAACTTATAGAGCCCGGTCTCTTCCAGCGAGTCGGTGCCGCTTAAGTCGGCGGCCAGTTCTTCGGCCGTGAGATCAAAGAGCACGATCTCCAACTGCGAGCCGGTTTCGAGATTGCGCACGAGCAAATCGACCGACCGCCAGAGCGATTCGACCGTTTGAAAATCGGGATGATGCAACACGCGGCGCATCGCGTCGGAGAGAGCCGCGTCGACCGCCGCCACAAGTTTGTCTTGTTGCGGGTCTTTCGCGGCCACGACGTGCGGGCCGACGATCTGCTTGATCAATTCATCGGCCGCCGAAGCTTCGCGCTCCGCCGGACCTTTGGCCCCGACCAAGCGAGCGAAGTCGGTGAGCTTGCCGACCGGCAACGTGGCGCCCCCCGAGCGACGCGGAGCGGAATAGACGGAGTCTCCCTCGTCACCGGCCCAGGCCTGCACTTCTTTGGCGGCCGCGGCGAACGTGCCCTTGTTTTTGAGCCGTTGCCGGAGGCCGGAAAACTCGCTGAAGAGTTCCAGTTCGTCGTGCAGTTGGTCAGGATGAAAGTCGTCCATTTCGCCGATCTTGAGTTCGACCGAACCGTCGTCGGCCGCGATCGGCAAATGCATGGCGACCTTGAACCGCTTCAGCACGTCGTCGAGGTTGTCGACGTCGACGCGCTGCGGCTTCCGCGCCGCCAACTCGGCGCCGGTCTGCACTCGTCCGGCGTTCGCCGCCGCGGAGAAATCGCCCAACACGGCGATGCGGAACTTGCCGCTCGGTTTCGCCGCTCCGCCGGAGGCGACGCGCAGATTGCCGAAGCTCATTTCGTACGCCATGTCGGACACTCCCTGTTGTTATCAAACTTCGCGTCGGCGGTTGTTCTGCGTGGGTGCCACTGGTGGCTTGCCCACCAGTGCCGAAACCAACGTCTATTCAAACACTGGTGGACGAGCCACCAGTGGCACCCCAACTCAATGCGAAACTAAGCGGAGAAGTAGTCGATCCACTCTTGCAGAAATTCCGGCGGTTCCCAGCCGAAGAACTTGGACGCGACCCAGAACGCCAACGGCACGACAAGCGTGGCCCCGATCACGGCGACCGCCACGATCGTTCCCAGCGCCTCCTCGAACCATTCGTTCCAGTCGCGCGGCTCGTCCTTCGCTGATTCTTCGTCTTCGTCGCTCATGGCGGGTATCTTAGCAACGGCGGTTATGTTGTCACGCGGAAGCTTCGCCCGCCGCTTGGTTGCGCAAGTCGGCGGCTCGAGCAAAGCAGAATTGGGCCTCGATCATTCGCCCGCGTTGCCGGTTGGCTTCGCCGAAGCCGTGGAAAATGCGGGCGTCGTCCGGTTCGATTTCCACGGCCTTGACGAGATGCACCATTGCTTCGTCGGGCCGTTTCAATTCCAAGAGCAACTCGGCGAAGTCGACCAGCGCCGCGACGTTCTTCGGATCGGCGGTGACGGAGCGTGCGTAAAGGCGGAGCGCTTCGTCGGTTCCTCCGGTGCGTCGCCATGCAGCCGCCGCGAACATGAGCGCTCCGGGATGTTCGGGAGCGAGTTCAAGGGCCGAAGTCAATCGTGCAAGCGCCGCCTCCGCGTCGCCCCGTAGCAAGCTCAGCCTGCCGAGGTTAACGAGTGCGGGAACGAAGGCGGCGTCGTGATTTAGAGCGTTCTGGAAAGCCTCTTCGGCTTCGTCGAGCCGATCGCCGAGCGCCAGGGCGTTGCCGAGATTATTGGCCGTCGGCGCATCGGGATCTAAGTCCCAGGCGCGGCGAAAGCCGTCGACCGCATCGTTCCAACGCCCCAGCGCGAAATACGCGCCGGCCAATCCGAAATGGGCCGCGGCGACCTGGGGCGCCAGTTCGGCGGCCCGCTCGAATGCGGCGAGCGCCTCTTCGGGGCGCGACGCGAGCTGCAACCGTTCGCCCAGTTGAAAATGCAGGCGGGCGTCGTCCGGGCGCGATTCAACGGCGGCCCGCAGTGCGGCTAGTTGCGGGTCGTCGGCGGCAGTTGGTTCCGTCATAGCTCTGCTTCAGGTTGCGGGTTGGTCCGTCATTTTACCGACGGCGTTGGCCAAATCCCAGGACGCCGGCGTGAGCGATGACGGAGCGAACAAATTCTTCGTCGTCGGCCGACAAAAACGGCAAGTGACCAAAAAGCGATTTGAACCAACCTCGTAAAAGTGGAAAATACGGGGTTGGTTCTTTGAAAATTTGGTGTGATTTGTAGCGAGCGGCGGGGTTCATCCCCGCCGTCTGCGTTTGCCATAGTT
>JAFLCO010000431.1 GCA_017303535.1 Planctomycetota bacterium
GTCGGAAAGTCTCGCGCCAAGACGCCAAGCCGCAAAGAAGACAGAAGAAGAAAAGAAAGGGAGATGACGGGGATGGAATCAGGAGATGAGGGGGATGAAGACAGAGATTTAGGAGACTGCGGGGACCGGCGGACGGGGACTGTGGAAACGGAGAAAGGAGGCGATGGCAAGGAAATACGCGAACAAGCCTTCTTCCTCCGGGAGAAGGGAGCGGAGCTATCGCTTCATCAGCGCTTCGATCTCGTCCGCTTCCACCGGGATATCCGCCATCAGATCTACCGGGCCGTTTTCCGTGACGACGATATCATTCTCCAGCCGAACGCCGATCTTTTCGTCCGGGATATAGATGCCCGGTTCCACGGTGAGCACACAACCGGCGGCGAACGGTTCGTTCATCAGGCCGACGTCGTGAACGTCGAGCCCCAGCGGATGGCCGAGGCCGTGCATGAAATACTTCCGGCTCGCCGGCTCTTCCGGCTTGGCGTTTTTCACGTCGTCGGCCGTGATCAACCCGAGCTTCAACAGTTCGTCGTTCATCATCAGCTGCGACTCCCGGGTCCAATCGCGGTGCAGCTTGCCGACGGTCGCCCCCTTGATCGAGGCCCGCATCACGCGGAGCACGGCGTTGTAAATATCGCGTTGTCGCTTGGTGAACTTGCCGTCGACCGGCACGGTGCGCGTGAGGTCGGCGTTGTAATTGCCGTAGTTCGCGGCGACGTCCATCAGCAGCAAGTCGCCGGCGCCGCACGGTTGATCGTTGGCGATGTAGTGCAGCGTGCAGGCATTCGCACCCGAGGCGATGATCGGCGTGTAGGCGAACTTCGCTCGATTGCGCACGAACTCGTGCGCGAATTCCGCTTCCAGTTCATACTCGGCGACGCCCGGCCGTACGGCTTTGCACACGCGGCGGAAGCCGGCGTCGGTGATGCGGATCGCCTCTTTGAGCACTTCGATCTCGCGCGGCGATTTGACGACGCGCAACTTGTGCATCAGCGGCGCGAGCCGACGGTACGCGTGCAGCGGATACTGCCGCTTGCAGTCTTCAATGAACCTCGCATCGCGGGTCTGCACTTCGACCACGGCCCGTTTGTGCTCGTTGGTGTTGAGAAACACTTGGTCGGCATCGCACATCAGGCCCCGCCACACGACCGGAAATTCGCTGAGCCACTTGATGGTGCGAACGCCCGAGATCTTCGTGGCATCGTCCTTGGAATGCTTATAACCCTCCCAAGTTTTCAAGTGCTCGCTCGGCTCGCGCAAGAAAAGGATTTCGCGGAGCTTCTCGTCGGCCGCGTCGGGGGCGAGCACCAGCAGGCTTTCCTCTTGCTCGATGCCCGACAGATAGAACAAGTCGTTGTTCGCGACGAGCGGCAGCGAACCGTCGGCATTGGTCGGGAGCACGTCGTTGGCGTTGACGGCCACGAGGGCGTTCTTCGGGAGGAGCTTTCGCAAACGGTCCCGATTTTCGACGAAGAGCTGCGGATCGAGGGGGTGGTGGCGCACGAGTAGGTTCAGGGTTCGAGGTTCAGGGTTCAGGGTTTTCTGCGAGCAGCGGCAATGCCGGCAGCCGCTCACTTGCGGTTACGCCCGCGGGGGGGCGAAACGCATCGGCCGGGTCATTCTAGCGGCGGTCCAATCGCCGGTCGCCTTGAGAAAACCCGCCGCCTACCGCCCATTTTCGGTTTTCTTTTTTAGTGGGGTGAAGCCGCCGGCCGAAACTAAATGCACCTGCGCTCGTCGACGGCCGGCCTGCGCACGGGTCTTTCGTTTTCGCACACCGCCCGGTTTGGCGGCAAGGGAGTGTCCTGGTATGCGTAGGTTCTTGTCGCTCGCCCCGGCTTTCGCTCTTGTCGTCACCCTTTGCGGCGCCGCTCGCGGGCAAGACCTGCCGACCACGCACGACCACGGCATTACGATCGGCCCCGATCAGCTCATTGCGGCCATCCAGGAATCGACCGACTTCTGGGGCCCGGTCCGCGTGCATTTGCAAAGCCCCGAGTGCGGTTACGGCTCGCCCGAAGATCGGGCCGCGGCCGTGGCCTTTCTGAAGCGCGTTCACGACGGCCTCCACAAGCGGCTCTTTGAAAGCACCGAAGCCGACGCGATGGACCTGGTCGATTACCTCGGCCATCGGCTGCGGATGTTCGAAGTTTATCGCGGCATCCGCACCGCCGTCGGCAACGACGCTCTGACGGCCGGCTTGATTCAAGAGTGGGAAGCGGAGTTCCGCAAAATTCACACGGTGCCCGCCGCCGAGCGTGCCCCGCAAATTCAAGCTCTGCTCACGCGTATCGAAGGCCGGATGAAGGCCGCGGCGCTCGACGAAGCGAAGGTCGCCGCCGCCCAAAAGCTCTGGGTCGCGCAGGCCGACGTCGTCGAAAAGATGGCCGCCACCGGCGCAGGGACGATGATGATCGACTTCGAAAAAGCCGGCACCGTCGAGCTGACGATCCCCGTCGGCCAGCTGCTGCTTGATATTTCGGGCGCCGCCGACTGGGTGCTCATCGTTCGCGAACCGGCCGCCGAAATCAGCTGCGAGCAATTCGTGAAAGCGATGAGCGATCTGGCCGACCACCGCGTGAAGTACGCCACGGCCTCGCAAGGGACGACGACGCGGTAAGCCGCGGAGCGATCAATATCCGTCGGGTGGCCGGCTCTGAGCCGAAGGCGAAGGCCCAGTAACTGGGGCACCGCTTCGCTATGCCCCAGCCACCCGCAACGAGGTCGTGATAACGGCGGTACGACGTCGTCGCTTACAGCGGCACGAACTCGTGAACCAACGTCACTTCGAACACTTCCTTGCTGTCTTGCTCCATCACTCGGAGCGTGATCTTGATGCCGCGTAGCGGTGAGCGATAGGGCGGCGGCGCTTCTTGCTCGCCCGTCATCACTCCGCCCTCGGAGTAGACATTCGGCTCGTCGATGAGGCCGTTGTTGTTGTCGTCGACGCCGTTGGTGAGCTCGTCGATGAGCCCGTTGCCGTTGTTGTCGATGCCGTCGTACTCGTAGTGGGTCGACCAAGTGTCCCAAATCGCCGGCCGTGCGAAGCCGTGCGTCGGGTTGCCGCTCAGCGGCCCGTCGCCCGGGTATCCGAACTGGCACCGCGGCATGTAACAGCGGCGATTGAACGGAGCGCCGTTTTCCATCCGCTGCAGCGCCGAGAGCGCCGTCGTGCCCGTATCTTGATAGTTTCGATAGCGGGTCGTGTTCGCCGGAAACGCGGCCTCGGTGGCCATGTAGTTCAAATCGGCGAACGCTCCGAAGCCGACCGGCTGCCGCGCAAGCGTCGTCGGCGACGAGTTAAACAAGTCGATGGCCCGCACGTATCCGGCGTCGCCCGGCACCAATACGCCGGCGTTGTTCGGATTGGCCGTCGACGCCGGGGCGCGGAAGATCGGCGCGCCGGGATCCCAGGCCTTCACGTCGAAGCCGATGACGTTCGTCAGAATGATGTCGGACCCTTGCCGCGTGCCGGCCTGTTGAAAGCGCGTCCCGCCCACATAGCCCGGCGGCGGCGTCGGGGTGAAGACCGTTTTCGCGACGTAGTTCCCCGTGCCCGACACCTTCTCCGGCTGCGGCAACGGAAACGTGCTGTGCGTTTGCTCGGCCAGCGTCGGCAAGGAAAGCATCGACGTCGGCACGTTGAAGCCGTAGGCAAAGGTGCCGAGGTTGTCTTCCATCAGCGCCGGATTAAACGACGAGTGGTAGCCCTGGCTCTCCGACTTATAGATGAACTGCGGCGCGATGTACATCATCTGATACGGCCACAAGTACGGCTGGTGCAGCGACCGATTTTCCCGCATCGTCAGGTCGCCTAGGCTATTGCGACGAACCACGGGATCGAGGGCATTCTTGCCCGTTATCATGTTGCGCGGCAACGCTCGGTTGTCGAAGTTGCCTCCCTCGGGCCGTAACGAATGGTCGACGTTCGAGTAATTCAGCGCCCCCCAGTAGCCGCCGTTGGGTAATACCAGAAACTGCCGACGGTGCAATGAATAGTACTCCGGCCGACTGTCGGACCGGCGACTGCGAACTTCCCCTTCCGTGCGGCGGCGGAGAAACCACGCAACTTCGGCAGTGCGCGACTTCACACTCAAGTTCACGCCCGACTTCACGCCGCCACGGCCGACGAACTTGTCGCTCGTGCTCGAAGTGGTGAACATCAAGATGTCGTCGTTGTCGCCGATCATCGAATTGACGGCATGGTTGTTGTTGCCGCCGCGCGACGTGTACCAATTGCCGCCGAGGTTCTCGCCCCGATCGCCGCCGACGCTGTTGGCCGCAAACTGCGAGTTGGCCACGCGCGGGCCTTCGACATACTCGAAGTAGCCAAGCTGCATCGAGGGATCGAGCGGCGGAATCGTCGGGGCCGTCACGCCCTGCAAGTCGGTGATCAGTCGCTGCTTGGCGTTGCGCAGCTGATCGCGTAGGTCCATGCCTGCCCGCGCGTTGACGATGCCGTCGTTCACCTGGGTGAACATCTCCATGACCAGCGCCATGAGAATCAGCGTGATGGTCAGGGCCATCAACACTTCCAGCAGCGTGAAACCTCCGCGCCCGCGCACCGAGCAGGGCGTAGGTAGATGGTGCGACAACGGCATGGAGGACCTCGACACGGCGGAGCCGCGAGTGCGGCGGGAGAGAGGCAACGAGACGAAGCGGCGAGACGGGACGTCGCCCTGGCGCGGCGACGCGCCGTGCTACCTATGCAGTCGCCGTTCCGCGCCACCGCGAAACCGAGGGATGTCGTACGAATCCGGCGGTTTCGTAACGATTTTTCCCTGTTTTCTTTCGATCTCTGCGGCACGATGTCGCGGTTCGCGGTTATCCCGTCGTCGCCGTACGCCGGCCTGTCTTAGCCAACCGTCGTGCGCACTACGCAGGCTCATCATCCGCTCTTACCAAGCGAACCTTCCCGTCGAAAACTTGCAGCCCCCATGCGCGGGGCTCACAATGGCGACGCGCGGCGGCCTCCAGAATCTTCGGTGCGTCGAAACGTCGCGGAGTATTTCCAGCAGGAGTTTCCTCGCGTGACCTCACCGACCGACGCCGCCGCAAGTTTGCCGAACCCGGTGGAG
>JAFLCO010000432.1 GCA_017303535.1 Planctomycetota bacterium
TGCCAGATTTCTTCGGTGATGAAGGGCATCGTCGGATGCAGCAGTCGCATCAGTACGTCGAGCACGTGAGTGAGCACGCGTTGGGCCGTCGGACGTTGAGCGGCGTCTTGCAGCCGGCTCTTCACCATTTCCACGTAGAAGCTGCAGAACTCGTCCCAGGCGAACTCGTAAAGCGACCGCATCGCGTCGGCGTAGTGATACTTGTCGAGGTTCGCCGTAACGGCGGCCGTCACGGTATTCAGCCGGCTCAGTACCCAGCGATCTTCGACGGTCAGGTCGGAATCCGCGACCGGCGCGGCCGTGTAGCCTTCCAGGTTCAGCATCGCGAACCGCGAAGCGTTCCACAGCTTATTGCAGAAGTTGCGGGCCAGTTCGAAGCGCTCGCTGACCACCGCCCCGCGCGGGAGGGCCGTGTCTTCCGGCTTTTCGGCCCATTGCGTACGGAACGCCTTACCGCACTTCTTGCAGTCGACGCGCGGCTGAATGCGGTTCTTCTTCGTCTGCTCGATGAGTTCGCCGCAATTCGGGCACTCAAAGTCGACCGGCATGCGGACGTCTTGCGTCTCTGTCGTGAGGTACGCCAAGCCGAAGCGGAGCGCATCCGCGCCGAACTTGTCGATCACGTCGAGCGGGTCGACGCCGTTCCCCTTCGACTTCGACATCGTGTCGCCGAAGGCGTCGAGAATCTTGGGGTGGATAAACACTTCGCGGAACGGCACGTCGCCGACATTGTGCAAGCCGGTGAGCACCATGCGGGCCACCCAGAGCGTGATAATGTCGCGGCTCGTGATGAGCGTGCTCGTGGGATAATAGTACGGCCCAAGCTGCGACCACTCGGGATCGCCCGCCTTTTCCGCAGGCCCCGGCCAACCCAAGGTGCTATGCGGCCAGAGGGCGCTGGAGAACCAGGTGTCGAGGACGTCCGAGTCTTGAGTGAAACCCAGGGACTCAAGGTGCGACTCAAGTTGTTCGCTGCCAGGCGCGATACACACGAGATAATGCGAGACCTGACGCTCAAAGTCGTCGAGCTTCTTCAAAACGAGCCGATCACGGAACTCCGCCGCAATTTCGAGGTCGTCGGTGTCTTTCGACTCTTGAAAAATGGCCCCCGCATCCGCATAAGAAATCTGCGCTCTTCGTTCGCCAAAAACCTGCGCCATACGCTCTCTAGTGCGCGCTGCATTTTGCAGATCTACCGACGGCACCGTAAGAGTCCACACCGGAATGCGGTGACCCCACCATAGCTGCCGGCTCACGGGCCAGTCGCGCTTTTCGCTTAGCCAATCCAAATACGTGCGACGATATCGCTCGGGGAAAATCTTCACGCGCCCGCTGCTTACGGCATCCATCGCCGATTGAGCGAGGCCGGGGTTGCCGTCGACGTCGCTCATGCGAACGAACCACTGATCGGCCAAGTACGGCTCGATCGGAGTTTTTGAGCGGTCCGACATCGGCAGTTCAATCTTGCGGGCTTCGCAATCCTTCTCGGGATCGTGCAGACCGGCCGCCGTGAGTTCCTCGACCACGAGCTTGCGGGCCTCGGTTGACATCTTCTTGCCGCGGAAGCGCTCGGGCACGGCGTCGTTGAGCGTGCCGTCGGGGTTGAGGATGTTGATCATCGGCAGCTTCTGTCGTTTGCCGACGTCGTAGTCGTTCGGGTCGTGGGCGGGCGTGATCTTCACGCAACCGGAGCCCATTTCGGGCTTGGCCCATTCGTCGGCCACGAGCGGAATCTGCCGATCGGTAAGCGGCAGCTGCAACATGCGGCCGGCCAAGGCCATGTCGCGCAGCTTTTCGAGGCCCGGTAGGTGTGTGGTGCGGCGCTCGGCCAGAGCTTCGAGTTCCTTTAGGACCGCCGGCTTTTCCTTGTCGCTCGCTTCGGCGAGTTTGGCGCGCAGTTCCTTCTCGACGGCATCCAGCGCCGCCGCAGGGTTTGGATGCACGGCCACGGCCGTATCGCCGAGCATCGTCTCGGGGCGGGTCGTCGCGATGGTCACGTGCGTCGGCTCGCCCGGCTGGGAATCAATCACCGGGTAGCGAATGTGCCAGAAGCTGCCGTCGACGGTGACGTTCTCGACTTCGTCGTCGCTGACGGCCGTCTGCAGGTAGGTGTCCCAATTCACGAGCCGCTTGCCGCGGTAGATTTTGCCTTCTTTGAAGAGGCTGAAGAACGTTTGCCGAACGGCGCGGGCACAGACGTCGTCGAACGTGAACCGCGTCCGCTGCCAATCGCAGCTTGCGCCGAGCCGTTGCAACTGGCCGAGGATCCGCTGTTCGTATTCTTTCTTCCAGTCCCAAATGCGGGCCACGAGTCCTTCGCGGCCGAGATCATGCCGCGACTTCTTCTCGTCTTGCAGCAGGCGCCTTTCCACCACGGCCTGCGTCGCGATGCCTGCGTGATCGGTGCCGGGCATCCAGAGGGCGTTGTAGCCTTGCATCCGCTTGAAGCGAATGAGGATGTCTTGCAACGAGTTGTTCAGTGCATGGCCTAGATGCAGCGCGCCGGTGACGTTCGGCGGCGGGATGACGATCGTAAACGGACCCTTCGGAAACTTCTTCCGCTCGGGATCAGGTTCGCTATGGAAATAGTCGCGCCCGTCGACATTCTTGCCGCGCCAATAGTCGTACCAGGTGCGTTCCGGCTCGGCGTGGTGGTATTGCTTGGGAAGGTCTTCGGCGTTGGTCGTGCTCATGGCAAAAAGTGGGGAGTGGGGAGTGATGAGTGGGGAACTGCGCGCGTTCGCGGGGTTGGACTATTCCCCACTCCCCACTCCACCTTCCCCACTTCTTTCGTCTTTCATCAATTTGTATTCGATACTGTCCACCAGCGCGATCCAGCTGGCCTCGATGACGTTTTCGCTGACGCCGATCGTGCCCCAGACGTCGTGGGCGTCGCCGCTTTCGATGACGACGCGCACGCCGGCGGCCGTAGCCGCTTCGCTGTTGATGACCCGCACTTTATAGTCGACGAGGTGCATGTCGGCCAAGTTGGGGAAAGCATCGGACAGGGCTTTTCGCAGGGCCGCATCGAGTGCGTTCACCGGCCCGTCGCCTTCGGCCACTTCATGCCGAATGCGATCGCCGATCTTCAGCTTCACCGTGGCTTCGGTCGTGATACGGCCTTCGGCGTCGGCCTCGACGTTCACATGGAAGCTCAGTCGCTCGAAGTGCGGGCGATAGAGCCCAGCGCACTTTTGCACAAGGAGTTCGAACGAACCTTCGGCGGCCTCGAATTGGTAGCCCTCGTTTTCAAGCGTCACGACGCGGCTGAGAATCCGCTCCATGAGTTGCCGGTCGTTCTGCAGGTTGTGCTTGGCGGTGAGGGCTTCGATGTTGGAGCGGCCGGAAAGCTCGCTGACCAGGACGCGCCGTTCGTTGCCGACTTTTTCCGGCGCGATGTGTTCGTAGCTGCTGGCCACGCGGTTGACGGCGTGAACGTGCATGCCTCCCTTGTGCGCGAAGGCGCTGGCCCCGACGAACGGCTGATTCGGTCGGTGGTTCAGGTTGGCCAGTTCGTAAATGTAGCGGGAGAGCTCCGTTAGCTTTTCAACGCAGCCGGGCTGGAGGCAATCGTAGCCTTTCTTGAGCGACAGGTTGGCGACGACCGACACTAGGTCGGCGTTGCCGCAACGTTCGCCGAGTCCGTTGATCGTGCCTTGCACGTGCGTGGCGCCGGCGTCGATGGCGGCGAGGCTGTTGGCCACGGCTAGTTCGCAGTCGTTGTGAGTGTGGATGCCGATGATGGCCTTCGTACCTTTGAGTGCGGCGAGGGCTTCGCCGATATAGCGGGCGACTTCCTCGGGCATCGAACCGCCGTTGGTATCGCAGCAGACGATCACGCGGGCACCGGCTTCGGCCGCGGCTTGCACAGTTTTGGCCGCATAGGCAGGGTTCGACTTCCAACCGTCGAAGAAATGCTCGGCGTCGTAGATCACTTCGCGACCTTGCTCGCGGAAGTAGCCGACGGTGTCGCGGATCATCGCGAGGTTTTCCTCGAGCGAAACGCGCAGCACTTCCATCACATGAAAGTCGGAGGTTTTGCCGACAATCGTCACCGTCGGGGCCGCCGATTCGATCAGCGCTTTCATGCCCGGGTCGTCGGCCGGAACGACGCCTTTGCGGCGCGTCATCCCAAAGGCCGCGATCCGCGTGTGCGGATATTTATCGTCGCGGACCTTTTGGAAGAATTGAGCGTCTTTGTCGTTGGAGAGCGGGTAGCCTCCTTCAACGTAATCGAAGCCCATCTCGGCGAGGCGACGGGCCACGAGGACCTTATCTTGCAGCGAGAAGCTTACGCCTTCCCCTTGGCTGCCGTCGCGGAGCGTGGTGTCGTAGATTTCGATGCGGCGCATGGATGGTTGAGGCTGGAAAACGTGTGGAAACAAAAAAACCCTGAGGCCGTATTCGGCCCCAGGGTGACGATGATTCGCGTTAGCGAGTTCCCTTAAGGCCGACAATCTCCGACGCTAATAATAGCGATGGGGCGTACAGGTACGCTGTCCGTAATAATTCGGATGCCGGCGACCGCGAACTCAACCGCAATGCCCGCAGCTTGCCCAAACGTTTCTCGAGGAAACGTCGGCAGAAGGCGGGCAACGGGATTATTCGCTACGGCGGACATCAAAAACCTCAGGTGAAGTGCTAGACACCACGATACGGAAGCCGGTTCGGGCTGTCAAACCGGCGAACGAAGCGTTGGCCGGGTTACTTCTTGTCTTTCAGGCCGACCGCGGCCTTCGCGGCCCGAATTCCGTTGACCAGCCCGAGCTTGCAGCGGTCGCGCCAGGGGGACTTACCGACGTTCGACGGCTTCAGACCCCAGCGACGCATTTGCTTATTTAGCCGATGCAACGATTTGCGGTCGGCCGAGTCTTTCGTTTGGAAAGTGATGCTGAACGAAATCGAAACCTCGGAGCCGTTTTGCACCCAGTGCGGCGCGGCGACCGGGAAGTGCAGACCGTCGCCGGGATTGAGTTCGAACTGTTCGCTCCGCTCGTCGTACCAATCTTCAAACGGCAAATTGCGGTGGCCGCCGGTGAAGAAGGCTTCGAGATTCTC
>JAFLCO010000433.1 GCA_017303535.1 Planctomycetota bacterium
GCAATAATTGTTCAATTACTAATTTTGCAACACGGATCGCAAATAACTCCGATTCATATCCCTTGTATTACAAGAGAGAGAGTAGAGGGGACGCATGGCCCGGAGCATCCCTTTAGATGGGTTGGGCCGGCACATAGCGTCGATTATTAGAACAATCGCAATTGGCCGGCCGGCGAAGCCGGCGATTGAAACTGCGAACAGTCAATGGCCGGCAGTTGCTTGTCTAGTCCATGCTTCTTGGCGAAGGTGCGAAACAAACTCTCGATTTGCTCGGCGACAACGCCGGCTCCCCTAAGTCGCTCTCCGAATTCTGAGTTACTTAATTCGCCGCCACGAACGCCGCGAATCGCATTCTCGATTCGCTGACGACGATCGGGATGCGTTCGGCTCAGCCACTCTAAGAACACCGGCTTCACCGTGAGCGGCAAACGTAGCATGACGTAGCCGGCCGATTTTGCCCCCGCTTCGGCCGCAGCCGCTAAGATGGCGGGAATCTCAATGTCATTCAAAGCAGGAATAATGGGAGCGACCATAACTCGCACCGGGACGCTGGCGGCGGTGAGTGTTCGTATCGCTCGAAATCGCGCGGCGGGACTGCTTGTGCGTGGCTCCATTGTGCGGGCCAACTCGGCATCCATCGTCGTGATGCTCAGATTGACCTGAACCAAACGAAGCTCGGCCATTGGCCGAAGAATGTCTAGGTCGCGGACAACCAAAGCGTTTTTCGTAATGATGCCGATTGGTTGGCGAGCTTCCAACGCAACCTCTAGGCATTGCCTAGTGAGCTTGAACTCGCGCTCCGCCGGCTGGTAGCAATCTGTGACGCCGGAGAAAACAATCGTCTCCGGTTGCCACTTCGGCCGCGCCAAGAACTCACGAAAGAGTTTTGCGGCATCGTGCTTAACCAAGATTTTCGACTCGAAATCTAGGCCGGCGTTCAGCCCCAAATACTCATGGGTTGGTCTAGCGTAACAATAGGAGCATCCGTGAAGGCAACCGCGATACGGATTGACGCTGAAACGGAACGGAATATCAGGACTGCTATTTTCCGTGACGATGCTCTGAGAGGCATCGGGAAGATATTGAGTTTCGACGTGGCTCAGTTCGGCCAAAGATTCTTCGTCGCCCTCAATTTGTTCCAGGTCCGCTTCGGTGTAAGTCGTCTCGAAGCGATTCGTCGGCTTGATGTGTGAACCTCGCCCGATCGGTGCGTGTCGATCATTGCTCATTGGGCACCGAACGTCGATTGTTTTGGAAGCCGGCGAGCGGTCGGTATTTCACGCTGGACCGCCGGCGGTTGCAGGCGGAAATCAAAAGAACCGTTCGATTTTCAACGCTGGAACTTTCTGGCTGTGCATACCAATAGGCACAGCCGTGCTCGCAGCCGCGGTAGGCGTTGACGCTGTAATCGAAGAAGACGTCGGGGCTGTCGTTCTTGGCGATGATCGATTGCGAGGCATCGACGAAGAACTGCGTCTTGATCCGTCGCTCGCCCGCCAACAATTCGTCGCCGTCGGCAAGCTGCTCGAAATCATCGGCCAAATGAATCGCCTCAAAGCGATTCCCGGGACTCACCACGGCCCCGCGACCGACGAAAGGTTTGGACGATTCTGACATGCGACGCTCGATCGAATACGGACTTCACCACTCCGCACTACGCGGCCCGCCGTCGGGAAGCAACTCTTCCAGCGGGCACCCCTCGCATTGTGGCTTCGTCTTGCAATGCTCTTTACCGACGCGCACCAAGAGGGCGTGGTACTCATTATAGAGTTGCGCGTCGGCGGGAAGCCGACTTTCGAAAAAGTCTTGCAGCCCGTGGTAATCGGCCTCGAACTCGATCCAGCCATGTCGGGCAGCCACGCGCATCGCATATCCGTCGGCGATGAACTTCGGATAGTTGCCGACATACAGAAGGATACAGTCGGCCGTTTCCGGGCCGATGCCGTTGACGCCGAGTAGTTGCTCCCGCAACGCGTGCGAATCGCAGGACATCATCTGCTCGATCGAGCCTTCGTACTGTTCCAATATTAGCCGCAGCAGGTTCCGCAGCCGCTTGGTTTTCACCTGGTAGTAGCCGGCCGGGCGAATCAACTCGGCCAGTTCCTCCGGCTCCAGATCGTAGAGCCTTTCGGCCTTCATCACGCCGGCTTCGCGCAAGTTGTCGATCGCTTTCTCGACGTTGCGCCAGTTCGTGTTTTGTACGAGCACCGTGCCGACGAGAATCTCCAGCGGCGAATCGCCGGGCCACCACTGCTGCGGCCCGTAGCGCTCGAACAGTCGGTCGTAAGCATCTTGTAGCGGTGCGGTCAAGCTTGGTCTCCGGCGAAGTTGCGTCAAATTATTTTACGCGAGTTGCGCTCGCACGGCAGCGGTGCGAAGCGCAATTCGCAACATGCCGGCACGACGCGCGGTCGACAGTTGCGCGAAGGAAAAACGGCGCGCGATTGTCAAGATAAGAATCTTCTCAAAAACGCGCGACGGGAAAACACTCTTGGACCTGTTTGCCGACGGTTTTATAATGCCCGACGTTGTTAGTTCGCGGATCCACGTCGGTTGCGGCGGCGATCGGCGTCACGTCTTGCAGCACTCTTCGAATACGCAGCACAGATTCGCAGCATCTGGTTCGTCGCACCTATTTTCTTAGTGCCCAAATCTCAGAGGTCGCCCTCGTGCAGACAGTTCGCCCGAAGGTTGCGGAATTGGTGTTTCAGCTTTACGGTCGCTCGCTCCATCCGGAGCTGTTCGAAATTCACGATAGCCGCAGCTTCGAGCGCGGCGACTACGGCGTAAAGATCGACATCACGGGCGCCGGCCATGTGATCACTTGGCGCTACCAAGGCCTGACGCTCACGGAAGTCGCGGCCGCCGCAGGCCAACCGCTGCCGCAGAAGCGCCGTCTGATGTCGTACAAGCTCCGCGGCGAACGGACCGATCGGGTCGAATGCCGCGGCGGGGTGACTTACCAAGTCGGTTTCCAACTTGAAACCGTCGAGCCCGAGATCTTCTGGGCCTTTCAGCAAGAACTGACCCGCGATTCGAACTCGCGCGGCCTGCTCTACAGCTTCAACGGCGGCGGGCGGATCGCGCTCGGTGCGTTGAGCTTCATCGGCATCGAATCGCGCAACCGCAGCCTGCTGGTGCAGTCGTTCCACACATTCCCGGACGACTACGCGATCGTGAAAAGCCAGTCGCTGTTCGAAATTCCGTAAGGCGACGTTCCTCCTGCATCAGGGTGCCGCTGGTGGCTTGCCCGCCAGTGCTTTAAACGACGCCGAGTGCCGCCTGAAAGTTCGCGATCCGCTCCGCCATCGGCGACGGCGCAGGCAAGTGATATTCGGCCCCGACCGGTTCGGCGAACAGTTGCACGAACCGTGGCCCCGGTTTGGCGATCACTTCCGCAGCCGAGGCTTGCCAGTCGGCGAGCGTCGTAAAACGGCCCACGGTGTGAAAGCCCGCGGCTTGAGCAACGCCGGCGAAGTCGCATGATCCGCCGCCGGTCGCACGTTCGGCCGCGCCCGCGGTCGCTTGCCCGCCGGTGACTTCGTAGAGCCCGTTGTCGAGGACGATGATCGTCAGGTTCTTTGCTCCGGCGGCGACGACGGTCACCAAGCACCCGAGGCCCATCAACATCCCGCCGTCGCCGTTGAAGGCGACAACTTCGCGCTCCGGCCGCGCCAGCGCAAGGCCGAGGCCGAGCATCGGGGCGTGCCCCATGGCGCTGGGCAAGTATTGAAAGTCGAGCGGATGCGGTGAGCCCAGCTTCGGCCACTCTCGGGCCGAGCCCATCGTGGTAACGACGATCGCCTCGCGCAGTTGTTCATGCCGCAACTTATGCACAACCTCCAGTGCCGGTCGCAGCGGCATCGCGATACGCCCCGACGACGATGACAACTGTTCGGTGTTCGCCACTGGTCACCCCTTCCCTTCCGCCAGCAGAACGACGCCCGGCCGATTGCCCGCCGCCGCTGCTTGCAAGTGCCCGGCGATTAGCGGAAGTTGCTCCGGTCGCTCGACAAGCAAAAAGTCGAGGTCCCAGGCCTTCAAGATCGGCTCCGCGAATCGCTTGGCGGAATCCTTCGACTCCGGCAGCAAATAGCTGCGGTATCCGACGACGGCCCACAGCGGCAGCCCCAAATCGTAAAGCACGTTCCGTAGGGCATCGCCCGATTCGAACAACCCGGTCGATTGCAGGACCACGATCGGCCGCTTGCCGCCCATATGCAAACCAGCGGCGATGGCCCAGGCCTCCCCTTCGCGACATACGCGCACGAGTTGCAAGTCGCCGGCCGAGGCCAACGCCGGCTCCCACGTGCCGAGCGTCGAGTCGGGAAGATAGACGACGTGCGTCACGCCGAGCGCGCGGAAGACGTCGAGGATTTCTGTTCCTGTGAACATGTCCGTTGTCAGTTGTCCGTAGTCCATTGCAATAAATGCAGAATCACCGCGTCATTCCTACAACTGACAACGGACCACGGACAACTGACTCATCGTGTCGTAATCCATAAGAACGGACGCCCCGCATCATCCACACGCACTTCATGTTTCAAATTCGCCTGAAACAACGTTCGCGTGAGCACCGCTTCGTAGCCGATCTTGGCCAGCGGAATCTTGATCTTCACTTTCGACGGATCGATTCGCTGCAGCACCAATGCTTGCTCGTCGAAGAGCATCGGGAGCTTGGTGCGGTCGGCGACGACTTGCAACAACTGCGACGCCGGGATGTCGTCGATCTCCACGTTGCGGAGCGTAAACAACTCCGGCACGATCTCCGGCAGCGAACGTTCGGGCGGCCAGCCGATCGGCCAAACATCCTGCGTCGGGCCTGCCTTGGTCACGTAATACTCGGCCTTGCCGTCGGCCCGCAGTCGCGGCACGAGCGACAGTCCCTCACGTCGCAAGATCGCCGCCGCGACAGTGCCGCATGACAGGCCTTTCAATTCTCCAGGCACTACTTCGGCTCCACTGAGTTCGCGAGCCACGGCCGGATCGGCCATGAACTGGCTTTTGAGCTTCGTGCTCATCGTAGCCAG
>JAFLCO010000434.1 GCA_017303535.1 Planctomycetota bacterium
TAGCGCAGCGGTGCCCCAGTTACTGGGCCTTCGCCTTCGGCTCAGACCCAGCCACCCAAAGTCCATGGCAGGCTAGATCAGCTTCCGGCGCTCGAGCAGCGCGACGATCTGATCGACGCATTGGGCCGTCGTCAGTTTATCCGTCTCTAGTACCAAGTCCGGCGACTTCGGTTCGTCGTACTTCGCCGACACTCCGGGGAATTCCGCAATCTCGCCGCTGTCGGCTTTGGCGTACATGCCCGCGGCGTCGCGCTTGCGCAACGTTTCGGCCGGGGCTTTGAGGAACACTTCGACAAACCGCTCCGCGCCGACCGTTTCCTTCGCCTTCTCGCGAATCGTTTCATCAGGCGCGAGAAACGCGCAAATGCTGATCACGCCCGCGTCGTTCAAAATCTTGGCGACCTCGATCGAGCGGCGCAGGTTTTCCGAACGTTCCCAGGCCGAGAAGCCGAGCCCCTTCGAGATGCCGTGCCGCATGTTTTCGCCGTCGAGCACGTACACGTTTTTGTGCGCGTCGAAGAGGCGGCGTTCGAGGGCGTAAGCCGTCGTCGATTTGCCGGCTCCGGTGAGGCCTGTGAGCAGAATTGTCGCCGCGCCATGGCCCGCGCGCGTCGTCCGTTCGGCATGATCGACGGGATCAACGCTCTCCGGCTTGCGGTTCTCGGCCTCGACGACGTCCCACAGATCGGCGCCGAATCCGCCGAGCGTGCTTTCGCGGTCGATGATCATGCCCGCGCCGACGGTGTTGTTCGTCAGCCGGTCGATGACGATGAACGCCCCGGTGTTGCGGTTCTTGCGGTACGGGTCGAAAGCGATCGGCGACGTGAGCGTGATTTTGCAACGGCCCACTTCGTTCATCTTCAACTCCGCCGCATCTTGCCGATGCAACGTGTTGACGTCGACCCGATAGCGGAGCGCCTCGCAGGAGCCGTTGGCCGTTTTCGCAGCGTGCTTAATCAGATATTGGCGGCCCGGCGTGAGGGCCTGCTCACCCATCCACACGACCATCGCTTCAAACGAGCGATCGACGCGCGGCAAATTCGCCGGATGCACGAGCATGTCGCCGCGGCCGCAATCGATTTCGTCGGCCAGCGTGAGCGTGATCGACTGCGGGGCGAACGCTTCGTCGAGATCGCCGTCGTACGTCACGATGCGGGCCACTTTGCTTTTGCGGCCCGAGGGAATCGAGACGACTTCGTCTCCCTTACGCACCACGCCGGACGCGATGGTGCCGCAGAAGCCGCGGTAGTCGAGATTCGGCCGGTTCACGTATTGCACCGGCAAGCGGAAGTCGATGAGGTTGCGATCGCTGGCAATGTGCACCGTTTCCAGGTAGTGCATCAGCGTGCCGCCGTGGTACCAGGGCATGTTGGTGCTGGCGTCGACGACGTTATCGCCCTTGAGCGCCGAAACCGGAATAAAGTGCAGGTCCCCCATTTCGAGCTTGGTGACGAAGTCAGTGTATTCCTTCTTGATCTCTTCGAACCGCGACTGCGAGAAGTCGACGAGATCCATCTTGTTGACGGCGATCACCACGTGCTTGATGCCCAGCAGGCTCACGATGAACGAATGCCGGCGCGTCTGCTGCATCACGCCGTGGCGGGCGTCGATCAGAATGATCGCGAGGTTGCACGTGCTGGCGCCGGTCGCCATGTTGCGCGTGTATTGTTCGTGGCCCGGGCAATCGGCGATGATGAACTTGCGCTTGGCCGTGCTGAAGTAGCGGTAGGCCACGTCGATCGTGATGCCTTGCATCCGCTCTTCTTTGAGGCCGTCGACCAGCAGCGACAGGTCGACCTCGCCGCCGGCCGAGCTTTTCTTCGCGCTGTCGCGCGTGACGGCGGCCATTTGGTCTTCATAGACCTGTTTCGAGTCGTGCAACAGCCGGCCGATGAGCGTGCTCTTGCCGTCGTCGACGCTCCCGCACGTCAGCAGGCGCATAAGTTCCTTGCGCTCGTGCTGGGCGAGGTACTCGTGGATGTCTTTTTCGATCAGTTCTTGTTCGGTTTGCATCGTCATGCGATTCGGTTTTCACCACGGAGGCACGGAGGGCACAGAGCAGATGAAGAATAAGGAGACTGGGGGGACGAAATTCGGGGGACTGAGGAGACAGAAGTGAAAATGGATCTTGAAGACGCCCAGCACTTCTTCCGTTTCCTAAGTTTTGTCTCCCTCGTCTCCGATCGGTGTCCCCAGAGTCTCCTATTTCTTTGTGTTCTCTGTGCCCTCCGTGCCTCCGTGGTGAAATGATTCCTAAAAGTAGCCTTGTCGTTTCTTTTCTTCCATCGAGCCGGCTTCGTCGTGGTCGATCACGCGGCCTTGGCGTTCGCTCGTTTTCGCCAGCAGCATTTCTTGAATGATGCCGGGGAGCGTGTCGGCCGTGCTTTCGACGGCACCGGAGAGCGGATAGCAGCCGAGCGTGCGGAAGCGGACCATTTTCATTTCCGGCTTCTCGCCCGGATTCAGCGGCAGCCGATCGTCGTCGACCATGATCAGGTTGCCGTCACGCTTCACCACCGGCCGCGACTTGGCCAGGTACAAATCGGGCAGCGGAATGTTTTCCAGGTGCACGTATTGCCAGACGTCGAGTTCGGTCCAGTTCGACATTGGGAACACGCGGATGCTCTCGCCCTTGTTCACCTTGCCGTTGTACAGGTTCCACAGCTCCGGCCGTTGGTTCTTCGGATCCCACACGTGGAACTTGTCGCGGAACGAGTAGACGCGTTCTTTCGCGCGCGATTTTTCTTCGTCGCGTCGCGCGCCGCCGAAGGCCGCGTCGAACTTGTGCAAGTCGAGGGCCTGCTTCAAGGCCTCGGTCTTCATGATGTTCGTGTGCTTCTGGCTGCCATGCGTGATCGGGTTGATCCCTTGCTTGAGCCCTTCGGGATTGCTGTAGACGATCAGCTTCAGGTTGTATTCCTGCGTGATGAAGTCGCGAAAGCGATACATCTCCTGAAACTTCCACTTCGTATCCACGTGCATTAGCGGAAACGGCAGCGGCGCGGGATAGAAGGCCTTCTGGGCCACGCGCAACATGGCCATCGAGTCTTTGCCGAGAGAGAACAGCATCACCGGGTTTTCAAACTCGGCCGCGACTTCGCGGAAGATGTGGATGCTCTCGGCTTCGAGTTGCCGCAGGTGCGTCAGCGAGTACGACGATTCGGTCATGGCGAAAGGGGCGGCCGCGCGTCGTCGGGCCGGCGCCGAATGCGTGGCGACCGACCGCGTGACGCCCGGGCGAAAAAGGTCGACGGGGCGAGAACGGCCCGGGAGTGCCGGCGGCGGTCGAAGTGCGGCGCGAGAAGCCTTGCCCAGCGACGAGAAGTCGGCACGACCGAAGCGGAGCGGGTCGCGCGACTTCGGGTCTCACGGCTCCAAGTGATCCTAGGAGCCGAGCCCAAAGTCGTTCAGGGAAAAGCAGTTCCGTCTGCCCCACAAGGCCGACCGTGGCCTTCCTGGGTAAGCCCTTGAGTATAGAAACCCACGGAAATCTTCACAATGCGGGCTGTAGGGAGGGTTTTAGGCGGAAGTTGGCTCTGGGTGCCACTGGTGGCTTGCCCACCAGTGCCACGACATGCGGTTTAGAGAACTCGCCGACCTGCGGGATCTTTGAATCCCCGACGGGGTTTCATAACAAAGCCCGGGGTCGCGGTACGCCGCGCACCCCGGGTACGCCCGACAGTTATGGTATAGAAACCCTGTAAGGGTTTCACATCGGTCGATGCCGCATTCGATGAAACCCCTTCAGGGTTTTGAGACATCGCGAGGCACCGTAACCCAGGGTACACGGAGTACCGTGAACCCTGGGCTTTGCGATTCAACGCCTTCGGCGTTGGCCCATGGTTATTGCACACCCGTCACGACGCATAGTAAGCGAGCAGCGGTATGCCTAAGAGGAGCAGCCAACCTAACAGCGAAATCAGCACCGGAGGTGTTTCCGCATCGATTCGCCTGCCATGACCAATGTAGCCCGTGAAGCTTCCAAATTCTTCGGGAAACCAAATCAACGCCAAGGGGAGAAGCAGCACCAGACCGAGCTTGCCGACGGGAACGGTGAGCGCGCCTTTCTGCGCGATCGCCAGCGACAGCAAAACGACGGCAACGATCAAGGCGGCGAATCTTGCTTTCGTCACCATGCTCTAACCGCTAAGGGTGTTGTTGTGCGGGCAGCACTAATTGCGGTGCCCGTCCAAATTGCTCGTCAAACGACGGGGGAGCGAAACCCCGACGGGGTTTCATAACAAAGCCCGGGGTCGCGGTATGCCGCGCACCCCGGGTACGCCGGACCAAGTTGATACCGAAACCCTGTAAGGGTTTCACATCGGTCGATGTCGACATAGATGAAACCCCTTCAGGGTTTCTGACCATCAATGGCACCCAAACCCAGGGTGCGCGGAGTACTGCGACTCTGGGCTCTGTTATTCAACGCCTTCGGCGTTGTCACAAGATCACTGCTTGACGATTGCCGCTTACTGCGGCTCGCGCGGCAGCCGCCTTGGAAACGGAGCTTCTTCCGCCGGCGGGAGTTCGTCTTCGCTTTCCATTGCCCAATGTTCGCGGTCGTCTTGGTTGGCGTAGTAGCGGAGCCAGGTGTCGGGATCGCCCGAGGCGTCGGAGCAGTCCCAGTGCAGGTACGAACGGGCGCCGTCGATTTTCTTTTCGGGTGACGGCAGGATGTCGCGGACGATCAGGCAATAGAGTTGCCGATCGTTGAGGTGGTCCGTGAAGTCGAGCACGATCCGCTTGTCGTAGAGCTTCTGCACGACGTCCCAGAGCGTGTCGTGAAGCTCTTCATCGTTGAGCGTGTCGGGCGACGGCAAGGCCAGCGGCGGCGTGAACCACTCGGCGATCGGCAAGACGGGGGCGTGTTCCCACGCGAGCATGCTTTCGAGGTATTGGTTTTCAACCTCGGTCGGCACTTCGCCGGAGTCGATTCGCAGGATGGCGTCGTCGAAATAGGGCTCGAGCGCGTTGCGCAACTCGGCGTTGCGCAGGAGGGCGTC
>JAFLCO010000435.1 GCA_017303535.1 Planctomycetota bacterium
ACGGCAGCACGGATGAGCTAGGGCTGCACATCGCGAGCGATCCGGTGCACGTGCACGACTTGCACGCCACGATCTTGCACCTGCTCGGCTTCGACCACGAGCGGCTCACGTTCCGCTACGGCGGCCGCGATTTCCGGCTGACCGACGTGCACGGCCGGGTCGTGAAGGAACTCCTGGCCTAAACGGTTCCCTCGCCGAACCGCACCACCGTCATTACGGCACGCCGATTGCAATTTTGGTTGACGAGCAAGCGCTCCGGTCGTTGAATGACGGCCGCATCGCATTGCATCCCATCGCCCAGCGGAAGGACGCCGACACCATGAGCAAGACAAAGAGCAAGGCATCGACTAAGACTTCGAGCAAGACGACGAAGAGCAAAGCCAAGCCGGCCGCCAAATCGGCCAAGAGCGCTGCGGCTCCGAAGAAGCGCGAAGCGAAGCGGCGCGAGTTGCAGAGCGAACAAAGCAAAGGGGGACCAAAGCGAAAAGGGGCGACGGAGAACGTTCCCACCGCGATGCAACCGCCCGCCACGCAGAAGAAGAGCGCTCGCAAACGTTCCGGCAACGGCGGCCTCGGCAACCAGACGGGCGCGCCGACGCAGGAACAAGACCCGAAGCGCCGGCTCGGACAATTCAAAAGCGCGGGCGAAGCGTCGCGTAAGGGCGGGCGTACCAAAGGAATCGTCGGCCATCACAAGCGGAACGACGGCAAGCGGGCCAAGTCTGAATGACCGAATCAGTACGATTCGCCCGTGATATCGTTCTTGTAAACCGATATCCGATGGACGACTTCGCGGATATCGTCCGGAGCGACGCCGATCATTTCGAGCGTCGCCAGGAGATGTTGGCCGAAGAGATTGAAATGCTCGCCCGTGATCCCGCGATTGTGATGGACACGGGTAAGCGCGAGCCCGCTGTAGCGATGGGGGCCGTCGAGGGCCGCGGAGAAGAACTCGCGCTGCATCCGCTGCACGCGTTCGAGCGACGAATCTTTGAAGAAGCCGCTGAGCTGTGGGTCGCTGAGAACCCGATCGTAAAAGCGGCGAATCAAAGCCTCGATGCCCGCCTCCGCGCCGAGCCGATGGTAAAGCGTGCTCGGAGTTTCTTGATCAGACATTTGTTCCGCGCCGGTTGTGCTTCCTCGTTCGCTTCTCGGCAAGCGATCCTACGTCAGGCCTGCCGCGGTGGAAAGGGAACCGAGCACGGCCGCACGCAATTGAGCCAGCGCGCCGATTCGCGGCGCCTTGCGCGGGCGCGGCAGGTCGATGAGGTATTCCTTCACCGGCAGCGCGCGGGTGTCGCGCGCCAGCGGCACGACGCGGTCGGCGAGCAAGAGCGCCTCGTCGACGTTGGAAGTGAACAGCAGGCACGTTTTCTTCTCTTCCGCGACGAGCCGGGAAAGATCGCCCGAGAGTTGTTCGCGGGGGCCGTCGTCCAAACCGTGCAGCGGATCGTCGAGCAGCAGCACGTCGGGGTTGACGGCCAGCGCGCGGGCCAAGGCCAAGCGGCGGCGGAGCGGTTCGCCGAGTTCGCCCGGCTTTTTCGCCGCGACCGCCGTGAGGCCGAGCGTCTTCAAATAGTACTCGGCGCGCGCTCGTCGGTCCGTCGCCGAGGAGTACACGCCGTCGATGGCCGCAATCACGTTCTCGCGCACGCTCAGCCAAGCCAGCGGAGCGTACGCAGGCGACATCAACGCACGATCCGGGCCGGGACCGCTCACGCACTTGCCGCCGAGCGAGATGGAACCGTAGTCGGGCAGCGTCAAGCCGGCGATAAGCGCCGCGACCGTCGTCTTGCCGTCGCCCAGTCGGCCGTACAGGGCGACGAACTCTCCCTGCTCGACCGACAGACTAAAGTTCTCGAGCACCGCCGTGCGAGCCGGCCCCACGCCGAACGTTTTTCGCAGGTTCTTGATTTCGAGGTAGCTCATGGGTCGGCGATCTCAATGCAGGGGACGCGGCGCAAGCGAAAAAGAAGCGAATCATTCCACCGCGACGGACTCGCCGTCCGTGCGTCGAAGCACACGGACGCCGAGCGCAGCGGAACGAGGTAAGGTTCTGTCCGATTCAGGCAGGAGGGCGCGTGTCAGTCGAAAGTCGACGTTTCGCACCTCAACACATCCGCGATGCGCCGTCTAGAGCTTCGAAGGAGTGCGAAGAAATGATTAGCAACCGGAGTGCCGCTTGTGGGGGTTGAAAACTGTTTTCGCGGCGCACAGTCGGCAAAACCGCCTGCCGCTCGAAGAATTGGCGGCGGCGATTTTTTTCGCCGCGCCGTGACTCGGCCCCGCTCTGCAAAGACCTCTCGCAACGGCTGCCCAGGGCTTGTGCGAACCGCGAAATCCGGGCCGCAATGGCGGCGCGGCATAAACGGAGAACCGAGCGATGTGCGACCACCGCACGCCGTCGATCGTGACACGTCGGACTCTATAGAATGCTCGCCGTTCAGTGGGACGCTGCCCTAAAAGTTCGTCGGTCCCGACGAACCCGGCGGCCGCCGCCGGACTCTAAGATTTGGCAGGGCCGAACCACGACAGGACGGAGACCAAGATGCAACCGCTCGCCGATCGCTTCCGCCGCTGGTACGAGTACGAACGGGACTGTAACTCGAAGACTTTTGAAATGCTCGACTCCGTGCCGGCGGAGCGGCGCGAGACGGCCGAGTACCGGAAGGCCGTCGACCGGATGGCGCATCTGACGTCGGCCCGACGGCGATGGTTGTTTCGCCTCGGTCGGTTGCCCGAGATGCCGACGTTGTTCCCGACCGGTGCGAAGCTCGACGAAGTTCGCACGTCGACCGCCGAAACCGAGGCGCTGTGGGTCGAATACCTGCGCACGCTCGACGACGCGGAGCTTGCGCGAACGATCGAGTGGCAAGGTCCCGACGGGACGCAGTTCCGGTTCGACGTCGAAGGGGCCCTGACGCAAGTCTTCGGCCACGCCTGGTACCACCGCGGCCAAATTGCGCAACTCGTGGCGATGCTCGGCGGAAAGGCGGTCGACACGGACTATATTCTATGGTGCCGCAATCAACAGGCGACGGCGTAATCGACGAGTGTTGCGTGGCGTCTCTAGCCCATGACCGGATTTCGCCGGCCAAAAGCAAGTTGATTGAGGCGAAATTCGGAATCTTTTCACCGGCCAAAAACGCCCTGGAATCGACCGCGTAAAAGTGGAAAATGTGGGGTTGGTTCTTTGGCAATTTGATTCGATTTGAACCGAGCGGCGGGGTTTACCCCCGCCGTCTGTGCTTGCTAACATTCGCGTCGAAACGACCGGACGGCGGGGATAAACCCCGCCGCTCGCTAGGTCTGAGAATCGACGTAAGTCGCGCAAGCGTTCTTGGACTTACGTCGACGCGCGCTGCGTACATCTGGGCCGGGGTGCGTACTTCGCGCGCGAAAAAGTGCGCACCGCATACTTAGGAATTAAGGGTGCGTACTAATTTCAAGAATAGTACGCACTTCTAATTGCAACTGAATTGCGCATTCGACGTAAGTCGCGCAAGCACTTCGAGACTTACGTCAATTTACGGTCGCCGAACGGACGTTTGCTTACGCTCCGGCGAACTTGCCGCTCGCGAAGGCCGCCGCCATGGCCGTGGGGACTTCGGCTTCGGCGGCGACGACCATGGCCCGATTGTGGACGACCTCGGCCTTCATCTCTTGCTCTTTCGCGATGGCGAACGAGCGGCGTTCTTCCGCCTTGGCGCGAGCCACGCGGGTATCGGCTTCGGCCTGATCGGCTTGCAGGCGAGCGCCGATGTTTTCGCCGACGTCGATGTCGGCGATGTCGATCGAGACGATCTCGAACGCCGTTTGAGCGTCGAGCCCGCGATGCAGCACGGCTTGCGAAATGACGTTCGGGTTTTTCATCACTTCCTGATGGCTTTCGGCCGAGCCGATCGAGGTGATGATCCCTTCGCCGACGCGGGCCACGATGGTCTCTTCCGTCGCTCCGCCGATGAGCTGCATGATGTTGGTGCGAACCGTCACGCGAGCGCGGACCTTGAGTTCGACGCCGTTTTTGGCGATGGCCGAGAGGAACGTCTTGCCGGAACCTTGGCTCGGGCAGTCGATCACTTTTGGATTGACGCTCGTTTGCACGGCGTCGAGCACGTCGCGGCCCGCCAAGTCGATGGCGGCGGCTTTGTCGAAGTCGAGATCGATGCCGGCGCGATGGGCCGCGATGATGGCGCGCATCACGCGCAGCACGTTGCCGCCGGCCAAGTAGTGGGCTTCGAGCCGACGAGTGGTGATGCCGGTGTGCGGGTCGTCGCCGACGCCGGCCTGCATCGCCATGATCTTGGATTGCACGATGACGCGGGCCTGCACTTGGCGGAGCGACATGCCGATCAGGCTGAAGAGGCTCACGCGAGCATTCGACATGTAGGCCTGAAACCAGAGATTGCCGTAGCTCATCATGACGATCAGCATCACGATGCCGAACATCACCAAGAGGATGATGCCGGCGAGGGTCGGCAGGCTCATATTCAAGCCGGCCGGGCCGCGAATTTGAGCTTGAGCGAGGAGCGACATAGCGAGTTGGTGGCTCATGATGGTTGACGCGTCGTGGCTACGGTGTCGGAGAACGTCGTCCGTAAAGATACCCGGGCGACGTTGCGGCGCACAGAGTGCGACGGGATGCGGAGCTTATTCGATCCAGCCGCCGCCCAGCACGCGATCGCCGTCGTAGCAGACGACGGCCTGCCCGGGGGCGACTCCGCCGCGCGGCTCGAGCATACGAACGTGCAGCCGATCGCCCGGCAGCACGCTCACGACGGCGTCGACCGGTTTCGAGGCGTAGCGGATTTTTACTTGGCAGGGCAGGGGAGCGCTCGGCGCATCGACGAGCCAGTTCGTGCGATTGGCCGTGAGTTCGTCGCGCAGGAGTTCGTCTCCGGTGCCGACGACCACGCGCTTCGTCTCGGCTTCGATGCGGACGACGTAACGCGGCTCGCCG
>JAFLCO010000436.1 GCA_017303535.1 Planctomycetota bacterium
ACAGTAGATAGCGTTCGCGCGAGGTCGGATTCCACGTGATGATCAAGTTCGCGAGTTCCACGGCGGAGCCGTCGAGCGGATGACGAACCTGAAATTTCTGACGCTCGACCTTCGCCCCCAAGTCTGTGAAATGCTTCTCCAGCATGTCCTGCTGACGGCGCATCCCTTCGGTGCCGCTGACGCGCGGGCCGAGCTTGCAGATGGCTTCCAAATACCCGAAGGCGGCGGTGCCGCTAAAGGGGATCTCGCCGTACCGGGGCGCGGCCAGAACCGGCGCAGCTTCCGGCGCGACTTCGACGGCCGAAGGGGGAGCCACCTGGGACCGCCCCCAAAAGGCGATGGCCACGAGTCCGCCGACGCACACAACCGGCACAAAGAGAGGGAACCAGCGCATGTCGGTCGAATTCTCAGGGTTGGCAGGCGTTGAAGGTCGGTGTTCCGCGACTTCAAAGCATCTTAGAAGCCGGCATCGCGCCGGGCGATAGCATGCGCGGCCGCCAGGCCGACAAAAAGAGGCCGCCCGTCGCGGGAGACGGGCGGCCTCAAACAGACGCGTACCACCGGCCCGGAAGCCGGTATCACGAGTGCCGCCTTAGCAGCAGCGACGACGACGCGGACGACGGCCGCCGCACTGACGGGCTTCGGCCGTATTCGACTTGCTTACGACGGCACCGACGACGGCCACCGCCAGCAATGCCTTCAATCCGCGACGAACGAAGCTACGACGATTCTCACTCATGGGTCCAACTCCTAAACAAAACCAACGTCCGGCACGCCATACGCCCGGACTTCCGTACGGGCCGTTGTAAGAATCGAGGGCTGGCTGTCAATCTTTTCGTAATCCACAATCTTGCCGTAAAACCCCCAAAACTCCGGCGACGGGGTTTCAAGCAATTTAGCGAGTTTACGGCATTACAAAACTAGCCTTTTTCCGGTCCGCTGGCGGCCCAGAGAAGTGCTAGGTCATCTGTCCGCTTCTCCCCGAGCGTCATCCGATAGAGCGGGCGTAGTGAAGAGAATCCGGCCGCACGCAGGCTGGTTTCGGCTGCGGTGTTTTTCGTCGGAGCATCACAATAGTGCGCGGTCTTGCCGGTCTCGGCGATGGCCGTCGACAGGAGGAGTCTGCCCACTTTCGGATCGATCGCCACAATCGGTCCGAGTTGCAAGGCGTCACTGCCAAGCCTGCATAATGCGAAGCCGGCCGGACGTGGAGTTCCATCGGTTATGAACGCCCCTGCGGGACTTACCGCGAGCAGTGCGGCGAGAAACTTTGATCGATCGCAACCGACGGTCTGTCGGTCGAGTTCCATGATCGCCCCAAGATCCTCGGGCGACGCTTGTCGCAGGCCCGGGTATTTCGAATCGTCGATAGCGGCCGCGGAAAGCGCCTCGCGTTTCCAGCGATTCAGTTCGTAGTCGACGGCGAACCCGAGACGCTCGTAAACGGGGCGCCCCAGCGGCGTGGCATCGAGGCGAATCGTCGTGACGCCGCGGCTCTGCAGCAACTCGACCGCGTGGCGCATCAAGGCGCTCGCTAGGCCACGGCCGCGAAACTCCGGGTCGGTGAGCACCATCGCGATCCAGGCGACGGGGCCGAAGCAGCAGAAGGTCAACGTCGCGGCCGGCGTGCCGTCGCACTCGCCGACGAAGCAGCCGTCGGGCTGAAGTTGCAGAGCTCGGCGCCAATCGGCTTCCGTTTGATTCCAACCGGCCGCGGATTTCAATCGCATGCCGAGTGCGATGTCGCCGGGCGTGAAGGGGCGAATAGTTAGCATCGGCGAGGCCTCGCTAAACTTCGTAGCGTTTAAGAATCCCGCGAGCGCGCTGGGCGATGAGTTCGCGCAGGTCGGCCGGCTCGACGACTTCGGCTTGGTCGCCGTAGCCTAAAATCCACCAAGAGATTTCGCGGATGCCGGACACCGTGGCGCGGAACTCGAGTCGTCCGTCGTCAAGCCAAATCAAACGTTGCGTCTTGTGCCAGAGCACCTCGGCGACATTGCCGGCCACGAGTGCTTCGAACCGAATGACGATCTCGCGATCGGGACCGGGCTCAGGAATGAGATGCCAGGCGTTGCGGAGAAAGCGTTCCATCGTGAACCGCTCCGGCACGCGAAACGGATCCCCGAGCGGTTCAAGCTTCTCGATTCGCAGCAAGTTGAAGAGCCGCACCTCACGATGAAGCGACGATCGTCCGGCGACGTACCAACTGCGGCGGCTGAAGAGCAGTTGATAAGGGTGCAGCTTGGTTTGAAAACCTTGCTGCTCGCTGAGGCTGCGATACGTAATCCGTGCCGCACGGCGACTGCGTACCGCTTCGAGCAACTGCAGATAAACGGCCTCGTGCCCCTCGGCCCGGCTTGCTGAAGCCAGGCGAATCTGCACGGCGTCGGCCACTTCGCGAACGTAGGAGCGCAGCCGAGTCGGCAGGTTGCTTTCGAGTTTCAAGGCCGCTTGCCGGGCGGACGATTGAAAGGGGAGCCCGCTGCGATCGCCGAGTTCGTAACAGAGAACAAGTAGGGCGAGGGCTTCTTCCGGCGTGAAGTTCGTCGGCGGAAGATAGTAATTGATCGGGATGCGATGCCGCTGTTCTTCCTCGTCGTAGACCAGCGGCACGCCGGCTTCGCGAAGCGTATCGAGATCGCGAAAGATCGTCCGTTCGGAGACGCCCAATTCGCGGCCGAGGCCGGCGGCGTTAGCGCCCCGACCCGACTGTAGCCGAGCGACTAATTCCAGCAGCCGTACGACCTTGGCGACCTTCATATTGGGCGATCGGCTGCGGCGGAGTTTCTTCGTAAGCAGTCTGACGAACGGTTTGTTTTACCGAACGACTGGCCGCGACGAAAGCCGAGGCCGAGTCCTTCGACGGATCGATATCGTTCGGATCTTCGACGAGCGCGGAATCGAAGCTCGTGGCCCGACCTTCCGGAGCGCTCATCGGCACCGCCTTGAGCGCGGGCGTCGGGCTCGGCGACGAGGCATCGCCTTGCGGCGGCGCGATCGTCGGAGCGTTCGGGGCAGCGTCGTTCAATTCGGATTCTTCCAACATCGTTTCCGACGGGACGACTTCGCCTTCGATGTAGTCGCCGCCGAACAGGCCTTGATCCACCGGGCCTTGGCTGAAGACGCCGGGCCGCGTGAAACCGTAGTTCAGGAAGATACCGGCGTCGCGGGCTCGGGCACGTTCGCGAGCATCGAAGTAGGCCTTGCTGGCCCAAGGGCCTTCGGCCAAGTGGACGGCGTTGTATTCCAAAAGCGAGCCCTTGCGATAATGCACGGCGGCGATGGCCCGGTTGTAGTCGGCCAGCGATTGGAAGTAGGCCTGTTCGGCGTCGGCGAGCCGACGTTGAGCGTCCAATAACTGGTCGAGCGTGATCCGACCGACTTCGTAGTTCTGTTGCACGGCCTGCACTTGGCGAATGGCGGCCGCACGACGATTGAAGTTAGTTTGACTGAGCATGTAAGCACGATCGAGGAAGCGGATTGATTCGCTGAGCAGGTGCGATTGCTCGAGTTCTTGCTCTTGCAAGATCGCACGATCGCGGGCCAATTGCAGTTGGGCATTTCGCACGCCGGCCAAGGCTTGGCGGAAGCCGAGCGGCATGCTGAAGTTGAAGCCCATCTGCCATTCCTGGTAGTTGCCGCTGAGGAGGCTGTCCCAGGCGTAGGCGCTCGGCCGCTTGCCGCCGCCATTGGACGAGATGAGGTCGTCGCCCAAACCTCGCCAGCGGTAGATGGCGTCGGCGTCCAAGCGCGGCAACAGGAAGTTCTTTGAGGCGGCGAGTTCCAACTCGCGACGCTTGATCATCCAGCGTTGACGGCGCAATTCGATCGAGCGGCTTAACGATTCTTGATTGGCCTCGGTCCAATCGAACACGATCTTGGCGGTCGTCGGTTCGTCGGCGGGGCGCACTAGGCGACCGTCGGTGGCGGCCAGACCCATCATGTAACGCAGGGCGCTTTCGGCCGAGTACATATCGCTGAGAGCGGTTTCCACGTTGCCGCGAAAGAGGAAGTATTGTTCGCGGGCTTGTGCTTCCTGGGCGGCGTCGGCGGCGCCGGCAGCAGCCATGGCATGCACCTTCCGCCAGGTGACGAGGGAGCTATCGCGGCCGACGACGTTGGCGTCGAGGCGACGGTAGGCAAAGTACAGATTCCAGTAAGCGTTCTCGACGTCGTTCACCAAATTGCGGACGCCGATTTCGAAATCGGTCAGGGCAATATCCGTGTTGATGCGGGCGATCGTCACGCCGTTGTAAACGCCCGAGACGGCGTTGGGGCCGGCGATGCGATTGAAGTCGACGCCCGAGCCTTGCAAGAGCGGATGCGTGAACTCGATTTCCGCCGCAGCCTGCCAAACACTGGGATATTCGTTCGACGGATTATTATTCCACTCGTAGTTCGTCGACTGACGGGCGAAGAACTGCGTGCCGGCGGCCGACGTTTTGGCGATCTGCGAGGTGAAGGCCGTCGTGTCTTGGCGGAAGACATTTCGCGCGAAGATTTGCAGGTCGGGTCGGAGGTTGATCGGCCGATCGTTCTGATTCCAGAACAAGCTGCTGGTGAGTTGCGCGTCGAAGGCGCTCAAGGCCGCTTCCGTGCCGAACCGCGGGTCGCTGTCGCGCAGCGCGGGAGTGTAGACCGTGGTGTAAGTTTCCGGCGCTTGCAGCACACGGGCGTTGTTGATCGAAGCCACGAGCAAGTTCGAGGAAGTCACCGGCGTGCCGCCCAGGCTCCGCATGACCTTGCTGTTCGCCAGTGCGTTTTGCATGGCCTCTTCCAGCGTGAGGTCCCAAAATTCGCGCGGTTCGTTGTTGGCCACGGTCAGCGGCGGCGAAGCTTGCGTCACGTCGTCGAGCACGACGGTGTTGACGTCGGGATACTCGATCTCGGTGGCGGCGCCCTTATAGTGCGAGAGGTCGCCGTCGTCGAAGAAGTAGAACGGTCGACTCGGCG
>JAFLCO010000437.1 GCA_017303535.1 Planctomycetota bacterium
GGTACCAGGGCCACAAAGGCGCGGCCGAATGGGCTGCCGCGTAGTGCAAACCAATCAAGGTCGGCGCTGATCAGCCGCGGTTGAACTCGAACGACGCACGACGACGCACGGCGCCGCATCTCACTCGCCCAACCTTAGTCGCAACGCAGCTCAGTCGCCGCGCCGGCAAACCATTTCGAAGTACCGGCCGATGACGCCCGGCCCCGCCGGACCTTCATTCTTGCGCAGCCGCTCGGCCACGTGCCGCTCCAGCACCTCCAGCGCCTCGTCCGTGCCGCAACCGGCCAACTCCCTCCGCACCGACGCCGACGACGACTTCAGAATCAACAATGCTTCGAGCGACGAATCGACGTTCATGATTCCTCGACCCACGAACTCCTCATTCCGGGCCGCCAGCGCCAGGCGCACGCATTCGACGACGGCCGGTCGCTCGTCGTCGTCGCTCGGCATCACGCCCACCAGCGCGACGAGCCCTCGAATCATGATATAGTGATAGGCGGGCCGCGCATTGTGGGCGTCGCACCAGCGCCCTCGGTGCGGACCCGTGGTGAGTTGACCCGGCAGCACGCCGAGCCGCGCCTTCCGCTTGGCCGCCTCCAAATACTTCGCGTCCCCCGTCACTCGATACGCGTGCGCCAGCAAGTAAACGCTGAAGCTGTTGTAGTTCCAGTTCGTCACGACCGGCCTGGCGGTCGACCAATCGGCCGCCGCCTTCGCCGAGGCGAGGTGCCGCTCGTCTTTCGTCAAGTCGTACAATTCAAACATCGCCACGCCGCAGAGGCCATTATCGAACTGCAAGCCGCCGTCGGAAAAATCTTCAACGGCCCAACCGTTGCGCAACACTTCGTCGAGACGACCTTCGCGCTCGGCCCGACGTAGAAATCGATCGGCCGCTTCAAACGCCGCACCCCGCCCTCCCTTGAACGCGGGAAACGGATACACGCCGACCTCCCCCTGCCGCTGACACCAAATCAAATAGTCGGCGGCCTCGACGGCTTCGTCCAGCAACTCGTCCTTGTTCGGAGCGCCGGCCCTTACGCCCGCGGCGCAGGCGACGATGATCGTGGCGACCTCGCGCGTGAGGTGTTCGGTCTTCGTCGGATCGAGCCCGACCTTCCACCACTTCTTATGCCGGACGAACTGCAAGAGTTTGCCGAATCCCGCCTCGGCTTCCCGTTTCGTCAGCGGCGACACGCCTGCGGGCGCTGCCGAATTCTCATCCTCCACCTCAGGCACGCCCGCCAACTCGCCAAGCCGCTCCGTCGTTTCCCGCACGACCCTGCGCACCCCGGCCTCATCCCCCCTGCCCTGCGCCTCGGCCAAACGCTCGGCGAACACATTCGAGATTTGCTTCGAAGCCCGCACCCGCTCGGCGTAGTCGGCCTGCTGCGCCACCGCCGATGCAATTAATCCCCACCCCACGCCGACCACGGCCAACACGCTAAACCATTGACGAAATACCACGGTCCGCTCCCAAAAATACTCCCGTCACCCGCCGAAGATACCTCCGCGGCAGCGGAAAAGTTTTGAATGAACGCGACGCGACAACGAAACGAGCGGCCGCACAAAAGCGCCGCTGTTCTGAACCTCCTCCGCCGTTTGGCTCCCTCACCCCGTGCAAGATGCCGGAGTTTCCCCGCGCTCGGCTAACGGGGAGAGGGTTGGGGTGAGGGGCAATAGCTCTTATCCATCGCCGCGATTCAAGCTCGCTTGGGCCTTATCGCGAAACTCGTTCGCGATCGCTTGGCAGCTTTTCAGCTTAGCAATCGTTTCTTTCCACAGCACCCAGTAGCCGCTGTAGTGATCTTGGCCAAGCACCTCTTCGAAGTTTACGAACGTCGGCTCAAACCGGCGGATGAACGCTTCCAATCGTTCAATCCTTACGGCGACGTCCGGTATTCCGCGCGCGGTCGGTGATAGGTCGACCGTACTGAGCATCCAATCGCGCCAGTTCTCATTGCGCTTACTCGAATTGCACTTATTGCACGCCGGCACCAGATTGGCGATTTCAGAAATGTAGCCGGTCGGCCGTTGATCGAGGACCAGCGGACGCAAGTGATCCCATTCCGTCTTAACGTCGCCGCAATAAGCGCAGCGTACGTCTTCCGGAGTCATCCCCAAAATGCCGATGGCTTCGAGAACCTCTTCCGGCGTCGGCTTCACGCGCGGAACGACGGCGTTGACGAACGCGTTGGTGACGCTCGACGTGCGGCTCGTCATCGTCTGCGCAAGCGGCATGTTGAAGATAGGCTTCTTACGCCTCGCTACTTGAGGCGTCTTCGCGGTCGACGGCTCGCCCGTCTTGCGCTTGCTCATGTCGACCGCCGCCCGCGACTTGGGGTCGGCCGCGATTTGCCGAACTTTTCGACGAGCCGCCGAAAAACCGTCGTCGGATCGGCCCCGCAGGCCCGAAGCACGTAGTGGAATTCGACTATGTCGACCCGACGTTCTCCGCTTTCGACTTTGGCAACCCAACTGTGCGGAACGTCGAGCTTCGCGGCCAGCGCGCGTTGCGAAAGCCCCGCCGATTCGCGGGCCTGACGAAGTTCGGCAAGGAGTGCGGAGTACTCGGCGGTGTGCGTGCTCTTTTGCATTTGCTCCGATTATCGGAGCTTGCTACTATGCTCCCAAAACAGGAGCATTCTCGTGGCGGCGCGACTTAAAAGCCTAAAGCTGAAAGTGCCGACATACTTCGCGCACTTGCTGCCCGACTTGGTGGAAAAAGGAGTTCTGCCCGAGTTCGGCGATCCGCACATTCCGGCACTCATTCAAGAAGCCGAAGGCGTTCGCATCGTGCTTGGTTCGCACGACGCCGCGGAATGCTCGGTGCCCGACGTCCAGATCGAACGGCAACCGGCCGGTTGGGTCATCTTTCTCCATCCGGAAGCGGGCGGCGATTGCGCCGGCTGCGTCTATTTCTACGACGACGGCCGCTGCGTGTTCCAACACGATTGGGCGAAACACGCGATGGAAATTCTCGAGTACGACGAACACTTGCCTGAATTCGACCCGCAATCCTGCTCCGTCAGACAAAACTGATCCGATGCCGCAATTTCCTTAACCAACGCTCATGCGAATTCCTACATTTCTCGGAGCCGTAAACGTACACAATGGTGCTCCGCCGGATACGCCGGAGTTCGGAGGGCCGTACGCGGAACTCAGCTACTACCGACAGTGCGGAATGCGAATCGTGATGCAAACTCCGGGGAAGCCGGCGGAAGAGCAGCCCGACATTCACATCGAGCGCCGCCCGCGCGGCTGGGCCATCTTCTTGCATCCCCAAGGCGAAACCGACGCCAGCGGATATGTGTACTTCCTAGACGACGGACGCAGCTTCATCGTCCTCAGCGGGCCGGACGCGATCGTCACTCGTTCGACGATGGAAGGCGTGCCGGAGGTCGACGGACTCACTTAAAGACTACCTGAATTCTCCCCTCTCCCCTTGCGGGAGAGGGGTCGGGGGTGAGGGGGCCTCGATTCTTGGATCGGTCGTTAGTTACGACCGCGGATCGGTCCCATATTCCCCACCAGTCTCTTCCGTTGGCAGTTTCGGCTTCGACGCCGTCGGGCGGTCTTCGGCGAACCACTTGTTGTTTTCGAAGCGGAACGTTTCCGGGGCGATGCCGGCGGCGCTGCGGTTCACGTCCTCGCGGATGTCGGCCCGGCGGAAGATGATCCGGTTGTCCCGCACCACGCCGTTGCGGCAGGGCACGAAGCCTTCCTCCCGGGTTTCCTGCAAAATGCGGAACAGCCATCGCGTCGGATAGAGCACCGTGTTGTTTTCGAACAGCGCGCCGTCGACGCCGACGAACGCCGCCGCACATAAACTACCTTCAATGTGGTTGCTGCGGACCGTAATGTCCTTCGCTTCGTGCTTCGCCCCCAGCGGACGAAAGTACTCCAAGCCGGTCGAGCCGCCGATATTCAGCGGGCGCTCGCCGGCGTTTTCAAAGCGGCAATTCTCGACCACCACGCCCGAAGTGCCCCCCTTCGTCTGCACGCCTGCCGACGCGCTGAAGCCTTCCTTGCCGACGAACCGGCAAGAGACGACGCGCATGTTGTGGCAACCGACCATGTCGACCGCCTGCCCGCCCCAGCCGGTGACGGAGCAATCGCGAAGCACCGCGCCGCGGAGGCCGGAAAGTTTGAAACCGTCGTGGTTGCCCGTAGGCCCGACATCGCTGACCTGCACGTGTTCGATGCGGATGCCCTCGACCAGCGGCCGCTCGGCGCTACCGTTGTCGAGATTGAAGCCGTTGGCGGTTTGCTTGCGCACGTGCAAATGCCGGAGCGTCAGGTCCGAACACTCGGAAAACTGCCAGCCGTTGGAGCCCCCTTCAAACACCGGCGGATCGGCCGGATCGAGCCCCTCGACCGTGAGCTTCGCAATTCCGACGACATGATTCCCGCCCGGGTACGTGCCGGGTGCGATCTTGATCGTGTCGCCATGCTCCAAGCTCGAAAGCGCGGCGCGGAGTTCTTTGACGTTGTTCACCACATGCTCCGCGGCGCGGAGCGGATCGGCGGCCGCGAGCCCTAGCAAGCCGGCAAGCAGCGCAGCGACAGAGGGTGCGAAAAGGCGGCCGGCGAGAGTCGGCGTGAACGGTCGCATCGTCGTTGCACCTTGCGGAAGATGGGGAGAAGAATCGCGGCCCGACCGGAAGCGCCGCCCATTGTAACCGTGCTCGAGCCGTCGATCGACGCTCGTCGTCCAAAGCCGCGCGACATTCGCCGCGGCCCGTTCGCCGCTCGTCAAGCGACTTTTTGGCCACGCCGATTCGCGCGCGGAAATCAAGGGCGTTTTTGGCCGGCAAGTAGGCCGGCCAAAAACGGATTGGAATCGCCGGCCCGGATTTGGGATATTACGTGATGCGCCGCTCCGCGCTTTAACGGGTCGCCGAAGCGTTAACCCCCGGCGAACCACCGGGGGCCGACGACGCGGTA
>JAFLCO010000438.1 GCA_017303535.1 Planctomycetota bacterium
CCTCGGCCTTGGTGAAGACCGACGCCGCCGGCAAGAAGCTCGCCGAGATCGCGGTCGGCAGCCACCACGGCGACTTGTGTCACCACGATGGCCGCATCTACGTCGCCGTCAACTTCGGCAAGTTCAATCGTCCGGCCGGCGAGGCCGATTCCTGGGTCTACGTTTACGACGCGTCCGATTTAAAGTTCGTCGCGAAGCACGCCGTGCCAGAGCTTGTTCACGGTGCCGGCGGCATGGAACATCACGATGGTCGCTTTTATATCGTCGGCGGACTTCCGCCCGGCAGCAACGAGAACTACGTCTACGAATACGACGCCGCGCTGAAGTTTGTGAGGCGCCACATCTTGGCCGGCGGCTACACGCTGATGGGGATTCAAACCGTGAACTTCGCCGACGGCCGCTGGTGGTTCGGCTGCTACGGCGATCCGAAAACGCTGCTCACTTCCGCCGCCGACTTCTCCGACGTCCGCCGCTTCGAGCAAGACGCCTCGCTCGGCTTGGTCCCGCTCGGCAACGGGCCATTTCTGGTCGCTCGCGGCTCGAAAAACGCGGAAGGTCACGGAGCGAAGCTTGTCCCGGCAATCGGCGACAAAGAGCACGGCCTGCCGCCAACCCTTCTCCCTCCGGGAGACTGAGTTTATTGCCTTCTCCCTTCGGGAGAAGGTGCCCGTCAGGGCGCATGAGGGTGACGCAGTAACAAGGTTCGCAATGGAGATGAAAGAGTCGTCAACTCGCAGTGCCGCGCGACCCTCACCCGCTTTTGTACGGCGTCCCGCCGCACAAAAGCCGCCCTCTCCCGAAGGGCGAGGGCTTACGTTCGCGCCGCGCCCAGCGCCCTCTGCAACGGGCATTGCACGGCCGTCACTTCATCCCCCCGGCGATAGCGCTCGAGCAATCTCCGCGATTCGGCCGCCAGCACCCGCCGCACTTCGCGGCGCTTCCCTTTCACGCGCGGGATTTTCAAATTGTCGTAGGCCGTCGTTTGATGCCGCATCCAGGCGATGACGGCCATCTCGGCTCGCTGTTCGATCGGAATCCGCTCCGTCCGCGCCACCGTGCCGCTGCCGACCGGCGTCGCGTGCGCCGCGACGACCTTCGCCAACCGCCGACCGAGCGGCGCGTGCGGCGTTGCAAAATCCAGAAACTGCTCGACCGCCGACTCGAACGACGCGACGTATTCCGTTTGCACCCGCTCGCGCCGTACCGCGGCGCCGGCCTGTTTCTTGGCGTACTCGGGCGTCGCCCGTTCGGCGGCCAGTTCGGCCGTGATCTTCGCCACGCGCGCACGATCGGCCCAGACGCCGCGCGAGAACAGTTTGCGACCCCGCTTCTCTTGCACCGTCCACGTCGGGCCCGAAGCCTTCACGCGTCGCGTCAGCCCGGGATCCCCCGGCGGCACAAGCACCCACGCGGCCGGCACTTCGAGCAATCGCCCGTCGGCCAAACGCACGACGCGCTCGCTCGGCCCGGGCCCGGCGATCAGCGACTCCTGCTTCGCGGGCAATTTCGACGTCGTCATCCTTGAACTCGCTAAACTCACAAGTTGGCTCGGTGATTATGTGAACATAGCCGTCGAGCGACAATCCATAATCAACTTTGACGCGATGGTCCCCCTGTGTTACGGTGAATCGCATGAGCATCATGGGCGACTCACACGACGCATTTCATCGAGGCACGGCGCCGATCTTTGCGCTGTTGACCGACGATCAGACGCGCCGACTTGCCGAACTGCGCGGCGATCCGGAGCTGATCGTGCGATTAGAATCGCTCGCGGCAAAGGCCAATGAAGGCGACCTCTCCGAAGAAGAACGCGCGGAGTACGAAGCCTATATCGAGGCGAATAATCTCTTGGCCGCGCTGCAAGCTGAAGCCCGATTCCGCCTCTCCGGCGGCGAGTTCTAGGCGATGGATGCCGCGACTCGCGAGGCCGTGCGCCGCCGAGCCGGGCAAAAGTGCGAATACTGCGGATTAGCCGCCGTCGACTCGCCATTGATACCGCTGCAAATTGAGCACATTGTCCCGCGTAAACATGGAGGCGGTGACGAACTCTCGAACTTGGCCCTCGCTTGCGCGGAATGCAACCTGCACAAGGGTCCGAATCTCACCGGCATCGATCCGGAAGACGGCGCAATCACCCGCCTCTTTGACCCGCGTGCGGATCGCTGGGACGAGCACTTTGCCAGGCAAGGCGTGCGTATCGTCGGTAAAACCGCGGTGGGGCGAACGACGGTTCGTGTTTTGCAGCTCAACACGCCGGGAAGATTGCGAGTTCGCTTCTCTTCGCACTAGGAGCTTCATCATGCCATATATGCCTGAACCGACCGCCGAACTTTCTCGCGAAGAGGTCGACCAAATGTCGGGCCTCGTGCTCTTGGAATTCGGCGCCACGTGGTGTCCGCATTGCCAAGGCGCCCAGCCGGCGCTCAAGGCCGAGCTTTCCAATCGGCCCGGCGTGAAGCATCTCAAAATCGAAGACGGTCGCGGCCGACCGCTGGGACGCAGCTATCGCGTGAAGCTCTGGCCGAACCTGGTCTTCTTGCGCGACGGCCAAGTCCTCACGCAACTCGCCCGACCGAGCGAAGCGGAACTGCGCGAAGCGTTTAAGCAGTTCGACGCCGAATAACTTTCTCCCCTCTCCCCTTGCGGGAGAGGGGCCGGGGGTGAGGGGTATTCGAGAGTGACGAAGCACGAATGTCGAATGACGAACGGGCCGCGATCATCCTTAGTCATTCGGACTTCGTGATTCTTTCGTCATTCGTGCTTCGACATTCGTCATTTCAATTCCGCCCCCTCATCCGGCCCTTCGGGCCACCTTCTCCCGCAAGGGGAGAAGGGAGATCACTTTGCCAGAAGCGGCTCTAGCGCCTGACCGTCGCTCTTAAAATCAACAAGCCCCAAGAGCCTCGCGACCGTCGGGGCGACGTCGATGTTCTCCGCCTCGGCGGTTTGTGAACCGGCACGAATGCCGCGGCCTGCGACCACGCACATTGCGTTCATCTGGGCATCGCGGGCAATCAGGCCGTGCGACCCGAGCGACGTCTTCACCTTCTCCGACGGCTCGACCCACGCCTCGCCCGCGGCGTCGGCGTTCACCGCGTAGCCCGACGCACACACCAGCACGAGGTCCGGCGCTTGAGCATATTCGCGCGGATGCGGCAGGCCGTGCTCGTGAAACTGCGACGGCTCCAGCACCTCGGCCACGCCTTCGCGGCCGGTGAATAAGGCTTTCACCTTCTGACGATCGGCCTCGACCGCGCCGGGATCATTGCAATAAACGAGCCCCACGCCACCTTCGGGAAACACGTTCACCCGGGCCTCAGCGACCTTGCCCGCCTCCGCTTTCAGCAGACCTTCTTGCCGCAGCAACCGATTCGGACAGACGGCTTTCGGCGTCAGCGCAAAGCCGTGATCGGCGACGACGAAAACGGTCGTCCGCTCGCGAATGCCGGCTTCGTCGAGCGCCGCCAGCACGCGGCCGACGAGCAGATCGGCCAAGGCGTTGGCCGTGTACCCGGGCTGCGATCGCGGACCTTCGGCGTGATGCGTGGCGTCGACGTTCAGCAAATGCAGCAGCAACAAGTTCGGCTTCCGCGTGCGAATCAAATGACAGGCCGCTTCGGTCCACAGGATGTCGCGGCTCGCGTTGCTGTGGGCCGCTTTGAACGACGCTTCCGTTTCATCCGCCAGCAATCCGGCGGCAACGAGTTCTTTGCGGAACGCCGGCGTCGTGTGTTCGACCGCTTCGGGCACGTCGGGAAAACTGGCGTCGAGCGACTTTGCGCCGCGCGTGCAGGGCCAGTTGACTTCGGCCGTCGACAGACCGGCGGCTTTGGCGACATCGTAAATCGTGGCGACGCGTACTAGGTCGCTCTTGTCCCGCCGCGGGTCGACCGTCACGGGCACGTTGACGCCGCCGCGCACGAGCACGCCGTTGGCCAGCACGCCGTGTTTCTCCGGCCGCACGCCCGTGACCAACGAAGTGTGATTCGGCCAAGTTACGCTCGGGTTCGAAACCCGCATTCCCCCGGCCACGAACCCGCCGGACTTCGCCAGCCCGCGAATCGTCGCCAGCGGCGCCTTCGGGTCGTCGAGCAAGTAGCCGGCGAGGCCGTCGACGCTGATGATGACGACGTGAGCGTTCTTGTCGGCGGCGCGAAGTTGTGACGAGTAAACCGTCGCAACAGCGAGAAACAGAGCGGCAACTTTCATTTTTCTCCCCTCGCCCCTTGCGGGAGAGGGGCCAGGGGGTGAGGGGCGTCAGAGAATGACTAAGCACGAATGTCGAATGACGAACGGGCCGCGATCATCCTTAGTCATTCGGACTTCGTGATTCTTTCGTCATTCGTGCTTCGACATTCGTCATTTCAAATCCGCCCCCTCATTCGCGGCTTTGCCGCACCATCTCCCCCATGGGGGAGATGGCATTGAGCTACGCGAAAACTTTATTCACCACGTGCCCGTGCACGTCGGTCAGGCGGAAGTTGCGGCCTTGGAAGCGGTAGGTGAGCTTCGTGTGGTCGAGGCCGCAGAGGTGGAGGATCGTGGCTTGCAGGTCGTGCACATGGACCTTGTCTTCGACCGCGCCCCAGGCGATTTCGTCGGTCTTGCCGATGACTTGGCCGCCTTTGACGCCGCCGCCGGCCATCCAGATGCTGAAGGCGTACGGGTGATGATCGCGGCCGGTCACGCGGGAGTTGGCGCCGGTGCGATTCTCGCCGAGCGGCGTCCGGCCGAACTCGCTGTTCCAGACGACCAGCGTATCTTCGAGCAGCCCGCGACGCTTCAAGTCTTTCAACAGCGCCGCGATCGGCTGATCGGCCATCAAGCAGTTGTGCTTGAGTTGCGGGTCGAGCGAGCTGTGATGATCCCACGACGAATGGAAGATGCCGACGACACGGACGCCGCGCTCGATCATCCGCC
>JAFLCO010000439.1 GCA_017303535.1 Planctomycetota bacterium
AATTCGGGAGGCATGGTGAACGTTGCGTTGAAGAATAACGACCGGATAAGGCGTCATACTAACGCATACTAGCACCGACGCGCAAGCGAGGGGGCATGACGTAACGCCCGGGATCGCGATACCCCCAGAGCTTGCGCGTCGGGGATAGTGTGAGATGGCGACGCCGTCCGCCGGTTACTTCAATTCCAGCGGCATCAAGCTCGGCGACGGGACGTTGCAGGTGATGCAGTGCAGCGAGCCGCCCTTGCGAGCCACGCTCAGGCATTCGATGCCGACGACCTTCCAGCCCGGCATGATCTTGCGATAGATTTCCAACGCCTGTTCGTTGATCGTGGATGAGATGTCCGAGTATTGCGGCACCAGCAAGGTGCCGTTGGCGAAGACCACGTTGGTGTAAGTGCGGATCACGCCGTCGCCGCGAAGCGACATCGGGATGCGCACCACGCGGAGCGGCTTGCCGTCGAATTGCAGCTTGCTCAACTGTTCCGCGGAGCGATCCATCACGGCCGCCGACAGGGCGTCTTCCTTCGGATCGCACGACGCTACGACGACGGTGTCGGGAGCCGTGAACATGACGTAGGTATCGGCGTGCCGCGTGCCGTCGGGGGGCAGATGATCGAGCGAGGCCCACTGAAGTTGGCCGAAGTAGGTCTTGAGAATGTTCGCGACCTGATTCATGCCGTAGGCGCGGTGCGAATTCTCGTTCACCAGTTGCGAAGTGCTGATGCAAAGGCCGAAACCGTTGGTCAGCAGGTTGCCCCCTTCCATGGAAAGCGGCACCGAGGTGATGCTCGTGCGAAACATCTCGGAAAGGCGTTGCGGCACCTTGTCGTCGTTCGGACGTACCGTACCGTCGGTCGCCGGGCGATCAAGGTAGGCGAAATCCATCATCGTTAAGCCGCCGACTTTATTGCGCATGAACTTCGGACCGAAGTCGCGTACCCACATGCCGTAGGCCGGAATCTCGGCGAACTCCACGGCGTTGGCCGGCAGCCCGTTCTGCTCCAGCATCGACACGACCTTTTGCCGCTGGGCCGAGTCGTTCACCAGTCCGTAGATTTCCACTTTCTCGTGCATCGCCCGGATCATGTCGATCATGACCTTCGGGTGATATTCGACGAGTTCGTTGCAGCCGAGCAGAATGCCGTCCTGGCGACCGAATTCCGAGAGAAACTCGGTGGCTTCCGAGACGGCCGACGGTGCCGCGGGCGACAGGCCGGGAGCCACGGCGACCTGCGGCTTTGCCGACGGCGTGGCGACGTCGTCCCGCACGTTCCACCAGAAGAGAGCCAGCACAAACAGGGCCGGGACCGAAAGAATCGTGACGCCCACGAAACGTGCTACGGCGCTTCGCTGTAGCAACAAATACAGCTTCTCGATCGACGTCAATTCAGCCTGGCGACGGCCGGCCGAACTTTGCTTGCCGGAACGCTCACGATCAATAGGTAACGCTCGTGAAGCCGTCTTTGCTTTAGCTGCCACAGTCTCTTCCAGGCTCCCAAACGACTTAATACCGCCGGTCCCTGTCAGACGGGGGGGCGGAAGGGTGTCTGCAGCCATGACATGGCCGACAGAATGTCGGGCCAATAGGAGGCAAATGTTATGCCGGTCCTCAAAACATGGCGATTAGGCGGACGCATCGTATCGAATGCCCGGTTTTCGCCGCGTTGGAAAGCCGCTGACTCCACGCATCAAATTCCACTACTCCGGCCGTTCAAGCGGTAAGCCGGCCACGCTTTTCTCATCGTGGCCAGATTCTGGTGTCAGCGTTTTCTCAATGGTGAATCCCAGGGCGCGCAGTTTCGCACGCAACGTCGTTCGAGAGATTCCCAGTACCTCGGCCGCCAGGAGTTGATTTCCCTGGGTCTTACGCAAAACGGCGTCGATCAGCAGCCGATCGGCTTCGGCGTGGACATAGCGATAGATGTCCTGGTGCCCTTCGTCGTAAAGCCTGTCGACCAGTTGGGCCACGTTCAGCGACGAATCCTCGGCGGAGTTCGCGTCGTCGGTTTCCTCCGATTCGGTGCGACAAGACTCGGGAAAACAATCGGAAGTGAGCACGTCGCCCGAGGCATGCACGATCGCGCTCTTCACCGCGCTTTGCAACTCGCGGACATTGCCCGGCCACGAATGCCGCTGCAGCATTCGCAACGTCTCCGGATCGATGCGGTGGATCGTCCGCCCCAACTCCTTGTTGAACGTGCGGATGAAGAAGTCGACCAAGAGCGGCAAATCTTCCAACCGTTCGCGCAGCGGCGGCAAGCGGATGATAAAGACGTTGAGGCGGTAGTATAGGTCGCGGCGAAACGTCCCTTTCTCCACCGCCTCTTCGAGTTCCTGATTGGTCGCCGCGATCAGCCGCACGTCGGACGTCAGCGTTTCGTTGCCGCCGACACGCTCGAACGTCCGCTCCTGCAACACACGCAGCAACTTGGCCTGCGTGGCCGTGCTCATGTCGCCGATCTCGTCCAAAAACAGCGTTCCGCCGTCGGCCTGTTCGAATTTGCCGATTCGGGTACGTTCGGCCCCGGTGAAGGCCCCCTTCTCGTGGCCGAACATTTCGCTTTCCAGCAGCGAATCGGGAATGGCCGCCGCATTGACGGCCAAAAACGGCAAATGGTTCCGACGGCTGTGCTGGTAAATCGCGCGGGCGACAAGCTCCTTGCCGGTGCCGCTTTCCCCTTGAATGAGCACCGTCACGTCTTGCGGAGCGACCCGGCCGATCGCCTTGTAAACGGTTTGCATCGCCGGCGAACGGCCGATCAGCGGATCGACGTCTTCTTTGCCGAGCCAGCCTTGGTCGAAGGAGACGGCCACTTTGTTGAGCCGGCTCAATTCCAACGCCCGGCGCACCGTGTCGTGCAGTACGTTCAACTCGACCGGCTTCACTAGGTAGTCGAACGCCCCTTGCTTCGTGGCTTCGATCGCCGTCTGCGTCGTCGAAAATGCCGTGATGATCACGACCGGCAGCCGGGGGTCGATTCGCCGCATGTCGCGATACGCTTCCAGCCCGAGCCGATCGGGCAGATGAACGTCGAGCAGCACGACGTCCGGTCGGCGAGTGCGCACAAGTTCTACGGCGGCGGCCGCCGTTTCCGCGGTCACCACTTCGGTGAACATCGACTGCAGGCTCATCTCGAGCGAATAGCGGATGTTCGGCTCGTCGTCGACGATCAACAGCAGCGACATGCAATCTCACCGGCGGAGAAGAGACGGTTCCCGAGCGAAAAGGCCGGGGTAACCTAGAAACTAAGCATCGACCGCGCCCGCCGCAACAGCCGTCGCCGGCTGCTGTTCGGCGCCGTCGACCGGAAGCTGCAATCGTACGACCGCGCCCCCTTCAGGTCGATTGGCCGCCGTCAATGTCCCGCCGTGAGCCTCGGCGATTTGCCGCGAGATGGAAAGCCCGAGCCCAAGCCCCGTGTCTTTGGTGCTGACGAACGGTTCGAAAATGTCGACCTCGGGGTCCGCGGGGAGTCCCGGTCCTTGGTCGAGCACTTCGATGACGGCGTCGTTTTTCTGGCCTCGGGGCGAATGAGAGTCGGCGGCCAAGCGCACGGTCACGGTTTGGTTGGCCACCGAGGCGTCCAGCGCGTTGAGCAATACGTTCAGCAGCACTTGGCGCAATTGCGAGGCGTCGCCGCGAACCATCTTCGGTGCGCTCGGTAATTCCACTTCCAATTTCACGGCGCGGCGACGGTATCGATCGGCCATCAGCTCCGCGCATTTTTCGATCACCGGAATCAAATCGATCTCCGAGACCTTGGCCTGCGGCGGCCGCGCGTAGTCGAGAATCGTCGTCACCACACGTTCGAGCCGTTCGATCTCCTCGGCGAGGATGCTCAAGTCGCGGGCGCCTAAGCCTGCGCCGGTTTCGGCACGTTGCTGGCCCGTCTGAACGAGCAGCTTCATGGAAGTTAGCGGGTTGCGCAACTCGTGGGCCATGCCGGCGGCCAATTGTCCGGCCGCGGCCAGTTGTTCGCTGCGCTCCGCTCGACGTTGCGAAGCCCGCATCTGGTCGATGACGTCGCCGACTTGTTCCGCCATTTGCTCGACGACGTCGGGCAGTGCCTCGAATTGCCAATGCGTTTGCACCGTCAGCGGCCCGACGGCTTCATTGAGTTGCCCGGCGGCGTTGCGGATCGGCACGCTCAATTGCACGAGGCTCCGACCGATGCCGCGCGTGACGGCGAGCCCGTAAAGCAAGCCGGCCGTGGCGCCGCACAAGCCGAGAATAGTCATGGTGAAGACCAGCAACTGCGCGAACTGCTGTGTGCGCTGCAGTCCCTCGTCCATGTACTGCAGCTTGAGTTCGAAGTACTGTCGCGTCGGTGTGATGAGTTCGTTTTCCAGAATCTCCAGAAGTTCGAGCACACGTTGTCTCTTGGCCGGGAGCGTCCCTTCCGTAAGTTCGTCAAAGCCGGCTTGCACTCGTTGCTCGCCTGCGCGAATTCTGCGGATCAGTTCACGACCGGTTTCGGTGACGGCCAGCGATTCAGCGTCGTTGGCAAAGCGGGCCGAGGCTTCCCGCAGCACTCGGGCTTCTTCAATTTGCGTGGCGTCGCCCCGGAGCAAAAACTCGCGAAGGAAATACCGCACGTCGCGCTCGGCGACAAATAGATTTTGGAGGGCGTTGAGGCCGGCGAACTGACGTCGGACGTACTCGGCGCGCCGCTGGTATTCATTGTGAACGTAGACGGCGGCCAGCGCCCCGAAAACTAAGATCAACGTTCCGACGATGAGAATCGGCGCCGAGAGGCGCCAGCGCAAGTTCTTGTTGATCACGTTGATTCCTCGGACGGACGCAATCCTGCGGCGTCGGGAGCGGTGCGAATCGTTCTGCGGCGGGGCGGGATTCGTCGACGAAACGACGGCGGCCACCGTACACCGTAGCCGCGGCCGTCGATGCGGGGACGAACG
>JAFLCO010000044.1:0-25159 GCA_017303535.1 Planctomycetota bacterium
AGCCCTGCCCGCCGCAGAGTTCGCAGGCAAGCCGCTGGAAGCCGGCTGGCTGCCGAATGAAGCCGTCGCGCGGAGTTGGATGCAATATGTGAAGGATACGGAGGTGACCGATGCGACGCCGCCTCCTGCGCCGACCAACTTGCGGATCGACGGCAACCGACTGACTTGGGACGCCGAAGCAGATCTGGAAAGCGGCTTGGCGGGCTTCGTCATCGAGCGCGACGGCGAGTTTCTCGCCAACCTGCCGGAGCAAGGCAAGAACCCGTTTGGCCGCCCGATTTTTCAGAACCTGCAGTACAGCGATACTCCGACACAGCCGCTTGTACCACTGGAATTCGTCGACGCCGATGCAGCAAACGGCAAGCGACACCACTACCGTATTGTCGCGGTCAACACCGTCGGGCTGAAGTCGGAGCCTTGCGAAGATGCCAGGAGATAGCTGGCCAATGCTGCGCTAATGCCGCCGCTTAAGTCAGAAACCTGATTCTCTCATTAAACGCTCTGCGCTCTATGTCCGCACGGTGGTCTAAAAGTACGCGCTACTCGGGGCAATTGCATCATCGGTCGATTTTTTCGAACCGCATCCGCGTGTTTCTAAACGCCGATTTCTGACCGGCGTGCGCGGATGCAGTCATTAACTGTGCCTGCCGCGGCACGACAGCGCGCCATGCCGGTTTCATGCGGCTACCCGCATGGCGTTTCTTCTTCGGCTTCCCGCCGTTTCTCACGGAATACCGCACCCTCCCCACGGACTGCGTAAGCCGGGCGCTATGTTTCAGTCGAGCAAAGTTTGCCGACGCGCGGAGACGTAACGAGGCGAGCTTGCGACGGCGTTCGCCGTTACCAGTACCGCGAAGTAATTGGGGAATTCACCATGTCGAGTTCGGTTCTTAAGGCTCCCGCCGGCGGCCGACATCAGGCCGATGCCGGCACGATTCAGGTCGTCAGCTTTCGCTTGGCCAGCGAAGAGTACGGAATCGAGATCACCAAAGTCCAAGAAATCATCTTGGTCGGCGAGATCACGCGGGTTCCGCAAACGGCCCGCTACATCAAAGGGCTCATCAACCTGCGCAGCACAGTCATTCCGATCGTCGACTTGCGGCTCCGTTTCGGCATGCCGGAAGAGCAGCCGACGGACGAGACGCGCATCATGGTCATGAACGTCCGCGGCAAGACGATCGGCATCATCGTCGATGCCGTGAGCGAAGTGCTGCGGATCGCCAAAGACCAAATCGCTCCTCCGCCGCCGACCGTTTCGAGCCTCGGGCGTGAATACCTGACCGGCCTCGCAAAGCTTGAGAAGCGGCTGCTGATCTTGCTCGACGTCGAGTGCATCCTCACGGAGCAGCCCGAGCTTTCCATGCCGAGTCCGTCAGCCAACTAGTCTGCCTTTGCAGCTTGAAACGATTCTGCGTCCACCGCTTCCGCAAACCAACTCAACTCAAATACGAAGGACTTAACCATGCCCGCCTCGAAAACGAAGACTGCCGCCGCGGCGAAGTCGAAACCAGCCGCCGCTCGTGCCGAAATGGAACGTTTGCAAGGAGATTTGACCGTCAATCGCGCGATGGCCGAGAACTCGCCGGTCAACATCCTGCTGGCCGACGCCGATCTGAAGATCACCTATGCGAACCCGGCGAGCATCAACACGCTGCGTCAATTGCAGGCTTACCTGCCGGTGCGAGCCGAGGAAATCGTCGGCAAGTCGATCGACATCTTCCATAAAAGCCCGGAGATGCAACGACGAATTCTCTCCTCGGATCGCAACTTGCCGCACCGTGCGACGATCGCGATCGGCCCCGAAAAGGCCGATCTATTGGTGTCGCCGGTTTACGACGAGGCCGGAAAGTACATCGGCCCGATGGTGACGTGGGAAGTCATCACGAAGAAGTTGGAACTCGAAGAACGGAGCCGCGACGCCGCCGCGCAGCTTGCTGCGGTGAGCCAAGCGATGGCGGTCATCGAATTCAAGATGGACGGCACGATCGTGACGGCCAATGAAAACTTCTGCGGCGCCACGGGCTACACTCGCGACGAAATCGTCGGCAAGCATCACCGGATCTTCTGCGATCCTCAGTACGCCAATAGTGCGGAATACAAGGCGTTTTGGGCGAAACTCAATCGGGGCGAATTCGACACCGGCATCTACGCGCGTCGGACGAGCCGTGGCGAAACGATTTGGATTCAAGCCACTTACTTCCCGATCAACGACGCCTCGGGAAAGCCGTGTAAGGTCGTGAAGTTTGCTTCCGACGTGACGAAGGCCCAGATCATGCAGGCCGCGGCGGCGGAGAAATCGGCGATCGTCGAAAACGCGCCGATCAATATCATGCTCGCCGATCTGAACGGCACCGTCACATACATGAATCCGGCCTCGCGTCGGACGTTGAAGACGATCGAGAAGCTGCTGCCGATTCCGGTGGAAAAGATCGTCGGCTCATCGTACGACGTGTTCCACAAAGTGCCGTCGCACCAACGTCGGCTGCTCGCCGATCCGAAGAACCTGCCGTACAGCTCGGAGATCAAGCTGCAAGACGAAACACTGCTGCTCAACGCCTCGGCGATTTTTAACGACAAGGGCGAATACGTCGGCCCGATGGTTTCGTGGGAAGTAATCACGGAACGCAAGGCCGCCGCTCAGCGTGAGAAAGACAACCAAGAACGCGAACAAAAGCTGCAGGCGGAACTGCGTGACAAGGTCGACCAGATTCTGCATGTCGTCAACGCTGCCGCCAACGGCGATCTGACGGCTGATTTGGCCGTTTCGGGGACCGACGCCGTCGGCGAATTGGCCAACGGTTTGCGACGCATGATGGGCGATTTGTGCGACATCATTACGCAAGTCGTCGAAGGCGCGGCGCAGTTTACCGAAGGTGCCCGCGTCGTCTCCGAAAGCGCTCAAACATTGGCTCAAGGCGCCCAAACGCAAAGCGCCTCGGTCGAAGAAATGAGCGCCTCGATCGAGCAACTCTCGCGCAGCATCGCGGCGGTGAAAGACAACGCCTCGGCCGCCAGCAGCGTGGCCCAGCAAACCAGTTCGCTGGCAGGCGAAGGTGGGGCGGCCGTTCGCAAGTCGGTCGATGCGATGGAAAGGATCAAGGCCTCGTCGACGCAAATCAGCGAGATCATTCAAGTGATCTCGGAGATCGCCAGTCAAACCAACTTGCTGGCCCTCAACGCGGCCATCGAAGCGGCTCGGGCCGGCGAACATGGTCTCGGCTTCGCCGTCGTGGCCGACGAAGTTCGCAAGTTGGCCGAACGCTCCAGCGAAGCGGCCAAGGAAATCTCCGCCCTGATCAAGGAATCGACCCAACGGGTCAGCGAAGGCGCCACGCTCAGCACGCAAACCGGTGAAGCGTTGTCGCGAATCATCCACAGCGCAGAAGCGACCGCGAAGAAGATCACCGAGATCGCCGACGCTGCCGTCGAACAGGCGCAGAGCGCGGTCGAGGTCTCGAAGGCCATTCAGCAAATCTCGCACGTCACCGAGCAATCGGCCGCCGGCAGCGAAGAGATGGCCTCGAGCAGCGAGGAGCTTGGTGCTCAAGCTGCCTCATTGCGAGAACTCGTTTCGCGCTTCAAGACGGCAAAGTAAACCGCGTTCGCGAACATTGCCCGGGCGGCGACGAGAGTCGTTCGCCGCCCGGGTGTTCTCTCTCTAATAGTCTCGCTACGGTGTCGCATGAGTTCCACGATCGTCTCTCCGCCGGCCGACCTAACGCCGCAACAGATGCAGCGTTTCTCGAAGCTGGTGTACGAAAAGATCGGCGTGACGATTTCGCCTCAGAAGGTGACGTTGCTGTCGAATCGATTGCGTCGCCGCCTGCGTTCTACGGGCGTCGCGAATTACGACGCCTACTACGACTTGCTGAGTTCCACCTCGACCGATACGGCCGAATGGGAGGCATTTCTCCAAGAGGTCACGACCCACGAAACCTACCTGTTTCGCGATCAGGCCCATTGGGATTGGGTCCGCAACGTCTTTCTTTCGGATATCCAAGCTCAAGTGCGCGAAGGAAAACGGCGGCCGACGCTTCGGATTTGGTCGGCGGCATGCAGTACCGGCGACGAAGCGACGTCACTGGCGTGCTGCGTCGCGGATAGGTTGCAACCCGGGGGAGATTGGAAGATCGAAATTCTTGGTACCGACGTCGGCAGCGGCGCCGTGGCAGCCGCAAATCGCGGCGTATTCGGCGAGCGGGCCATGCGGTTGGTGCCGGAGTCGATGCGGCGGCGTTTCTTTGAATACGACGCCGAAACTCGCGAGTGGACGTCGCGGGACGTTTTGCGACGCATGATGAAGTTCCGTACGCACAATCTGCTCAAGCCGCTACGAGAAGCGCCGTTCGATTTGGTTCTGCTGAAGAACGTGCTCATATACTTTGACACGGCCTCGAAAAAACAGGTCGTTCAGGAACTTCGTCGCGTCGTGTCGCCAGGTGGATATCTCATCACCGGCGCGGCCGAGGGGGTCGCCGACCTCATTCGCGACCTGAATTCGACCCACGGCTGGTTGCACCGCTTTCCAACTGCGCAGAAGCCGGGAGTCGCGACATGAGCGCCACTGACGTCAACGACGATTTCACAGACGGCCTGCTTAGCGACTTTCTCGACGAATCCACCGGCCTCGTCGGTCGGCTCAATGAGAATCTGCAGCAGCTCGACCAATGGGCCAAGGCCGAACATTCGGCCGACGATCGCCCGATGGACCTGCTTAACGAAATGTTCCGCTCGGCCCACAGCATCAAAGGGCTGTCGGGCATGCTGCGGCTGAGCGAGATCAACGTCCTCACGCACAAGGTCGAAAACGTCTTCGACGCGGCTCGCAACGGCGAACTACCTGTATCCGAGGAATGCGTCGAAGTCGTCATTCACGCGATCGACTGCCTCTCGGCGATGATCGACGCGCTGAAAGATCCCGACGCCGGCGGCGTCGATGCCGATCGCGTCTTGTCGCGTATCGAAGGGTTGCTGCAACGCTTCGACTCGGCCAAGGCGCTGGGAAGCCAAGCCGACGTCGATCCATCGCTCTTCGCCGCCACGAGGCCGGCGGAAGCCACGGCGACGAATGAGAGGTCACCGGCAACTACGGAGTCGATCAGTCCATCGAGTGCGCCACATCCGCTCGCGGGCATCATCGACGACGCCGACATTCCGCCAAAGTATCTATCGATCTTTGTCGACGAGGCCGGCCTCACGCTGGAAGAACTTTCGGAATCGCTCCTTTCGCCTTGCGATGCCGGAAGCGTCGAGCAACTTCTCTGCGGCTGCCATCGTATCAAGGGGTCGGCCGCGTCGATCGGTCTGCAACGTGCCGCACGCGTCGCCCATTACATGGAAGACCGGCTGCAAGACTTGCGACGTCGCCGCATCGGGCCGGATGCGCAGGATATCGACCTGTTGCTCAAGGGAGTTGATGCGCTGCGGGGATACGTTGCCGGACTCTCGACCGGCGCACCCGATACGACGGCGCTAGGCGAGGTTTGTAAGCTGTTGATCGAGGGCGCAAAACGCTTGTCCGAAGCCCCCGTAAAAGCAGCCCCCGTACCCACGCCGATCGATTGGAAGCCTGCGGTCGTCAAAGCGGCGCCAAGCGACGGATCCGGCGTCATCGGCATCGTTCGGTTTGAAGCAGGTCTGCCGCTTGCTGACTTAAAGGCGCGACTCGTCATCGAGCGAATTCAATCGTTCGGCCGGCTGTTCTACTGCGCTCCATCCGAGGCGCAACTCGACGAATGCCCGGTCATCGAGCAACTCGTGTTCGGCGTGGCGACGACAAGCGACGCCGCGGTGATCTCCGGAACGCTTCGAGTGGAAGGGGTCACGGAAATCGAAACCACGGTCGTTTCGGAACAAGTTCGCGAGGCGACGACGACGGTAGCAACGACGGCTTCCTCCGTTGCGGCGCCTTCGGCCGAAGCGGAAATCGCCGCGAAGATCGAATCGCCTAGCTCCGAAGGAGCCAAGGCCGCCGAAACAAAAGCCAAACCGACGGAAACGCTGCGCGTCGACATTGAACGGCTCGACCAGTTGATGAACTTGTCGGGGCAACTCGTCATCAATCGGGCCCGGTTCTCGCAAATCGGCGACCGCCTCAAGGGCGTATCATCGTTGCGTACGACCATGCACTCGCTCTCGGCCGCTCAGCATTGCGCGACCCGCTTGGCCGTCGGCCTTCAGGAGGGCGAGAAGGGAGGTCGCAATACTTGGGAGATGCTGCAAGGCATTTCCGCCAAGCTGCACGACGACCTCGAGGCGCTTCAGCGTGACCTCCAGCAACTTCAGCAAGTACGCGGCCTTATCGGCGACTTGCATGAAGCCGTTCACCAATTAGAGCGTGTTTCCGACGGCATCCAAAACACGGTGATGGACACGCGCATGGTGCCCATCGGTCCGCTGTTCGCCCGCTTCAAACGGGCCGTGCGCGACCTCACTCGCGACAATCAAAAGGACATTCGTCTCGACATCCTCGGTGAAAACACCGAACTCGACAAGCGAATGATCGACGAACTCGGTGATCCGCTCATTCACCTTGTGCGCAACTCGGCGGATCACGGCATCGAGTCGCCCGAGGCGCGCGTCGCGGCCGGCAAGCCGCGGCAGGGCACGATCACGCTCAACGCTTATCATCGCGGTAATCGGATCGTCATCGAGGTCAAAGACGACGGCAAAGGCCTCGACGCCGAAAAGATTCGCGCCAAAGGACTCTCGCGCGGACTCATCACCGAGGCCGATGTTGAGAAGATGTCGCTCCAGCAGATCTACGAGCTGATCTGGAAGCCGGGCTTTAGCACGGCGGAAAAGATCACCGAAGTCTCCGGCCGCGGTATGGGCATGGATATCGTGCTCTCCAAGATCGAGCAACTCAGCGGCACCGTCGAACTGAGCAGCGAGCCGGGTCGCGGAACGACGTTCCTGATCAAGCTTCCGCTGACGATGGCCATTCTGCCGAGCTTGCTGGCCGTGATTGACGGCGACGTCTATGCCGTGCCGGTCGAATCGGTCGTGGAAATCGTGCGGATCGGTCGCGAAGACATTTCGAGCGTCCACGGTCGACCTGCGATGCGCGTTCGCGGCCGCGTCATTTCGCTCATTCACCTTACGGACATTTTCGGCGAAGAGAGCCTGCGCCCGGAAAACTCTGACGATGCGACGACGACGGTTGTCATCATCGGAGTCGGCGAGTCCGAACTCGCGCTGGTCGTCGATGACTTACTCGGCGAGCAGGACGTCGTGATTCAGTCACTGGCCGAGAACTTCCAAAACGTCCAAGGAATTGCGGGCGCGAGTATTCTCGGCGACGGGCGCGTGTCGCTGATTCTCGACGTCGGCACGATGCTTGAAATGGCGTGCCGCCGCCCGAAATCGGAACTGGAAAAACTGCAGATCGCGAACTGATATCTACATTTCTGAGTCTACAACAATGAACGATACATTTTGTCCGACGCCGACGGCGGTCCGCTGGGACCTAGTGTTCGAGCCCGCCACGCGATCAGCCTCCGACGCATTGTCGAAGTGGACCCGCGGACGGGTCGGGCTGACGCTCGACGAGGTCCGAGAGACGTCGCTCGACGAGGTCGCCGCGGCGTTGCCTGCGGATGAAGAGCCCGTGACGATGGTCATCGTCGGCGTCGAGGGACAGGCCGGCGGACGACTTATCCTCGCGTTCGACGATACGGGCGTGACGGAGTTGGTCGCCCTGCTGCTCAATCGGCCGGTAGAATCGAGCGGGCATTGGGGCGAATTGGAAATTTCCGCATTGGCCGAGACGGGCAATATTTTCGGTTCGGCATACCTGAACGCCATGTCGCAGTTCGTCGGCGCCCGCCTGTTGCCTTCGCCGCCGCATATCGTTCGCGACTACGCCGCCGGAGCCATCGAGCAAGCGGTGGTCTTTCAAGCCGTCGAGTCTGACGAGATTCTTTTCTGCCGGACTCGGCTGAGCGGTTCGGCGGGCGGCATCGGCGTGACGGCGTTTTTTGTTCCGACGACGGATCTGCTCGACGTTTTACGCACCTCGGTATCACAACGAATGTCCGCCGGCGAGGCTTCGCAATGACGGGACTCTTTCTAAAGGAACGCAGCGAAGCGCAGGTCGGTATGGGGCAGATAGCCGTCGTGACCGGCGAGCAGATTGCGCGGTCGGTGCTCGGCTCATGCATCGGCGTGGCCGTGTATGACCCTCGCCGCGCGATCGGTGCGATGGCGCACGTCGTCTTGCCGCAATCAAGCGGCCGCGCGGCGTCGCCGGGAAAATTTGCCGATACCGCGGTTTCGTGGATGGTCGACGAACTGACAAAGCTCGGCGCCGATGCTCGAAAGCTCACCGCCAAGATCGCAGGAGGCGCCAACATGTTCAATGCCGACGGACCTTTCCAAATCGGCAAGCAAAACGCCGAAGCCGTTCGCGCCCAGCTCAGTGCGCTCGGCATTCGCCTCGCCGCCGAACATCTTGGCGGCGTGCATGGCCGGAAGGTCACTTTCTGGCCGAAATGCGGGACCTATGAAATTGAAGCCGTCGGACATGCGGTCGTAAAGATTTAAAACCTGTTGACGAGACACGCCAACGATACCTGGCCGGAGATTTGCAAGTGAGCCGCACATTATTAGTCACCGATGATTCGATGATCATTCGGGAACTCGTTAAGGACGTCGCCCGCCGCGACGGCTGGGAGATCGTCGGCGAAGCGGCCGACGGTCAACAAGCGGTCGAACAGTTTCAGCGGCTGCGACCCGACGGCGTGACGTTGGACTTGGTGATGCCGCGCTTCGACGGACTCCATGCACTGAAGGGAATCAAGGCCCTGGACCAAGCTGCCAAAGTACTGGTGGTGAGCGCGATCGATCAATCGGACGTACTGCGCGAAGCGGTGAAGCTCGGCGCGGCCGACTTCGTCGTCAAGCCGTTTGAGGATCATCGCCTCCAAAAGGCGCTCGATTTGTTGGCGTCGCCGTCGTAGGCGAACGAGGATTACGAAATGACGATCGCACCATCCGATCCTTGCGCTCAGCCCGCGCCGAGCGAACTTGCCGATTGCTGCATCGCCGTCGGCACGTCGACAGGCGGACCGCCGGCGCTGGCGCGGTTGTTTTCACAACTGCCGTCGCCGATGCCGCCGATCGTCGTCGTGCAACACATGCCGCAGGCCTTCACGCGCCCGTTTGCGGAGCGCCTCGACGCCTTAGGGGCGATCGAAGTTCGCGAAGCCCAAGACGGCGATATTTTGCGCCCTAACCTCGCGCTCATTGCACCCGGCGGAAAACATCTACGGATTCGTCGTCGCGCAGGACTATTTCGCGCCGTAGTATTCGACGGCGACTTGGTCAGCGGGCACAAACCCTCGGTGGACGTCATGATGAAGTCGGTCGCCGAGTGCTTCGGTCGGCGATGTTTGGGCGTCATCATGACGGGCATGGGGCACGACGGCGTCGATGGTTGCCTCGCTCTGCGAAATCGCGGCGGTTTTGTGATTGGTCAGGATGAAGGTACTTCCGACGTCTACGGAATGAACAAAGCCGCCTTTGTCGCGGGTGCGGTGAATGCCCAGGCGCCGCTCGATGAGATCGCCCAGCGTATCGCTTCGCACGTGAATCGCAAATTCCTGCAAACCTCCAAACCGCAAACTTCCTCCGCTACGGCTGAAGTCAACTAACATGCAAACCGCCGCTACCAATCTGTTGCTCGTCGAAGATGATCCCCTCCAGATGCGGATCTACAAACACACGCTATTGCGCGCGTTTGGCGCCGAAATCGAATTGGAGTGCTTCAGCGATTCCGATGAAGCACTAGCCCGAATTCGTCGTGGCCACGTCGATATCTTGCTTACTGACCTGCAGTTGCCGGGCGTCGGCGGTTTGCGGTTGCTGCAAGAACTCAAGACGCGGAATCGTAGCGCTCAGGCACTGATGATGACGGCCACTTCGACGTCGTCGTCGTTATTGGAAGCCCTCGATATCGGCGCGGTCGATTACTTGCTGAAACCGATCGACCACGAGTTGCTCGTCCGCTTGGTACGCCAAGCGGAAGAACGACTGCTTCGTTGGCGGGCGGCACTTGCCGGTACTCTGGCCATATCTCGCGGTTAGCGGTCGAAAGTCGGTACGCGTTATCGCGACATGTCGAACGTGCCGCGATCTTTCGGCGAGCAATAGTTCGCGTGGAACTTGCAGGCCGTTGCGTACCCAGTGCAGCTGAAGCTGCCGCCGAAGAGCGGAATTTTGCGCGACGCTCGGAAGTAAACGATGCCGTCGCCGACGCCCGTGACGTGCAGCGTCACGGTGTAGCGAAACGGAATGACCTTAAAAAAGGTTCCTGAGAAAGTGCATTCGTAGTGCGATGAATCGCAACGGCGAATCACGGCCCGCAAGTTGCCTTTGTGCCCCGTGCAGCAACTCAGCCAACTTCCGCAATTCCAGCAGCCCGAGATGTCGGGTCCGCAGCTTTGTGCGGCGTTCGCGGCGCGAGGTTGCGCCCAACCGCTGAGAAGTCCGATGGCCAAGAAGGCAATCGCGAAGCGGCGTGAAACGGCAGTCGACGACGTTGCCATATGGTTCCTAAACAAAGCGGAACGGCCTAGCCGGCGACGGCCGGGCCTCCTCAGATCGATGTCTTTCGCTGCTATCGACAACCGGGCCCTTTGAAGTCGAGAGAGCCGTTTAAGGCGACGTTTTCTAGCGACGGCGCGGATGTTGAGGCTTCAATCAAGCCGATTGTAGCGGCGGCATCACGCATGGCCCGCCACTCGCGGGCCGTGAATGAAGCGGCTAAAATGCCGAGAGTTCCCGATCCCTTAGTGCGCACATGCCGATTCTCGAACAAGATCCGCCGTCCGCCGCCCTGGCAGCTTCCGAATTGGAACTGTCGGTCGTAATGCCGTGTCTGAACGAGGCGCTTACCGTCGGCGTTTGTGTGGAAAAGGCCGTTCGCACGATGCGCGATCTCGGCATCGCCGGCGAAGTTGTCGTCGCCGATAACGGCTCGACCGACGGCTCGCGAGAAATTGCGACGGCGGCCGGCGCGCGCGTCGTACCTTGCGAACTACGCGGCTACGGCAATGCGCTGCGTTGTGGTTTCGCCGCGGCCCGAGGTCGCTACATCCTGATGGGCGATGCCGACGACAGTTACGACTTTACCGAACTCGGCCGGTTCGTCGAACGCTTACGCGGCGGGGCCGAACTCGTCATGGGCAATCGCCTGCGAGGGCGAATTATGCCCGGCGCGATGCCCTGGCATCATCGCTGGATCGGCAACCCGATTCTCAGCGGCTTCCTGAATTTCATCTTTCGCACCGGCGCGGGCGACTGCCATTGCGGCCTGCGCGCGTTTACGAAAGACGCCTGGCGGCGCATGAACCTGCAAATGCCCGGCATGGAGTTGGCCAGCGAAATCGTCATCAAGGGCGCAAAAGCAGGTCTGCGAATTGAAGAGATTCCGATCACGCTGCATCCCGACGGACGCGATCGCCCGCCGCACCTGCGCAGCTTTCGCGACGGCTGGCGACATCTCCGCTTCATCCTGATGTGCAGCCCGTTGTACCTCTTTGTACTGCCGGGGCTGCTGCTGACGCTCGCCGGCTTAGCGGCGATTCCGATCGCGGCACTCTCAGGCCGCGGGCTGTTCACCGGACCTTGGGGACCGAACTTCATGTTCGGCGCCGCCTTGGCGGCGATCTGCGGAACGCACCTGTTGGTGTTCGGCGTCCTTGCCAAGCTGTACACGCATCAAGTCGATCCGGTGTTTGTCGATCCGCGGGTGTCGCGCTGGTTGGAACGGTTTACCGTCGAGCGGGGACTCGTCTACGGGCTGTTCCTGGCAGTCATCGCGGCCGTCGTCGGAGTTCCGGTCGTCGCGCACTGGTGGCAAACTTCCGAGGTCGTCACCCCGGCCCGCTGGATTTTTGCCGGAACGTTGTTCGTCATCGGCCTGGAAGTGATGTTTGCGAGCTTTCTCGTCGGCATCATGGAACTTCCCCAAGAGCGAAATCGGCGAGGCTAACGGCCGCCGACGACGGAGCGGGCGTTGAAGATCGGCTTTGTTTACGACGCCGTTTACCCTTGGATTAAAGGGGGCGGCGAGAAGACGCTCTACGAGTTGGCTTGCGAGCTTCGCGACCGCGGCCACGAGTGCCATTTCTTCGGCATGCAGTGCTGGCCCGGCACCGCCGACATGACCTGCGACGGACTGCACTACCACGCCGTCTGCCCAAACATTCCGCTTTATGGTCCCGGCGGCAAACGCCGCATTTCACAACCGCTCCGCTTCGCCTGGGGCGTGCTGACGCGATTAGGCCGTCACGATCTTCGCACGTTCGACATTCTCGACGTCCATGCCTTTCCTTTTTTTTCGGTGCCTGCGTTTTGGATCGTTCGTCGACTGCACGCCGCAAAACTTCCGTGGCTGCTGACGTGGCTCGAGGTTTGGGGGCGTGACTATTGGTCGCGTTACGCGGGCCGAAAAGGTTTCGTCGGTGCTTGGCTCGAGCAATGGTGTGCGCGCACTGCCCCGCACCATTTGTGTATTTCTGAAACGACAGCCGAGCGACTGAGCAAACTTCTCGCCGTACCGCGAGATCTGACCACCGTCATTCCACGCGGTTTCGCGGGACCTCCGGCGTTTGCAAGCGTACCGGTTCGGGTGCCGGGGCGAGTCGTCATCGCCGGTCGCCTGCTGGCCTACAAGCGCACCGAATTGATTTTGGCCGCATGGCCTTCGGTCGTCGAAAGAGTTCCGCACGCGGTGCTGCATGTCGTCGGCGACGGTCCCGAGTTGTCGGCACTCAAGCGACTGGCCGATCAACTCAAGCTTGGCGAAAGCGTGCGATTCCTCGGGCAACTCGCCGAGCGCGATCAAGTGCTTGCGGAGATTGCCGCGGCGGAGCTTTTATTGCAACCTTCCGTTCGCGAAGGGCAAAGCACTGTAGTGTTGGAAGCCCTGATGCTCGGCACGCCCGTCGTGGCGGCCGTGGGCGACGAAACGGCGGTCGGAGATTTTCTCGGCGATTCGCAAATGACTGCTCTCGCTCGAATCGAGGCCGGCGTACCGGCCGAAGCTTGGTCGCAACGGATTGTTCAGCTCTTGCGCGACTCCGATGCCCGAACAAAGCTTGCCTCGGCCGGAAGTGCGGCCGTTCAAAAACTCGGCTGGCGCGATCACATCGCTCCCGCCGTCGAACGGCTTTATCAGCAGCAGATTGCGGAGCAAAGCTCCGGTCGTTGAAAGTCGCGACTCGACTAAGCCCGCTTTCGCCCGACGATCAACAAACAGGCCGTCGCGTCCGGATCCGTGGCATCCTCCGAGAGCACGCCGCAGCCCGTGGCCGAGGCCAGCGGTCTCCCTAGCCATTTCAACGGTCGCGGCAGTCCACGCCTGAGGCCGAGGCTACGTTGAATCTCGATCGGGCGTTTCTTGGATCCCCGCAAGCGATACAACAACCCGCCGGTGGCGTTCGTCAATCGTTCCCACCGCCGCACTTGTCGGTCGGTCAAATAGCCTCGAGCCTCCGTCAACTCGAAGCCTGCTTCGCCTAGCATCGAGCGCCATTGGTCGACGTCCGGGTAGCGGAAGTGGAGTAACCGGCGATCAGTCTCCGCGAGATATTCGGCCCGGGAAATCCGCCGCAAGATGCTTGGTCCGGTCATCGCTCGATGGAGCCCCGGCGCAGGAACGGTCGCGAAGAACATTCCGCCCGGCTTGAGGCAGCGGGCAACCTCGTGAAGGCACGGGTCCAAGGTCGGGATGTGTTCGAGCACGCTGTTGGCGAACGCGAAATCGAACGATGCCTCAGTCTCCGCAATTTGGTCGGCACCGGTCTCGTGAACGGCTTCGTAGAGTCCGCAATCGCGGGCCAACGCGCATTCGGCCGGGTCGGGATCGACGCCGACCAATTGCCAGTCGGCCCCGGCAAGATCGCGAAGAATTCGCGTCAGCACACCATCGCCGCAGCCGACGTCGAGTCCCCGGCCCGAACGCGGCATCGCGTCCGCCAAAACCGGCAGTTCCACGGCCCGCCAGAGGTTCGTCGCCGGCTGAAACGGCGCATCGGCCATGAATTCGCGAAGCAACGCCAGGCGCACTTCGGAATGCGATTTGCGATTCTGGGCCGACGGAATCTCTGTCAGCGTTTGTTCCCGAGTATTCTCCAACGATTCCGGCTTCCTCATAATTTCTTCACAATAACAAAACCGATCTTTAGCAAAGTCGGGTGGTGTGATAAAAGCAATAAGAGCATCAGGTTGCGACGTTCCGGCGGTCGAGTTTGAGCCTCGCCGCTGACGAAAGGCTAATGAAATTCAAAGAAAGGGGCGGTTCGAGTATGCGCGATTTCGCCGTCATCCCTTACAAGCTCGACCACTATATCCGGTTTGCCGCCGGCGTGTTCGTCGGCTACTTGGCGTTTTACGGATTTCGTTAAGCCGGCTCCCGTTGCAAAGTCCGCGGAAGCCGATCATGTCTGCTCCGTCGCGGCAATCATGTCGACGACGATCTGATGCCCCTGCCTGCCGACGCCCGTCGTGGCCGCCTTGCTGGCGGTCGGCGGCGAATCGGGCCGGTAAAACTCTGGTCGAATCTTGCCGAGTTCGACACTCGACGCGTCATCGCTCACATAATACGTCGCTTTGACGAGTTGCGTCATCGAGCCGCCGCCAAGTGCGACCAGCCGACGGACCTCGCCCAGAATCGAGCGAATTCTTCCCGGCGTATCCGACGCTGAATCACCGTAGATTCCTGACGTATAAATCAGCGGTCCTTTCGAGACGCGCGCGGCGCGACTGAAGACCGGCGATGCCGTCATGCCCGGCGGCGTAAGGTATTCCACTCGGGCTTTCCCCTCACCGACACGATCGGCGGGAATCGCCGCGATCAGTTCGATTTCGATCGGCAACGATTTCGAATGCCACTCGACAAACGACATCGCCGGCGGTTGGTCGCCGAAGAACTCGACGATCGCCGTGCGAGCCGAATCGACTTCGCCGATCGGAGTGACGAACGATTTCACGTGAACAACGTCGGCACGGCTCAGCCCGGCGAAACGCAGCGTGTTTTCCAGGCTTTTCAGGGTGGCGGACGTCGCGCTTCGCAGCGCCGTCGAACCGCTTGACGATTCCGCCGGCTTCGCGTCGCCGGAGATATAGAGCCGTCCGCCCGGCGGTAGAACGCCGACGCCGGGCCGACTCAGCGATCGCGAGTCACGCGGATTCGATCGCACTGCGGCGACGCAATCCGCGCCCGCCCGAGCCCCAGGCTCTGCGAGTTGGCCGGTGACGAATGTGGCCGCAGGCCGGTAACCGTTCGAGTAGTGCGCCGCGAGGGCCTGCTCTATCTCTGCAACGATCGCATCGTCGGCGACATAGAAGTGAAAGCGTACGGCATCGGCGGACATCGCGCCGACGAGTGCGAGTCGCTCGTCGATTTGCTTCAATAGCGATTGGAAACAAGCCGCTCCGTCCGTGGCATCGGTAAAGACCTGCTCGGTGTGAGCCAATGCCACGTCGCCGACCACCACGGCTTTGGAAGCTCCGCTCTTCGCGTCAGGCTCCAGGGACTTCAACGGAAAGCTTGGCATCGCCTGAGCTTCGTCCGCAGTCGTCGTGAACGGAGAATATCCGCCCCATGCTCCCATCGCGGCGATAGCACCGCCCCGCAATATGTCGCGTCGCTGGATAGGCACATTTCTGGAAAACATCACATCCCCCCGATCAGTCACTAACAAATGGCCGTTTCGGGTCGGATTGTAGCGAGAATTCCGGAGAGATCGCACGTTTTTCTTTCGCGCGGCAACCCGCAACCTAACCTTCCGGAAGGGGCATGATTCGCCTGGGGGCGGCCCCTACGATTTGATACAGTTCGCGGCGCAAAAAGTTTTCGGGCGGCGCGCGAGAACGGGAAACAATTTATGTGCGGAATTGTCGGTTACGTCGGGCATCGCGACTGCGTGGACTTCTTACTCCAAGGTCTGCGCCGACTGGAGTATCGCGGCTACGACAGCTCCGGAGTGGTCGCCCTTACGCATGGCGGACGGATGCAGACCGCCAAGGCCGCCGGTCGTCTCGACAAGCTTATCGGCCGCTTGGCACATTCCCCCATTCACGGCACGACCGGCGTCGGCCATACGCGCTGGGCTACTCATGGCCCGGCTACGGACGAAAACTCCCACCCGCACATCGGCGGCGACGGACTGTTGGCCGTGGTCCACAACGGCGTCATCGAAAACTTTCGCTCGCTCAAAGAACGCCTGGAGGCGGCCGGCTACATCTTCCGCTCGGCGACGGACACCGAAGTCGTCGCCCACCTGATTGCCAGTTACTGGGAGCAAGAGCACGCCGCCACGTCGCTCACCGCCGCGGAAATGGTCGAGCAGAATTACGAGCCGCTGGTCCGCTGTGTTCGCGCCGCCCTGCAGAAGCTGCGCGGCACGTATGGCCTGGCCGTAGTGTTTCGCGACTTTCCGGACGTGGTCATCGCCGCCAAGTTGGGCAGCCCGCTGGTCGTGGGCGTCGGCGACGGTGAGCATTTTCTCGCGAGCGACTCTTCGCCGCTGGTCGGCGTCACCGACAAGATCGTCTACCTCGACGACCACGAAATCGCCGTCATCACGGCCGACACGCTGCGCGTCTTGCACCGCGATCTCGGCGAAAAGCCGGCAGACGTGCGCACGCTCGCGCTGGCCGCGGGCGAGGTCGATAAAGGGGGCTACGAACATTTCATGCTCAAAGAAATCTTTGAGCAGCCCGACACGCTATGCAACACGATGCGCGGTCGCTTGAAGCCCGACGAAGCGACGGCCCATTTCGGCGGCTTAAATCTCAGTCCGAAGGAACTACGCTCGGTTCGCCGCATCGTGCTGACCGGCTGCGGGACCAGTTGGCACGCCGCGCTCGTCGGCGAATACGTCATCGAAGAATTGGCGAGAATTCCGGTCGAAGTCGAATACGCAAGCGAACTTCGCTACCGTAACCCGCCACTTGACGACGGCACTCTCGTTTTCGCTATCACCCAATCCGGCGAAACGGCCGATACGCTTGCCGCCATGCGCGAAATGAAGCGCATGGGCCACACGACCTTGGCCATTTCCAATGTCGTCGGCAGCTCGATCGCCAAAGAAGCACACGGCGGCATCTACCTTCACGCGGGCCCCGAAATTGGCGTCGCCTCGACGAAGGCGTTCACGTCGCAATGCGTCGCGCTGACGATGCTGGGGCTTTACCTTGGGCGGATGCGGCACTTGAGCCCTGTGCAGGGAGCCCGCATTATTGATGATCTACAAGCCCTGCCGGAGCAAGTTCGAGCGGCCCTGGCCTGCGACGAAGCCGTTCGTCAGATCGCCGACAAGTACGCTCAGTGCGGGACATTCCTTTACCTCGGCCGGCAGTTCAACTTCCCGGCCGCATTGGAAGGCGCGCTTAAGCTCAAGGAAATCAGCTATATCCACGCCGAAGGCTACCCGGCGGCCGAAATGAAACACGGCCCGATCGCGCTGGTCGACGAGAATACGCCGAGCGTTTTCATCGTCCCACAGGGCGCAGTTTTCGAGAAAGTGATCTCGAACATGGAAGAGATCAAGGCTCGCGGCGGCCCGGTGATCGCCGTGACTTGCGCCGAAGGTGCGGCCACGATCGGCGACCTCGCCGACGACGTGATCGAAGTGCCGACGGTCGCCGACTTTTTGCAGCCGATCGTCACCGCGATACCGACGCAGCTCTTGGCGTACTACATCGCACTGCGCCGCGGCTGCGACGTCGACAAGCCGCGCAATTTGGCGAAGAGCGTCACGGTCGAATAGCGACGACGCCCCGGCACTTTCAAGCCGGAAGCCGGTGCCGTACGATACGAGTTCGGCGCTCGCCGCCGAATTCCCGTGGTCGTAGTCATTAACAGACTCAACGGGCCCGTAGCTCAGCGGTTAGAGCAGGGGACTCATAATCCCTTGGTCGTGGGTTCGAATCCCTCCGGGCCTACTTTCAAATCGACGGCTTTCTTCGCCGTGGCTCATGTGACCGGTCGCATCGACCGCTGTTGCATCTCAAGAGCGACTGCGGCCCGGCGAATTTTGCGGTATTGCGCACGATTGTCCGGGCGTCGCAACCTACTAATATTCCGTCGAGGGCCGACTGTCTGTTGGGAATCGTAGGGAAGTCGTGATCGTGACCAACGTTTTGCCTTGTGACGTCAGTGCCGCCGCAACCGGCGTGGAACTTGTTCGAGAGGGCGGGGCTCGAGCCTTGGATTTACTGGCTCAGTGCTTCGCATTGTTTCGGCATCGAATCGTTGATGCCGTGCAACGTGAGTCGCTTCAACTGCGGGCCGGTGAGCGAAGTGCGGAGGCGGCGGCCCTTGCCGTGGTGGCCGAGCGCATCAAACGCGGCGAGTTCGACCATGACTGATGGGTGCGGGCGCTTTGAGTTCCTGCACTAACAGCTTACAGGGGGCGGGCGATAGGATTTGAGCGATCACCGTGAGCTAGCAGCTTTCCGCGCCGGCTTCGATCGTGCCGCCGTCGGCCGTGCGGCGTTGCCAGACGTCGAGCAAGGCTTCGGTGATCGAGAGGACGACCGGCCCTAAGACGATGCCCGCCGCGCCGAAGAGCGTGATGCCGCCGACGACGGCCACGAAAACCGGCAGCGGATGCAGCCGCATCCGTTTGCCGACAAGCACAGGGTAGAGAATGTTGTCGATCAGTCCGATCGCCACCGCTCCCCAGGTCACGAGAATCGCGGCCCGCCACCATTCGCCTTCGAGCGCGAGAAAAATTGCCGCAGGCATCCACACGACGAACGTCCCGAGCATCGGAATCGTCGCGAGAAACGCCATGACGACGCCCCACAATACGGGCGTCGGCAAATCGAGCATCCAAAACATAAGGCCGCCGAGCGTTCCTTGAACGACGGCCACGGTCAAGCTGCCGTAGATCGACGCGAAGATCGTATCTTCCGTGCGGCGCATCGTGCGGCGAACTTCCGTGCGCGTAAGCGGCAGCAAAGCCGTGAGCGTGCGAGCGATGTCGCGTCGATCGCGCAGAAAATAGAACAACATGAAAAACGTAATCAGCAGCTGTGCGCCGACCCAAATGGAGCCCGTGAGATAAGTCGGGACATTTCCGGCGAATTCTCGCACGGTGTCTTTGGCCTCCTCCGGCACCTGCCCGGCACTAATTCGTTCCCAATAAGGCTGCAGACTCGGGTATCGAGAGACTATCGAATCGGCGTGTGTCGTCAGGTTCTGCAATCCTTCGGCCGCTTGGCGAATAAGCGCCTGCAGAATGAAGTAGGCCGGGCCGACGACCGCCGTCGCCGCGAGGACGACGGAAATCGCCGCCGCCACGCTGGGGCGTTGTGTTCGCCGTTCGAGCCGCGAGTGCAGCGGATGCATTACGACGGCAAGCGCTCCGGCCCAAGCGATCGCCGAAAGAAACGGCAATGCCAACAAGTAACAGATGTAAAGGCAAATCGCGAGCATCCCGACCAAGGCCAGCGCCAAGGAACGCTCACGCGAAAACCAACCGATGTCGGAATCGTCGTCCGACTCGGTGTGGATCGGTTCGGCCGCCTCCACTTGCCGGTCGCGTCGTGTCCGAGATGTCGGTCGTGCCGAGGCCATTTGCGACTCGCAGAAAACCATCCCTGAAATCCCCGGCTTTGCGTAACGCAAACGCCGTTCCGAGCGGGCCGTTACGCCTCGTGGCGATCGCTTTGGTCGACGATCGCCCACCGTTACGTCGAGCGCCGCCGAAAGTGATCGATGCGCAACCTAAATCAAGCGTCAAGTCTCGCGGTTCGCGCCCGGCATCGCATGAGGTAGAATGAAAAGGCTGTGTGGTCGCCCCCCTGCGAGAGTGGCGGAATTGGCAGACGCGCTGGACTTAGGATCCAGTGCCGCAAGGCGTAAGGGTTCAAGTCCCTTCTCTCGCACTCCACCCCGAATTCGGCAAACATTCCTACCGCTGATGCCGTTTTCTCCAAGCTCCGTCGAGCCGGATCCGAATTTGCCCGTCGCGAGCGCAACTGCGTCGGACGGGAAGGCGACGCCCTGGTCGCAAGCACCTTCAGGCATGCCGCCGACCGTTCGCGGTCGCCGTTTTGCGATTGCTACAGCCGTGGCTCTTCTTGGCCCGATCGTAGCGACGCTTGTTCGATACGTTTTATCGCCGTGGATGGGCGATCATGCGCCGCTGATTTTTTCCCTCCTGGCCATTCTTGCCGCGGCGCTTGTCGGCGGACTATGGGGGGGGCTGGCTTCTACGGCGTTCGCGACCTTCCTCTCTTGGTTTGTCTTTCTCTCCGGCGAGAACGAGCCTGGAGTAGGTGTTCGCCTAGCCGCACTGATTCTCAACGGCATCATTATCGCAATTATCGGCGAACGAACTCGCATTGAGCGACGCCGGGCCGACGCCACGGATCGCGAGCTTCGGAGGGCGCTGAAACAAAGCGATGAAGCTCATCAGTCTTTGGCCATGCAGGCCCGTGTTCTGGAGTCAATGGGTGAAGGTGTTTGCGTGTTCACGGAAGCGGGCGCGATCTTGTTTACAAATCCGGCGTTCGATGCAATTTTCGGCTTCGAGCGTGGCGCTTTGCTTGGCGCCAATATCGCCGAATTGAAAGATGCCCCGCCCGAAGACGCCCGTCGACGTTACGCCGCCGCGATTGCGGAAGCCCGCGCTCATGGAATATGGACCGGTGAGCAGCACCACCGCCGTCGCGACGGCACTCCCTTTGAAACGCAAACTCGGATCACGCCGATTCGCACCGGCGGCGATTGGTGCTATGTCTGCGTTCAGGAAGACGTCACGCAACGTCGGCGCGCCGAAGAGGCCCTGCATTCGCTCAATCAGGATCTTCGCAATCGGGTTCAGGAAATGTCGACGCTGCTCGACGTGCTGCCCGTCGGCATCGGAATCGCCGTGGATTCATCGGCGGACAACATCCGCGTGAACAGCGCTTTGGCGAAGACGCTTCGGCTGTCCATCGACGCCAATGCCTCGCTCACCGCGCCCGCCGAAGAACGGCCGAAGTTCCGAGTACTTCGCGACGGCGTCGAAGTCCCCGCGAACGACCTGCCTTTGCAGAAAGCGGCGCGGTTGGGTTTGGAAACTCGCGACATGGAACTCGACGTCGCGTTCGACGACGGTTCGACGATTCGTCTCTTGGAGTATGCCGTACCGCTGCTCGACGACCAAGGCCGTCCGCGCGGCAGCATCGGGGCCTTTGTCGACATTTCCGACCGTCGGGCCGCCGAAAGGGAACGCGAGCAACTCGTTTCCGCCCTCACGAAGCACGGCCGGGAACTCTCCGTGCTTTCCAGCGCCGCTCAAGAATTAAACAAGGTGCTCGACGCCGGCGCGATCGTCCGCACGCTTGTCCGTGCTGCATTGCAGATTTCGGAAGCGTCGTCGGGCGCGGCCGTTCTGCTCTACAACGGCGCGCCATCGCGCCCGATCTGTCAGTTTGCCGACGATAACCGCCACGACTCCACTTGCGAGGCCGCCGAGTTCGGCGCGGCCGATTGGGTGACGAAGCATCGAGCTCCGTTTCTCACCAACAACGCAGCGACCGACGAAGTGGTCGCGGCCGCCGCCCGTGCGCGGTTTCAAGTCGCCAATCTCGTCTGCCTGCCGATCATCGGCCGCGACGACGAATTGCTCGGCTGCTTCGAATTGCATAACAAGCCCGGCGGATTCTCGACCGGCGACGTCGTCAAGCTGCAAACGCTGTCCGCAGGGGCTTCGATCGCCCTGGAAAACGCGCGATTGATGGCGCAGATCCGCGACGCCGACCGCCGCAAAGACGACTTCTTGGCGATGCTCGCCCACGAGCTACGCAATCCGCTGGCGCCGCTGCGAAGCGCCGTCGACGTCATGATGATGGTCGGCGAAGGAGGCGATACGGCTCGACAGCTCAATGAGGTGATGGATCGACAGATTTCGCACATGGGCCGCATCATCGACGATCTGCTCGACGTCTCCCGGCTGACGCGCGGGCGCATCGAACTGCGGCGAGAAAAGCTCGACTGGACGAAACTCGTCGCCGACGCCCTCACGGCTCATCGCCATGTGTTCGCGGTCGGTGAGCACACGCTCCACGTCGAGCTGCCCGCCACACCGATCTGGATCGATGGCGACGCGACGCGTTTGGCGCAAGTGTTCGACAATCTCCTCTCCAACGCGCGCAAGTTCACGGATGCAGGCGGAGCGATTTCCGTTCGCCTCGGTCAAACTTCCGATGACCTCGCCATCCTCGAGGTGTCCGACTCCGGCATCGGCGTCTCTCCGGAAGATCTCGGACGAATTTTCGACATCTTCACGCAAGCCGACCGATCGCTCGACCGGCGGCGCGGCGGGCTGGGGCTCGGGCTGGCGCTCGTCAAGGGATTGATCGAACTCCACGGCGGTCATGTTTCCGTCGAAAGCGAAGGGCTCGGTAAGGGATGCACCTTGCGCGTGGCCCTCCCCGTCACGGAGGCCCCCGCCGAAATCGCCTGCGACGATGCGGCGCTGCTCAACCTGCGCGGCTCGCTCCGGGTGCTCCTCGTCGAAGACAATCACGATGCCGCGGAAACGCTGCGGCTGCTGTTGGAAACGCGCGGCTATACGGTCCTCGTCGCCGTGACTGGTCGCGAGGCGATCGAAATGGCGCCGGGTTTCGCTCCCGATGCCGTCGTTTGCGATATTGGGCTCCCGGAACTCGACGGGTTCGCCGTCGCTCGCACGTTGCGTTCGGACCCGCGTTTTAGCGCGGTACGATTGATCGCGCTGACCGGTTATGGTCGCGACGCGGATGTGGCCCGTGCTCGCGAATCGGGCTTCGACGACCATCTAACGAAGCCGGCCGACTCGGCTCGCTTGTTTCGAATTCTGTCCGAAGTCGAGCGTTCGCGCAGCGCAGCCGCTCCAACCGCGCCGGAGGTTTGAAGCGATGCGCACCGTGCGATTAGCGGTCGACCCAGGGCGTCCGCAACCGGACGTCGTTTCGCAAGCGGCGACCGTGTTGACGGCCGGCGGCGTCGTGGCGTTTCCGACGGAAACGGTCTACGGCCTGGGAGCCAATGCGCTCGACGCCGAGGCCGTCGCCCGCATCTTCACCGCCAAAGGGCGACCGAGCAACAACCCTCTGATCGTTCACACGACAAGCGTCGCCGACGCGCGCAGGCTTTGCCGCGACTGGCCGCTCGACGCCGACAAGCTCGCCGATGAATTTTGGCCGGGGCCTTTAACGCTGGTACTGCCGAAGGCCGATTGCGTGCCGTCGATCGTCACCGCCGGCGGGCCGACCGTGGCGATTCGTGTGCCCGATCATCCGGTCGCCCGAGCGCTGATCGAAGCCGCCGGCGTGCCGCTGGCCGCCCCCAGCGCCAATCTCTCGACGCGCGTCTCCGCCGTGCGCGCGGAGCATGTTCTGAAAATGCTCGACGGCCGCATCGAAATGGTTCTCGACGGTGGACCGACGTCCGGCGGACTGGAGTCTACCGTCGTCGATCTCTCGCACGACCAGCCCCGCATCTTGCGGCCTGGTCTCGTCGCCGCGGATCGGATTGCCGCGGCCCTCGGCAAAGGCGTCATTGGCTTCGCTGCCCACGCAAGCGCTGACGAAAACTCGTCGCTCCCCTCGCCCGGCCTGATGCGTAAGCATTACTCTCCGCTGGTTCCGGTCGATTTGATCGACGGTGATTCGACGCGAAGGACGGAGTCGTGGATCGCTTCCAGTGAAAGCATCGGCTGGCTTTCCCTGACGCCGGGCCAACCGCAACCGGCCGAATCCTCGCGACTTGTATGGATCGCGATGCCGGCCGAACCCGAGCGATACGCGGAGCGTCTTTACGATGTACTGCACGAGTTGGAGCTTCGCGGCGTCGCGAGAATCGTCGTCGAACGTCCTCCCGCAACGGCCGCCTGGGAAGCGATCAACGATCGCCTTCGCCGAGCGGCGGCCCGCGATACCTAGCGGCCGCGCGGCGAGCGTAAGCGAAGAACCGCACATCCGCCGAAGCCTCGCCGGCACGATCGAGCTTCGGCCGTTAGAATGTCCCCCTTGGCGCTAAGCTCCAAGTTCTATGCTCCTAGCTCTAAGCAATTAACCGGCCCCCGTAGCTCAACTGGATAGAGCAGCCGCCTTCTAAGCGGCAGGTTACAGGTTCGATTCCTGTCGGGGGTACTGCACTGTCGGCGGTTCGGCGTTGCGACGCTCTGGGGGGGTAACTACGATGCTCTCTTCGTTGTTTACTTCCTTCCGCCGGCGAAACTCCTCGAGTGCTTCATGGCCGTTACCGCGCAGGTTGCCGACCGAAACGTGCAGATTGGTCTCGCCGTATTGGAGATCTTTTTAGCGGGCTACGGGCCGCGTGATTTTTCCGTGCGGTTTTCCAACGGCTACGAATGGGGGCCGTCGGAGGGCCGGCCGTCTCGCTTCACGCTCGTGATGAAGCAGCCCGGCTCCGTGCGATCGATGTTCTGGCCGCCGAGCCCCGTGACGACCGGCAAGGCATACATCTACGACGACTACGACGTGGAAGGCGACATGCACGCCTTCCTCGATTTCTGCAACTATCTCTACAAATTGCCGAAGACGCTCGGCGTCAAACAGAAGCTGGCCACGGCGTGGAATCTGCTGCGACTCCCGAACGATAAGGGCGGGCGATCCGGCAGGCAAAGCGTTCAGCTTTCGGGCAAAAAGCATTCGGTCGAGCGCGACCGCGCCGCCGTGACGTATCACTACAACGTGCCGAACGCGTGCTGGGAGAAAATCCTCGGCCCGACGATGGGCTACACTTCGGGCGTTTACGAAGATGAGAACGAGACGGTCTGTGCGCCGCAGACTCGCAAGTTTGATCTGCTCTGCCGTAAGATGCGCATCAAGCCGGGCGACAAGCTGCTCGATATCGGCTGCGGTTGGGGCGGGCTGATGATGCACGCCGCCAAGCACTACGGCGCGGAAACCTACGGCGTGACGATCAGCGAAAACCAAGTCGCCTACGCCAATGAAGCGATCGCCCGCGCCGGGCTCAGTTCGCAATGCCGTGTCGAATTGCGAGACTATCGCGACATTCCGCTGCGCCCGACGTTCAATCAGATCGTCATCGTCGAAGTTTTAGAGCATTTTGGAGTGCCGCAGTTTCCAGATTTTTTTCGTCGCTGCCGGGAAATGCTGATGCCGACGGGGCGATTGATGCTGC
>JAFLCO010000044.1:25169-27758 GCA_017303535.1 Planctomycetota bacterium
GATCACGCTGCACGGCGATCGCGACACCACGGCCGCGCCCGAGTTCAATCAGGAATACGTCTTCCCCGACGGTGAATTGGCCCCCACCAGTACGACATTGCGGGCCGCAGAATCGGCCGGTATGGAAATTCGCGACGTCGAGTCGTTTCGCGAACACTACGTCCTCACGCTCAGGGGCTGGCTCAAGAACGCGGAACAAAATCACGATGCCATCGTCGCGGCCACCGACGAAGCGAACTTTCGCGTGTTCCGCCTCTACTTCGCAGGCGCCTGCTACGGCTTTCGCACGAACGTCTACAACCTCCACCAAATGCTCTTCGTCAAGCCCGACGGAGTGTCGAGCGGCATGTCGTTGGCTCGGACGTCGTAAACTCCGTCGGCTGAACGAACGTCGGCGCACCGCATCAAGGAAGATCGCGTGAAAAGCTTTATCGTCATTCCGGCCAGGCTCGCGTCGACGCGGCTTCCTCGGAAACTGCTGCTTCGCGAAACCGGCAAGTCGGTGCTGCGGCACACTTACGAATCGGCCTCGCGAGCGCAACGTCCCGACGGAATCTGTATCGCCGTCGACGATCGCGAACTTCTTGAAGAGGCCGAAGCGTTCGGAGCTCGGGCCGTGATGACGAGCGTCGATTGCGCCAGCGGCACGGATCGCGTCGCCCAGGCGGCACGCACGTTGCCGGACGACGTCGACGTGTTGGTCAACGTGCAGGGGGACGAACCGGAGATCGCCGCGGCCGCGATCGACGCCGTCCTGCAAATACTCGCCGAAGACCCCAAGCTGCCGATGGCGACTCTCGCCACGCCGATTCGCCGGCGCGAACAGTTGGAAAACCCGGCCGTCGTGAAGGTCGTGCGCGACGCGGCCGGGCGGGCTATGTACTTCAGCCGCAGCGTCATCCCGCATCCGCGCGAGTGGCGCGACGAACTGCTTCAGGCCGCTCCGCCCCTGTTTCTGCAACACATCGGGCTCTACGCCTACCGCCGCGAATTTCTAATGCAGTTGGCGACGATGCCGCCGTCGCCGCTGGAGCAGATCGAAAAGCTGGAGCAGCTTCGGGTGCTCGAAGCCGGATATTCGATCGGCGTCGGCGTCGTCGAAGAAGCGACGCGGGGAATCGATACCCCTGAAGACTACGCGGCGTTCGTTCAGCGCGTCTCCACCCGCGGCTAAATGTCCGCCCGCTAAACACCGGCGTTCGCGGTGCTTGACATCTCTCACAGGAACCGGATAATGCGACCCGCACACACGGTTTTGATTGATCAAAATATCGTATTCTGCGACACGCGTTTTATTTTGCGGTCTTTCGTATTACAGGAACCTGTTGTATGTCCGGCACTTACCACAACCGTCGTCCGGCACATGGGCTTACGCTTATCGAACTTGTCGTCGTCGTCGCCATCCTGACGCTTCTCGGCGGCTTGGTCGTGCAAACGCTGCCGAACCTCATGAAGCGGACGCACCTATCGAAATGCGCCGATACGATCACAGCACTTAATAAGTCTTGGGCGGAGAGCTATGCCCTGCACGGCCGCTACCCCGACGGCCTGGATTCGTTGCTCGATTCCACAGGTTCCACGTTCCCCAAGCTCACGCCAGGCCTGTCGAGCTTGCTGTCGTCGGGAACTCTGAGCAGCGACGAGGTCAATGCCTTGCGTGCCCTCGGCGTACGAACCGTCGTCGATTTGAGTCCGTCGGTCGCCAATGTCACGTACGATTCGGCGCCGCTCGGAATCACGGGCCGAACCATCGACACCAGCGGCAACGTGGCGATTTTGGCGACGCCCGGTTCGACGGCCTCGACGTATTGGACGGCCAATCCGCTGGGACTCAAGCGCCACGTCAACTCGGCGACGGGTACGACCGTGAAATACGTGGTTTTCGGCGTCGGCCCGAATTGCACCGGCATCGGTGCCGGCAAACTGATTCAGGAAGCGCCGGTTCATTTCGGCGCCGACGACACGATCAATCCTAACAATGTCTACCAGCGCTACCTGACGGTGTACTCGCTCGTGACGACGAACACCGGCAAGGTCACGGCCTATTTCGAGGCGATGGCAGGCAACGACGTCGACGGCCCTTCGAGCGCGGAAGCCCACATTCGTCAGTTTCACGAAGGCCAAGCGGAAGGCGCTTAGTTCATCGATGCTCGCCGTACCGACTTAGGCCGACTACTTCGCGTCGTCTTCCTTGTTGGCGTCGTCGATCTTTTCGATCTTGCCGAACAGGTGTCCGGCGTGGTCGCCGCCGCCGTCCCAAGTGCCGGCGTATTGCCCGCGGTAGACGACCACGCGCGACGTGAACTTGCCGAGGCCCGGCACGAGCATGTCGGTCAGAGTGATGACGGGCGTGTCACCTGCCCACTTCACTTGCAGCGTGAGCGGCAGCGTCAGATCGTGATCGCCGTATTGAATACGGACTTGAAACAACCAAAGGTCGTCGTTTCCTTCGAGTTTCTTCACGCTGGAAATCGTGTACTTCTCTTCCTTGAGTCCCTTGGCTTGCTCCTGTCCGCGGAGCGTGAAGTAGCCGCGAAAGACGCTGCCGGAAAGCGATTCTTCAAACCCCTTTTCAAGCTCGGCTTGCGA
>JAFLCO010000440.1 GCA_017303535.1 Planctomycetota bacterium
GCGGCGGGCGCGGCAGACCCAACGGATCGAGCGACGAAACCATGTGACCGCGGACGCGGAACGCGCGGACCATCTGGTCGACGCGGTCCTGCAATACGACCATATCGACGCCGTGCTTACCGCCGGCGGGGCGACCATCTTCGATCGCCGCGACGCCGTTGTTGACGGCGGGGCCGCCGTCGGCCGGCGGATTGAACACGCTAAACGGCTCGAACGACGGCCCAATCTGCGGTCGCGCCCATTCGTGCCTGCCGAATTTCGAGAAGAACCGCTGCCAATCGCGAGAGACGGAATTCGGATCGTTGAGGTAGTCGGCATACAGGGCTTCGACGAAGCCTGCGCTCATACTGTTGAAATCGTTCTGAAAGTCGTCGCCGGACGATCCGGTTTCCGTGTCTTCAGTGAAGAGTGCCATGGCGGTGTCGGTATGTTTTCGCGAAATTTTGGTTGGCAGGTGCGGTGCGACAAGCCGGCTAAAAGAACGCCTAACAGGAATCGCCGATTGCGAATTCGTACGGATCGCCGGCGGAAGAAGGAGAGATCGCCCTCAACGTGCATCGGCACTACAGAAAGGCCGACTTCCGCGAGATGCGATGATTTACCGCTAAGGCAATGAATTCCGAATTCGCAAAGCGATCGGACTGTGCGGATTCTTTCGCTAGGCGGGCCTTTCAGAGGCAAACACCCATCACACGGTCGTTGCTGCCGGCTTCGTTCATCGCCTTCGAAGCGTCGGCTTCCGCGTAATCGGAAAAGTTTGCCTCAAGCTCTCTGCGGACGGCGAGGCCACGTCGGCAAACGGAGCCGACGAACAAGCCTCGCCACACTTTGCTCCTATCGTATCGCGATGTGGAGGATTATGGCGATAGGTTTTTCCAGGCACCTTACGGCAGCACCGGGCCAACACCCCGCCGTTTGACCGTAAGTCATTAATCGGCATTAGTTTGCGATGACGGATAAAAAGTCCGTCAGGCAGTGTCACAGTTCGTCGCAGGACGCCTCCGACGATCGTACATTCCAGCAGTTGTGCGACCGTGTAGATCCTCTTATCCCGCCAGAATTAGTTGAGCGACACCAGCATCGTGGCGGCCAACAAGCCTGAGGTTTGCAACACGGCGGCGATTTCCGCCAGGCTACGCGTTCCCAACTTCGTGAACACGCGTTTGCGCCGAGCTTCGACCGTTCGCAATGCGATGCCGAGTCGGGAGGCGATGTTTTTGTTTACCTTACCGTGGAGCATGAGCTGCAGAACGTCGCGTTCGCCGTCGCTCAGTTGGGCCAAACGGCGCTGGGCTGCGGTGGCTTCGGAGAGCCGTTGCTGACGCTGCACCGAAGCGGCACAAGCATGGTCGACGGCAGTCGGCAAAAGCGCCATATCACTTGAAATTTCCAGCACTTCAACGGCCCCGGCTCGCATCGCTTCGACGACCGATCGGGTATCCGTTTTCGCAATCAGCACCACGGCCGCGAGCGGCGAGCATGCGGCTTCAAGGCTTTTAAGCAACTGCACCGGCCGCTCGACCATCGCGAGTACACAACCCGGATGATCTAGATCGGCCGTGGCCAACCACGATTCGACGTCCGGCGCCGTGGTCACGTTGAATCCCCAACGTTGCACGAGGTCTCGGACCGAATTTTCCGTCGCGGCATCCATACCGACGAGATGACAATTGAGACGCGACTGCGATGCGTACATAACCAAGCCGTCCTTATCCAAATCTTGAAACTTGCGAACTGTCCGGGCACCGAAGGCGGCCAATCTTTTCCAAATCCCCCGGCACAATGAGATGCGACAACTGCGTCGCAAACCCGCAGCGAAATCCGCACACACCCTTCAAGAGAGTGGTTCGCGAGGGCCCGTTTTTGACTCGAATGGGTCGGATTTCCCCCTATAATGACAGTACATCTGCGTTAAACCGCAGGTTCGGGGGAGTCGGGGAGGCGGCCGTGGTGGAATGCAATCGGGCAGAAATCACAAGAATTCTCACGCAACTACGCGACGGCGACGAGCAAGCCGCCGAGCGGTTACTGCCGCTGGTTTATGACCGGCTAAGAGATATTGCGCGCAGGCAGTTTCGCAACGAGCGGCGCAATCACACGCTGCAGCCCACGGCACTTGTGCATCAGGCTTATTTGGAAATGGTCGGGCACGAGGCTTTGGACTATCAAGCGCGGACGCATTTTTTTGCGACGGCCGCCAAGATCATGCGACAGTTGCTTGTCGATCATGCACGCTCCAAAATGCGCCGCAAACGCGAGGGTTCGCATCGCCGGGTTCCGTTGCACGACGACGTTCTGACTTTGGAACGCGACGAAGACGTGCTGCGCGTGGAAGATGCGTTGGAGAAACTCGGCGCGATCGATCCGCGGCAAGCTTCCATCGTTGAGTTGCGGTTTTTTGGAGGGCTGACGGTGGAGGAAGTCGCCGCCGTGCTTAAGGTTTCCAAGCGCACCGTGGAAGCGGAATGGACCATGATTCGCGCTTGGCTTCGTAAAGAACTAGCGGGAGACGACGAGTGACCGACGAACGTCATCGTCGCATCAAGGAGGTCTTTCTCGAGGCCTCGCAATTGGAGGGCGAGTCACGCCGGCAACTCGTCGAACGACGTTGCGGCGACGATACGGCGATGCGCCGCGAAGTAGAACTGTTGCTGGCCCATCACAAGAGCAACACCATCATTCCCGTCGCGGCCGCACGGGGCGGATCAAGTTCCAAGTCCGACGTCATCCTCGCCGGCAAATCTCGCTCACAAAGTTCGCGCTCGCGCGGAAAGACCGCTTGGAGTCGAGCTTTAAACATGTGGGCCGAGCGCCTAACGACTTCCGGACAGATGGCGCTCGGCGCCGCACTCGTACTGCTGATCTCGCTCGGATTGGCCATGTGGTCGCAATTTTCCATCGCGGAGTCGTCGCGGAATTACTGGCGAAACGGCTTCGCCTCGATGCTCAAGTCGACGGCGGAGAATCTCACCGCTTGGTTCGATGCCGAACGGTATGCCGTCGACGCTTGGTCGGCCGATCCAAACTTTCGGCGCTATATCAACGAAGCGCTGGCGCCGGAAATCGACGCCGGTGCGGAACCCGTTGCCGATGCCGGACAGAAACTTACGGAAGCGGTCTCGTCGCGATGGCGGAAAGACGCCGTTTCGATCGTCTGGGACGCCGAAGGAAAAGTGCGAACGGGCAATGCGCCCGCGGAGGCCGGCTTTGCGCCATTTGCGGCCGGCGAAAGATTCCGTCGAGCATTGGCAGGCGAATCGCAAGTACTCTTGCCGCAAGACGTCGAGCCGTTTGCAGGCCTCGATTGGTGCGGTGCGAATCGGCCGCTGATGGGCGTTTTGGCGCCGCTTCGCGACGCCACGAAGACGGTCGGCGTCATCTTCGTCGGCGCCCCCTCGATGATCACCGAGTTCACGCAGCGTCTGAACTCGATCACGCTGCTCGGCTCCGGCGATGCGTTTGCTTTCGATAAGACGGGCCGCATGATTACCGAGAGTCGTTACACCGATCAGCTCGCCGCGGCGGGCGTCGTCAAAGGCGAGCATCCCACGACGGTGCTCATGCCGATTCGTGATCCCGGACGGGATCTGAGACGGTCGGACACCGAAATTCCTTATGCCGCGAACCTGCCGACGATGGCCGTGGCCCGCGCCGTAGGCGGCATCGACGGCGTGGAGGTCGACGGCTATCGGGACTATCGCGGAGTCGAAGTCATCGGCGGATGGCGTTGGCTGCCCGAGTACAACTTCGGAATGGTCATCAAGCTCGATCTCGATGAAGCCTACGACCAGCTCGATAATCTGCGAATCGTGTTCATCACGCGCATGGTTATGATGCTCGGCATCATAGCCTTGCTGCTTTACTCGTGGCGTTCATCCGTGCTCTTGCGACGTCGGGTCGCCGAAACGCCGCGTATCGGCCCGTACGTACTCGACGTCGCGATCGGCGAAGGGGGCATGGGGCGCGTATATCGGGCCCACCATGCGCTGCTCAAGCGTCCGACGGCGGTCAAGATCATCAAGCCTGAACTCGTTACCGACCAAACCAAAGCTTGGTTCGAGCGCGAGGTGACGCTGGCCGGAAAACTGACACATCCCAACACGATCGAGATCTACGATTTCGGCAGCACCGGCGAAGGGCAGTTTTACTGTGCCATGGAACTTCTGCGAGGGCTCACGCTTTCGCAAGTCTTGCTCATTGAAGGCAAGCTTCCTTTGGCGAGAGCCTTGCATGTGCTGAGGCAAACCGCAGCGTCGCTCGCCGAAGCCCACGAGATAGGGCTCGTCCATCGCGACATCAAATTGCATAACGTGATGCTTTGTTTCCTTGGGGGCGAAGCCGACTTCGTCAAAGTTCTCGACTTCGGGCTGGCCAAGCAGGCCGAAGGCACCGGTGCAGACGCTCATACGGCCTCGTCATTCAATATTGCCGGCACTCCGCTTTTTATGGCCCCCGAGCGGTTGAAGCCTCCGTATATTTGCGACGCGAGATGTGACGTCTATTCGCTCGGGGTGGTGGCCTTTAAGTTACTTACGGGCCGCGATCTATTTTCGGCACAATCCGACCTGGAAATGTTCAATCACGCGCTCTATTCCATTCCGCAACGAGCTTCGGAATCGCTGGGTGAAGCAATCCCTGCCGAACTCGACGAACTGATCTTTCGGTGCTTGGCAAAGTCGCCGGACGACCGGCCGCGCGACGCCGCGGAAGTCGTTGAAGTGCTAGACACGCTGTGCGGTAGCAATCCTTGGCGGCAGGCCGACGCGCAAGCTTGGTGGCTCGCAAATAGCCACCGCATTCGTGAACTCGTGCCAGATTGGGATCCCCGGAATTGTTCGGGCCTGCTCCGTTCCGCGGCCACGCGGGCCGGGCAAATGAAGCTCGGCTCGCGAACTTAGTC
>JAFLCO010000441.1 GCA_017303535.1 Planctomycetota bacterium
CGACGCGCCCGTCGATTCTCGCGCTGGCCGACGCGGCGCCGACGCCGTCCGGCACGGCGGTCGCCATGGCAAGCTTCCCAGCCGTTCCCGCTCCGCCGGTTGCGCAGCCACCGAAACCTGTCGCCACTGCGCCCGCCGTCGCGCCGCCGCCGGAAATCGCGGCGGTCGTCGACACCTCGTCACGCCTCGATCGCCCGGCCGGCGGATTGCGGTTCGCCGGAGTTTCGCGCAAGGCGGCCCTTGAAGTCGTCGCTCAGCTCGCAGGCTTGTCGCTCGACGTCGATTGGGACGCGCTCGCACCCGCCGACGTCGGGCTCGCCGACAAGCTCGATCTATCGGCCGCCGACGGCGACACCCTCCGCACAATTCTGGAACAACTGCTCGCGCCGAAGAAGCTCCGCTGGTCGGCCGCCGGATCGGCGCTGGTCGTCCGCGCCTCGGCCGATGCGGACGCACCGACGAACCTAACGTACGCCGTCGCCGATCTCACGGCCGGCGACGCCGCGCAAACTGCGGCCTTGGGCGCGATGGTGCAATTGCTCGTCGTGCCGCAATCGTGGTCGTCGCAGGGAGGCGCGGTCACGCTCACGGCCGGCAGCGATACGCTCGTCGTCTCGCAAACGCCCGCCGCCCAGCGCGAGATCGCCGAGTTGCTCGATCGGCTCCGCGTTGCGCGCGGCAAGAGTCCGCTGATGGCCGGCACGTCGCTACAAACCCGCTTCGCCGCGGCCCGGTCGCTGTTGGAAGCCCCGGTGACGATGAACTTCCGTCCCGCCGCGCCGCTGCGAACCGTGCTCGGCAAGCTCGAAGCGGAGACCGGGGCCTTGATTACGGTCGACGTCTCCGCGCTCGCCGCCGAAGGAGCAAGCCCGGAAACCTTGGTCGGCATCGCCGCTGACAAACACCCGCTGGCCGTCGTGCTCACGGCGCTTTGCGATCCGCGCGGTTGGGCCTGGCGCATCATCGACCCGAGAACGATTGAAATCACCACCCGCGACGCGCTCCGCCGCCGCGCCTACGTGGAACTGTACGACGTTCGCCTCTTACTCGCCGACGGCTCACGGCCCGAGCCGCTGATCGCGCGGCTCAAGCAACAAACGGCCGAAGCCGGCTGGCTCGAATCGGGCGGTCACGGCGCGATCGTCTTCGACGCGGCGGCCTCGGCCTTGATCGTCCGCCAGCATCAAGCCGGCCACCAGCGGCTGGCCCAACTCCTCGCGGAAGCGCTGGCCGCCCAAACGCCCGCGCCTGCGGCATCGACGCCGCGTCCTACAGCCACGCCTCCCGCCGCGGCATCGCCCTCGGGTACCGCACCACGCCCCACCGGAACCAAGCCATGACCAAAACGCTGCTCGCGATCGGCGCTCATTACGACGACTGCGTCTTCGGCGTCCCCGGCATCATGCTGCAGGCCGTGGCGAAGCACTACCGCGTCGTGATCCTCTCGCTCATCGGCGACTACGAAAACTGGGCGCCCGTCAAAGGTCGACACGAAGAACTCGTGCAGGGGACCTCGGAAATCTGCCGAATCTTCGGCGTCGAAACGCGCTGGTGCAAGTTCAAGTCGCACCGTTTCGACGTCAACGACGAATCCAAGCAAGCGGTCGCGGCGGCGATCGCGGACCTGCAGCCCGACGTCGCGCTGATGCTCTGGCGTCACGATCATCACGACGACCACGTGGTCGCCTCGCAGCTCTCGAGCATCGCCCTGCGCAACGCGGCCGTGCTCACCGACGCCCCCAAGTACCGCCCGCCGCGCAAAATCTATCTTTACGACAACGGCCCGCGCCACACGATCGGCTTCGAACCGGATACGTTCGTCGACGTGAGCGACGAGTGGCCCCGCGCCGCGGAATGGCTGGCCCGCCTGATGGCGCTGGTCCGCAACGAACCGTACGATCCCAAATTCGCCGATCCGTCGGTGGCGACGAAAGAAGCGATCGCCCTCTACCGCGGCAAAACCTGCGGCGTGAAACACTGCGAAGCGCTGAAGGCGATGACCGCCGAACCGCGGGAGATTTTGTAACTTTACGGCTGCTCGACATGACGCGAACGTCCCGCCGGCGGCGTTCGGCGGGTTCGCCCCCGCCGTCGGGCTTTCGGCGCAACGAGAATGAGAAAGCGGCGGGGTCAGACCCCGCCGCTCGTTGACGATTGTCGCGTTCAGTTCCGCTCGCCCTTTAGCCGGCGATCAAGCTTTCGGCCGCTTCCGCGACCTTTTCCGGCGTGATGCCGAATTGCTTGAAGAGTTGCGGGGCCGGGGCGCTGGCGCCGAAGCCGGTCATGCCGACGAACCGGCCCTTCGCGCCCATGTACTTCTGCCAGCCTTGCTCGATGCCCGCCTCGCAAGCCACGCGGGCCGGCACGTCGCTCGGCAGTACGCTTTCGCGGTAAGCTTCGTCTTGCTTGTCGAACAGCTCCCACGACGGCATGCTCACGACTCGGGCCTTGATTCCCTTGGCCGACAGTTGCTCGTAGGCCGCGACGACGACCTGCAGTTCGCTGCCCGTGGCCATCAGGATCACTTGCGGCTTTTCGTCACCGCGGGTCAACACGTAACCGCCCTTCGCGGCCCCCGCGGCCGGGGCGAACTTCTCGCGATCGAGCGTCGGCAGGTTTTGCCGCGTGAGCACCATCGCGGTCGGCGCGTCGTTGAGCGACAGCGCCGCGCGATACGCTTCGGCCACTTCGTTGGCGTCGCCTGGTCGCATGACGACCAGGCCCGGAATGGCCCGCAGCGCCGCCAAGTGCTCGACCGGTTGATGCGTCGGGCCGTCTTCGCCGACGCCGATCGAATCATGCGTCAGGACATATAGCACCGGCTGCTTCATCAACGCGCTGAGCCGCATCGACGGCCGCATGTAATCGGTGAACACGAAGAACGTCGCACCGTACGGACGGACGCCGCAGAGCGACATGCCGTTGAGCGCCGCGGCCATGCCGTGTTCGCGAATGCCCCAGTGGAAGTTGCGGCCGCCGTAGTTGTTCGGCTCGAAATGGCCGGCCCCTTCGAACGTGAGCAACGTGTTCGTGCTCGGAGCCAAGTCGGCCGAGCCGCCGATCAGAAATGGAATCTTCGCGGCGACGGCGTTCAACACCTTGCCGCCCGAGGCGCGGCTGGCCATCCCCTTGGCGTCGGCCGGGAACACGGGCAGGGCCGACTCCCAACCTTCGGGCAGCTTGCGCTGGTCCATCGCCGTGAGTTCGGCGGCCGCTTCCGAGTGTTCCTTGGCGTATTTCTTGAACTTGCTCTTCCAAGCCTTATGCAACTTCGCGCCGCGGGCACCGATGCCGCTGCGGAAGTGTTCGTAGACCGATTCCGGCACGAAGAAGTCCGGATCGTTCCACTGGTAAGCGGCCTTCGTGAGCTTGATTTCTTCGGCGCCGAGCGGTTCGCCGTGCGCCTTGTGCGAACCTTGCTTGTTCGGAGCGCCCCAGCCGATGAGGCTGCGGACGATCACGAGCGTCGGGCCGGTCTTCGTGCTGTTGAACTTCTTGAGCGACTTCTGCAAGGCTTCGAGATCGTTGGCGTCGTCGACCTTGATGACGTTCCAGCCGTAGCCCTTGAAGCGGAGCGCGACATTCTCGGTGAAGGCGAGATCGGTTTCCCCTTCGATCGTGATTTTGTTGTCGTCGTACAGCCAGACGAGGTTCGAAAGCTTCAGGTGGCCGGCCAATGACGCGGCTTCGCTCGCCACGCCTTCCATCAGGTCGCCGTCGCTGCAAACGACGTACGTCTTGGCGTTGAACAGTTCAAAGCCCGGCTTGTTGTAACGGGCCGCGAGCCAGCGCTGGGCGATCGCCATGCCGACGCTGTTGCCGCAACCTTGGCCGAGCGGACCGGTCGTCGTTTCGACGCCGCCGGTCTCGCCGAACTCCGGATGGCCCGGACAGCGGCTGTGCAATTGGCGGAACTTCTTGATGTGTTCCAGCGGCACCGCCGGTTCGTCGATCACGTCGCCGTAGTGGTCGGCCTGCTTCACTTCCGCCAGATGCAGCATGCTGTAGAGCAGCATCGAGGCGTGACCGCACGAAAGCACGAAGCGATCGCGGTTCGGCCACGTCGGGTCGGCCGGATCGAAGCGCAGGAAATTCTGCCAAATGGTGTAAGCGACGGGAGCCAGTGCCATCGGCGTGCCGGGATGTCCGCTGTTGGCGGCTTGCACGGCGTCCATCGACAAGGTGCGAATCGTGTTGATAGCCAAGTGCTCGACGCCCATCGAGGCCGCGACTTCTTGCGGCACGACGGTTTCGGGAGCTTGCGAGGGGCTGCTTTCGTCGATCGACATAAGGTCTTCCGTAATGGGGCCGCGGCGCGCCGAACCGGCACACGCGGCCAAGGGGAACAGAACTGCGATTTGATTTTGTTACCGAACACGGCCGCGAAGGCGGAAGCCTGCCCGCGCTTTGGGGGGCAGGGGCGTGCGGCAAAGGCCGACTGCGACCAGACTACCGTCGGTCGAGGGCCATGAACCCGTCGAGTTTAGGGGACGGGAGCCCGATCGTCAATGAGCGGCAACCACTACATCGCCGGCTCGAAACTCTTATAGAAAAACAACTTGCGTCAACGACTTGCAGTCGAAGGCGGTTGATTCTCGTACCAAGCCTGCCAGCGGCGGATTCGTTCGCTGAGCGACGGCAACGGTTCGCCGGCCTTCACGGAGATATCCGTACCGTTGAGAGCTACGAGGGCGTCGACCGTCGTTTTGCGGACGCCGAGGGTCGGGTCGTTGAGCAGGGCGACGAGCGTCGGCAAGAACGCTCGGTCGCCGGTTTCCGCCATCGCGGCGGCGGCCCGGCGGCGGATTTCCGGATCGATGTCGTGGGCCAGCCGTTCGAGCGCGGCGCCGCCGGAAGCGAAGCCGTTC
>JAFLCO010000442.1 GCA_017303535.1 Planctomycetota bacterium
TGTTGCGCGACTTACGTCGATTCTTGGACCTAGCGAGCGGCGGGGTTCATCCCCGCCGTCCGGTCCTTTCGGCGCGCGAATCGGCAAGAGCAGACGGCGGGGATAAACCCCGCCGCTCGCTACAAAACACACCAAATTGCCAAAGAACCAACCCCGTATTTTCCACTTTTACGGCGTCGATTCCAGGGCGTTTTTGGCCGGCCTACCAGATTTCAAAAACTGCGAAACTACCGCGTTTTATAATCCATTTTGTGATCGTTTCCCGTGCGGAGCTACGAAGGCGTCCGCCGCAGATAATCGGCCAATTTGCGATGAAGCCGGTTTTCGTTGGAACGCTTGAAGGCGAAAAAACGGGACGCCAACTCTTCCAGCCGCTCGCCGTCGATCGAAAGAATGTGCTCTAGCCTATCGTCGGCGTCGACCGGAATGGTTCCCTCGGGAAACAACTCCGCGAGATTCCGCATCACTTCGGCAAGTTCAGGAATGCCGATCGCCGCAAACGCCTCTTCCGCCCAAGGGGCGAACTCGCCGCTTTCGTTCGTGAGGTACTGCTCAAAGCCGCCGTTAGAGACTTCGCCGTAGAAGGTCTCCACGGCCAGCGTGTATCGCTCGCGATTGCTTAAGGCGGCAGCCCCCTGGTTCAGCCATTTGTCGTGAGCTTGATCGAAAGCCGCATGACATTCCGCCTCAAGCTTTGCGTCGTCGTCGGGATAAAGTCGATTCTTCACTTGCTCCGCGGCCATGCTAAGCGCGATACTCTTAGGCAGCGGAATCCCATGCGTGCCGGGCAACGTCGTTGGGTCCTTGATCCATCCCTGGATTACAGCATCGAATTGAACTGAATCATCATCGCGTTTGCAGATCGCACATAGACCGGAATTCCTGCGAGCCGTCGTTTCCAAAATCAGATTGCCGCAACGAAGGCACGCCGTACGTTCGACCATGAGCGTCTCTCTCAATGTTTATGGAATCGGCGTTATCTCGACGGTCAGCGTTCCCACGTTGTCGCCAAGTTCGGCATTGGAGTCGTTGACGCGCAGATAGAGCGTGCCGGTTTGATCCGGTTGCAAGAAGCCGTCGAGGCCCAGCGCGCGCGGCTTGAGCAGGGCCGACGAGCGACCGTCGGCGGGCGGTTCCGGTTCGACGGCGCCGATTAACATGCCGAGCGGCTTGCCGCGGTAGTAGCGGAGCGTGACGCCGCCCGGTTCGCATTCCCAAGGCGTATGACGGCCTTGGATCGTCGAGACGGCGATCTGGTACCGGCCGGTCGCGCGAATGCGATACTTGCGGCCGGCTTCCAAGCGCACGCCCGACGATTGCCAGCATTGGTCGGCGGCGATCACGACCTTCGGATGGACCGCGCTCATGTGGGCGACGGGTTGTTCCAGGATGGCCGACCGCGTCGGGTCGACGCCGTATTCGAGTTCTCCGGCGAAGACGAGCCACTCCCGACGCAGCTTCGGCAACTCGTCGGCGAAGGTGCGGCGAAAGGCGTCGTTGAACTTCGGGTCGGCGACCGACTTTTGCAGGCCGCGAAATTTCGCGCGATACTCGGGCCGGCCGTCGAGGAACGTCGCCAAGGCCCAACACCAGGCGTACGACTCGTTGTCGACGAACGTCGGCACGGCGTCGTTGACGATGTCGTCGATCGACCGCATCCGGCCCGCGGCGATCTCTGTTTTGACGAGCGCGACGCGTCCCCAGAGCGGCACGTCGTCCTTGTGCCGCGGGACGACGCCGAGCGCGAGCTTGCCGTCCTTCCACAAATGCGTGCCGAGCAGTTCGGCCGTGCCTTCCATATACCACCCGGCGCCGCAGCCGCCGAGCATAGTGTTCATAAAGCCGTGCGTTCCTTCGTGCAGCAGCAAATGCCGGCGATAGTAGTCGCTCGGCTGATCGTTGAGCCAGAGGTCGTAGCCGGCCGAGAACCCGTTTTTGAAATGCGGCAGCGACGCAGGAATGTACCCGGCGTCGCGAAAGCGCTGCGGATTGCCGATCAGAAATCCCCGCATGCGCCAACCGGCAACCTTCGCCGGATCAACGCCGAAATAGGCCGCCCATTGCGGCACGGCCGCGTCGAAAACTTTCGGCAACTCATCGACGGCCGGCGACGACGGCACGTCGGTATAGAGCGTGAGATGCTGCGATTGGAGAACGCGGAAACCGGCGGGCGTCTGCGCTTGGGCAAACGTCGGGCCTGACACCAAAGCCCACAGGCAGAGCAGGACTGCTGACTGCTGACTGCCGACTGCTGAACAGAAATGCTTCCGTCCGCCGTTCAGCAGTCTGCAGTCTGCATTCAGCATTGGATTTACAGCGCCCTGCGGTACTTCTTCTTCGGCGGTTGTTTCGGGCCGTCCCCTTCCGGTTCGGCGCCGACGTCGCTGGTGATGTACTTCGTGCTGGCGGCTTGCGCGGCGGCTTTGGCGGCTTCCATATCGTCGCGGCCGCGGGCCGTCGTCGATTCGAAGCCGGCGATCTCGTCGCGCTGGAGCAGCTTGTCGATGCGGATTTCGATCCGCGTTAACTCGCCCCCTTCTTCCGGCGTGACGAACGTGTACGCCACGCCTTCACGGCCCATACGGCCGGTGCGGCCGACGCGATGGACGTAGTCGTCGCAGAAGGCCGGCACGTCGTAGTTGATGATGTGCGAAATCCCGCTGACGTCGATGCCGCGGCCGACGACGTCGGTCGCCACGAGGTGCTTGACCCGACCGTCGCGGAAGGCGGCCATCACGCGATCGCGGACGCTTTGCGACAAGTCGCCGTGGATGCAGGCCGAGCCTTCCACCTTCTTTTGCAGATGATTGTGGATCTTTTCCGTGCCGCGCTTCGTGCGGCAAAAGATGATCGACTGCGTCGGGTTCTCGCGCTGAATGAGTTGCAGCAGGAGATCAAACTTCTTATCGGCGTCGACCGTGAAATAAAACTGCTCGATCGTGTCGGCCGAAACGTCGGTCGGCGAGAAGTTCATCGTTTCCGGCTCGCGCATATAGCGCCGTGCGAGCTTTTCGACCGGCGGCGGCACCGTGGCGCTTAAGAGCAGCGTTTGCCGATCGGCCGGGCATTGCCGGAGGATCTTTTCAATATCCGGCCGGAAGCCGATATCGAGCATCCGATCGGCTTCGTCGAGCACGACGAGCTTCAGCGCATGAAGCTGCAGCGTTCCGCGAGCCAGGTGATCGAGCACGCGGCCGGGTGTGCCGACGACGACGTCGACGCCCCGCTTCAGACGTTCGACTTGCTGGCGAATCGGCTTGCCGCCGTACACGGCGAGGATGCTCGCCTTGCGACCGGAGGCCAGCTTCTCAAACTCGTCTTTTACTTGCACGGCCAATTCGCGCGTCGGCACGAGCACGATGGCTTGCGGCGGCGCGTGCGCGTGGTGCGGATCGATCTTTTCCAAAATCGGCAACACGAACGACGCCGTCTTGCCGGTGCCGGTGCGGGCTTGCCCAAGCACATCGACGCCGGCCAAGGCGCGAGGAATCAGCCCGGCCTGAATTGGCGACGGTTCTTCGTAGCCGGCGTCGGCCAAAGCGTCCATGCTCAGCTGCGACAGGCCCATCGTCGAGAAGCCGCCCGTGTAGGTCTTCTCGGTGCGGGCGGCGCGGGGCTTCGGCGGCGGGGCTTCGCCGAAATCTTCAAAGTTGTCTTCGTACGTGCTTTCGAACGCCGGACGACCGCCGCGACCTCCGCGGTCACGATCGCGCCCGCGGCTGCGATCGCGATCACGGTCGCGCGAACGGGGCGGACGGGAACCTTCTTCACGACGGCGCGGCGGTGCGGCGTCGGCACTTGGCGCGTCGCCCGCCTCGCTCACCGGCGGACGGTCGCCGACCTCGCGCGGAGGCGGCGGAGCACGGCGTGACGACTCACGCGCTGGACGATCTTCTCGTGCCTCGCGATCTTCACGAGGCGGGCGAGCTTCGCGCGGCGGACGTCGATCGGAGGAGCCCTGCTCGCGAGATGCTCCTTGCTCACGCGTGGAACCCTGCTCGCGCGGCGGACGATCTTCTTGCGACCGCTCGTCACGCGAACGCTGCTCACGCGGCGGACGCTCGGCGCCCTCCGCCGGTCGGGGCGGACGCGGAGGTTGCTGCGACCGGGGAGGCTGTTGACCGCGCGACGGCGGCGATTCGCCGCGAGGAGGCGGCGCACGACGTTGCGGCGGGTTGCTGCGCGGCGGTTCCGCGAAATCGTCTTCGTCCTCGTCGTCGAAGTCGTCGTTCAGAACGTAACCGCGCGGCGGCGGGCTCGATGTCGGACGAGGCGGCGGCGCGCCACGGCCGCGACCTTCGGGGCGACCACCCTCGGGACGACGACCTTCCGATCGTCCTTCCGGAGGTTTCGCTCGCCCGCCTTCGGGACGCGCGCCGTCCGAGCGGCGACCTTGGCCCTGCCCTTGTCCGTGACCTTCGGCTCGCCGACCTTGCTGTTGCTGCGGCGGACGCTGAGAGCGTCCCTGTCCGCGACCTTGCTCGCCGCGGCTTTGTTCCGATCGCCCCTGCTCGGATCGACCGCGACCCTGCGGCTTCGACGGCGGGGCGTGATCGTGATCGTCGATGATGTCGTGATCGAGATCGTCGAGCCAATCCGAAACCGGCGGTTCGCGCCCGACATGTTCATCGCGGGCCGGTTCATATTCGTCGCGGCCGGCGGGGCGATTGCCGCCCGGTCGATTGCCCGATGGGCGATTGCCTGCCGGTCGTCGTCCGGCGGAACGTCCTTCGTCGCGCCGACCGCCGCCTTGGCCCTGGCTCGGTCGCCCGCCTCCTTGAGAACGGTTGCCGCCCTGCGGTCGGTTGCCGCCGCGCGGTCGGTCGCCGCCCTGCGCGCGGTCGCCACCCTGCGGTCGCCC
>JAFLCO010000443.1 GCA_017303535.1 Planctomycetota bacterium
AATCGAGACCGTGCCGACGCCGCGCTTGATCAAGCCGCCGGTGCCGAAAAACGTGCCGGAGAATGTGATACTACTTGCAGGGAAGGAAGTTCCGCCGGCCGTCACGATCATGTTCTTCTGAATGTCGAACACGTTGCCGAATGTCGCAGCGCCGGAGTATCCCGGTGCGCCGCCCACCGTGCTCGTTCCGCTACTCCCCGCGGGGACGAAATATCTTGGGGTCGAGGTCGACAAGGCCGCGTTGGCGTACATCGCGGCGTCCGCCGTTCCGGATCGATTGCCGACGATCACGGCGCCTGCCGAACCGCTGGGCCCGGACGTGTTGCTCATCAGCACCGTGCCTTCCGCAATGATGACGGCGCCGTCGAAATCAGATGCCGTGGCCGTAGAGTTATTGAGTTCCAAAATGCCCGGGCCCGTCTTCAGGATGTCCGTGGTATAGCTGCCCGTGATGGAGCCGGAGAGAACTGCGCGAGTGGACATTTGCCCGTCGCCGAGCACTCTAATTTCACGATAAGTGGCCGCGCCGGTCCCGCTGTCGAGAGCGAGATTGTTCGTCAATGTCACGGTACTCGTCGACCGGGCGGAGCCGAAGATCAAGCCGTAACCTTCCGGCACCCAAACGCCGTTGTTCCAAGTGAGCAAGGCAGGAGTATCGGGACCGACGGACTGCAGCAGAGTCACGACAAGGTCTCCGTTGACGGCGGAGAAAGCGGCGGGGCCCCCTCCGGTGTTGCCTGCATTGTCGAAGTAGAATCCGCCGCCGGCGGCGCTACCCGCCGTATCGATTATCCGGGAAAGCGTGCCGCCTCCGGAAATCTCCAGCGTGCCGCCGCGGAAATTCATGGTACTGAAAGCGCCTCCCGACGATGCGCCGCCGCCGAGCGACGTGAGCGAGATCCGCATGACACCCTGCTGCAGCGTAATTTCGCGAGTCGTTGTGGTGAAATTAAAGCGATTCGCTGAGTTGTAATCATCGACGACCAACCATCCGTCTCCGACCTTATTGAACCCTGATCCTGCTCCTGGGATGTTGACGTTGTCGCCGATGCGCAACGTTCCGTTGGGATCCGTGACCCAGAAGTAACGCATCGTGTTTCCGTTGCTGATGTTCGCGGGCGTGGTCGTGCTGGAATTGAAGATGCGATATTCATTGGGCCCGACCAAAAGATAGGCCGTCGTCAAAAGATTGCGTCCTGCGAGATCCAGCGAGGCGGTCGCCGTCGGCTCCATGCGCAGAGATGCGATAGTGCGGGCCGCCGTCAACGCCGCCGTGCCGGTTAGGTTGACGAGGCTATTGGCCGTTATGGAATTAATGTCCGTCGACGTACTGTCGAGCGGTATGACGCCGCGAACGTACTGCGAGGAGGTCGAGGTGTCGACCGTGGCGTCGTAGCCGGCCCAAGCCGTGCCGTTGACCACGGCAAACCCTACGGTGACGCCGCCGCTAGTTCCCGCCAACATATTGCCGACGCCTATTAAGGGAGCACCGGAAAAAAGTATCCGCGGACTAATGCCGACGTCGCCGAGTTTCTTGCCGGAACCGGTCAGATCGATTCCGGAAAAGTTAAACGAGGTGGCCAGCGAGCCGCCGCGCAGGTTGCTGCCTGCGACGTTAAGGAATTGCAGCACCGTCGGATTCGTCGACCCCGCCGACGCCGTGACGCTGGCGTGGAACGAGCCTCCTCCCGTCGAAAAGTTCAGGGAGGCGACCTGCTCAAACGAACCGGCCGACCCGCCGATGAGCGAAATTTTTCCTCCGCTGTGCAGTGTGTTGACCGTGACCAAGGTTTCATCGATGCGGTTGACGTCGTTCACCGAGTTGTCGAGGACCAGCGAGCCGCCGCGGAAGTTCAAGGCGCCGGCCGCGATGCGTGACGCGGGGCCGGACAAAGTTAGCGTCGCCGCGTAGTTTCCCGCGCCGACATACCCGCCGCCGAGCGTCCAGGTACCGGCAATCGCCGACGTGTCGCCGGTGAGACTCTGCGTGGAAATCCCGCGGAAGTAGAAACCGTTTGCGCCCGCCGTGATCGTCGCGGACGACGAGCCGGGAGCAAACGCGGTGATGGCCAGACCGCCCATCGTGCTCGTCGCATTTGTCGCGTTGATCGTACCTCCGCCGTTAAGTTCCCCGAAACGCAGTGAGACTCCTGACGTAGAACTCGTGGTCGTACCGGTACCCGCATAGAGCAGCGAAGCTCCGCCCGCAAGCGTCACAGGGCTATAGCGAAAGGTCGCCGTCGACGTCGAGTTGGTAGTGCCGAGCATTCGCAGGGCGCCGGCCTGAATCAAGAGTGCGCCGTAAAAAGTCGAATCGGCGTTATTGGTGATGTCGAGATTGCCGAGACTTGTTTTTGTGATGAGCGTTTGGCCCACTAACGAGCCGGAAAGACTGACTAGCCCGGTACCGTCCAAGTCTCCGGAGAAAATAAGTCCGCCGGAACGTATGGCAAGGGGGTTGCTGATGTTGAACGCCCCCGACCCGTTTTGCACGATTGAGGGGAGAGTTCCTTCGAAACGTAGCGGGCCGCCGCTGATCGTATTTGTGGCGATCGACGAACTATCAAGTATCAAGCCGTTGAGAGTAAATTCCGCCGGGCTTACGACGATGTCTTGAACGGCGTCGTACAATGTCGAGCCTGTGCCGCCGAAGGTGAGTTGCAACGTGGGGCTTGATACCGGCGCGATTCCGCCGCTCCAATTAATGCCGTCGGCCCAGTTGCCCGAGACACCGTTCCACGTTTGGGCCTGAGCGATCGAACCGCTTGCGAAAAGGAAGGTCGCCGCACAAGCGGGCAGTAAGCGAAAAAGAAGGCAATTATTCTTATTCGCTTTTCTTGCCGCCGACGGCTCCGCGCGTTCACTGATGACCGACATGCTGAGGATCAATTCCTTAGGGGAGTGCAAGGTTCGGCGGACATGCGTTCCGCCACTTGCCAATCCGCCCAAGCACGCGCCGTACCACGGCAATCTCCGCCCCCATGCGCAGAAGCGCACTTCGTGCGCGAGACGTTCGACAATTGCGACACTTACTCTCGACCTAGAAAATCAAATTCTTTTTCGCTTACCGACCATAGACGGGAGAAACACACACACCGCGAGTTGGCTCCATGCCTAAAAACTACGCGAGTGATTTATCTGCCGAAGAAACGGCTTTGATAGGGGCGCATGAGAACTTGATGAGACGAAGATGTCGGCCGAACAGAAATAGACGACAACTTCATCGGCGCGAAGTGCCGCAACCGGCTCGACGCTCGATTTCACTGACACTTGACGAAATGTGTCGGCCGACTAGCGAGGCTTACCTTCTCAACAGTCGTCTGATGCCCGCTGAAATGTCGAGATTTTTGGCCGGCGGCAATCCGCACGCACCCCTGAAAATTGCGCTGCGGCGCAAATCCGCCGCTGCTCGCGAACGAGTTGCCGACGGGATTTAGCCGCGCACGTGCGCCGTCAACGTTTCGACGACGTAGTTCAGCATCGCTTCGGTAAGGCCCGGATAAACGCCGATCCAGAAGACGTTTTCCATGATGTAGTCGGCATTGCGCAGGTCGCCGACGACGCGATATTTCACGTCGCGATAGAGCGGCTGCTTCGTGAGATTGCCGGCAAACACGAGCCGCGTCTGAATGCGCTTCGCCTCCAGGCCGCGCACGATCGTGTCGCGTTTCAGGCCCGATTCCGGGCGGATGCCGATCGGAAAGCCGAACCAGCTCGGGTCGGCTTCCTTCGGCGATTCCGGCAGCATCAACGCGTCTTCCAGCGGCTTCAGCGCTTCGTAGAGGTACGCGAAGTTGCGGCGCCGCGCGGCCGTGAAACCGTCGAGCTTGTCGAGTTGCGCAACGCCGACGGCCGCCTGCATATCGGTCACCTTGAGGTTGTAACCGACGTGCGAATAGGTGTACTTGTGATCGTAGCCGTGCGGCAGGTCACCGAGTTGCTGATCGAACCGCTTGCCGCAGGTGTTGTCTTTGCCCGGCGGACACCAGCAATCGCGACCCCAATCGCGGAACGAGACGGCAATCTTGTCCATGATCGGGCGATCATAAAGGACGCAGCCCCCTTCGCCCATCGTCATGTGGTGAGCCGGGTAGAAACTGACGGTCGCCAAGTCGCCGAACGTGCCGACCTGCTTGCCCCGATACGTCGATCCGACGGCGTCGCAGCAGTCTTCGACCAACCACAGGTCGTATTTCTTCGCAAACGCGACGACGGCATCCAACTCAAACGGATTGCCGAGCGTGTGCGCCACCATGATCGCCCGAGTCTTCTCGCTGCGGGCCGCTTCAAGCTGCTCGACGTCGATGTTGTACGTCGGCACGTGCGAATCGACGAACACCGGCACCAGCTGGTTCTGCACGATCGGATTCACCGTCGTCGGAAAGCCTGCCGCGGCCGTAATGACTTCGTCGCCCGGCTTCAGTCGCCTGTCGCCGAGAACGTAGGACGTCAGCGCCGTGAGCGCGACGAGATTGGCGGAAGATCCCGAGTTGACCAGCGCCGCGTACCGCCGACCGAACGTCTTGGCGAACCGCTTCTCGAACTCGTCGCAAAATCGCCCTGATGTCAACCAAAAATCGAGCGACGAGTCGACCAAGAGTTCGATCTCCTGCGAATCAAACACTCGGCCGGCCACCGGCACGAAGGTTTTCCCCGGCTCGAACTCCCGCTTTGGAAACGCCGCTTGGTGATACTCGCGTACGAGCCCATTAATCTGGCGGCGGAGTTCGTCGGCGGTCGTGGTCGTTGTCGGTTCGGTCGTCGCCATGTAGCCTTATCTCTTTCGAGCGGTTCTCAAATGGCTCCCACAAGCTCTTCGGGCGGAGTCGCGGGAAGGGTCATCATGTTGTCACAATTGC
>JAFLCO010000444.1 GCA_017303535.1 Planctomycetota bacterium
CGGGCGGGTTGCGCGTGCTGCAAGGGGTGGCGAAGCCGAGCGTCGGCCCGCATTGGTCGGCCTTGCAAATCGTGCGTGACGAACTGCGCTCGCTCGAAGACGCCGGCGAAAGCAAAGCGGCGGCTCAACTGCTCGACGATCTGGAAGCGATCCTTGCGCGGATCGACTTCGAACTCGACGTCAACGCGCCGATCAACGACCACCAGCAGAATTCGGTGCTGCGACAAACGGCCGTGATGACCGCGGCGCTCGCTCAGCGGCTCGATGAATCCATCGCGGCGGTGCGCGTCGTTTGGAGGGCCGCGGCCAAGCTGATGTACCCGGTCGGCCGACGGCTGGAGCTTAGCTCGACCGCAGCCGTCGAACTGTTTCAAACGGCCAAAGACGACGACCAACTTCGGCCCGGCAAGGTGCTGACTTGGTTGCGCGACAATTCGCGATCCGTCGTGAATTGAACCGCGGCGGCGACGATTGCGAAGCTCGACGAACGAATGCGCCGCGAATTGCCTCAGCCGCCAATGAGCACCGTGGGAAAGCCGGCGACGATCACGCCGCCGTGCCCCGTCGAGTCGCCGAGGCGGGCCGCCGGTTTGCCGCCGATGAGCACCGTCGCCGAGCCCTTGGCGATGGTATCCGGCGGGCCCACGCACACGCACATATCGCCGACGACCGCGGCGGGGATCGAACCGATGAGCACCGTCGGCACGCCGGGGCCCGAGATCGGCCCGCCCACGTGCGGCACCGGGCCCGGCTCGACCTTCGGACAGGTGTGCATGTCGGTGAGTCTTGAGGCGGGAGGCATTTAACGGACTCGGGTGAGGTTTTACTTCTTGGGCGGTTTCGGCGACTTGCCGTCTTTCGTCGCCGTGCCGGTTTTGGTCGAGGTCTCCGAGTCTTTCGTCCTTTTCTTAACCTCGGAGTAGCTTTCCAGATCTACGGCCGCGGTGACGACGACACGACGACGGATTTGTGACCCGATGCCGTTGCGCAGGAGCGCCTCGAGCTTTTGCTTCGGCTTGCCGTGGTTGTCGCCTTTGAGAAATTCAAAGGTGTACTCGCCGGCGCCGTTGGAATGCATCATCGCCGGCGTGAATTTGAGCGTCGTCCGCTGATCTTTCGGAAACAATTCCGCCAAACGTTTGAGCGCCGTCCCCTTGAAGGCTTTTTTGCGATTCAACGCGATGCGGGCCAGAGCCCCGTTCATCGCCACACCGGCGTGCATCCAATCTTTGCGCTTCACGGCGGCGACGAGGTCCTCGTTGGCCTCGGCGTCGTCGGATTTTTCGACGACGGTTTCCGAGCGGAACGCGCCGGGCTTGATTTCCCACTCTTTGGTCGACACGCGACCCATGGTCATCAGCTCTTTCGCCTTCAACCCGCATTGGTCGGCCACGGCCGAACGCAGATCGACGCGAAAGCTCTCCATGCGGTCTTTGACGAACGTGTTGAACTTCTTCAGCGCGGCGTCGGCCTCGTTGTACGACTTGGTCCCGCCGCGACGGTCTTCCTTGATGCACTCGACGATGATCGGAAAGGCGTCGGACGCTTGCTTGGACAAGAGCTTCGCATACTTATTGACCGTGGCGTCGACCCCTTTCTTGATCTTTGCCTCGTCTTGCTCGGAGGGGAGCACGATTTCGACTTCGACTTTGATCGGCCGAATCGAGACCGACTCTTCGAAGAGGGTCTTGTCCTCTCCGAAGATGCCCGCGTCCTTGAGGTCGACGAAGTTCTTTTCGTTGACCGAGTAGGAATTCTTCCCCATGGCACGCCTCGTCTCGCTTCCGCACACGCCGATACAAACAGCCGCGTGAATCTCAATCGCCGAACGCGCGACTTATTCGAAATTGTAATCGAACTCGCCGTCTTTCACCGCGATGTGAATTCGCTCGGGCGACTTTCCTTCCAGCGTTCGATTCAGCAACTCCACGCTGATGCGCGGGAGCATCGTGTTCGTGAGGATCGCGTCGATCATCCGACCGCCGCTTTCGAGTTCCTTGCAACGGCTCGCCACGAGCTTGACCACGGCGTCGTCGAAGCTGAAGGGAATCTTCTGGTTCTCGACGACCCGGCGCTTGATGCGGCCGAGTTGCAGCTTGATGATCTCGCTGATCATCGAGTCGGAGAGCGGATAGTAAGGAATCGTCACGATGCGACCCAAGAGCGCGGCCGGGAACACCTTCAAGAGCGGCTCACGCAGCGCTTGAGCGATGGCTTCCGGCTCCGGCGTCAGTTCCGGATCCTTGCACATGTTCATAATCAGATCGCTGCCGACGTTGGTCGTCAGCAAAATGAGCGTGTTCTTAAAATCGATGAGTCGGCCTTCGCCGTCTTCCATGATGCCCTTGTCGAACACTTGGAAGAAGATTTCGTGGACGTCGGAGTGGGCCTTCTCCACTTCGTCGAGCAGCACGACGCTGTACGGTTTGCGGCGGACGGCTTCGGTGAGGATGCCCCCCTCGCCGTAGCCGACGTATCCGGGAGGCGCGCCTTTGAGCGTGCTCACCGTGTGGGCTTCTTGGAACTCGCTCATGTTGATGGTGACGACGTTCTGCTCGCCGCCGTAAAGCGACTCGGCCAGAGTCAGCGCGGTTTCCGTTTTGCCGACGCCCGACGGACCGGCCAACATGAAGACGCCGATCGGCTTGTTGGGGTTGTCGAGCTTCGCACGCGAGGTCTGGATGCGCTTGGCGATCATTTCCATCGCGTGGTTCTGACCGATCACGCGCTTGTTCATGATGTCGGCGAGCTTGAGCACCGTCTCGAGTTCGTCGCGGACCATGCGGCCGACGGGGATGCCGGTCCAGTCGGCGACGACCGACGCGACGGCCTGCTCGTCGACCGTCGGCAGAATGAGCGGCGATTCCCCCTGATGCGTTTGTAGCTCGGCTTGTAGACCGCGCAATTCTTCCAGGAGCTTGGCCCGATCGGCGTCGCTGAGCGGCGCGGCGGCCGGCGTTGCGGCAGGTGCCGCAGGTTTGGCGGCCGCTGCCTCGGTCGACTTTGCGGCGGGGGCATCGACGGCGTTGCCGGTGCCGCGGAGCTTCGAGCGGATGTCGAGGATCTTGTCGACCAGTTCCTTTTCGGCCTTCCAGCGAGCTTCGAGGCCGACGAGCGTTTCTTGCCGCGCCGCCAGCTTTTCTTTCGCCGCGGCTTCGCGAGCCGCCGTGTTGACGCCGACGGCCGTCTCGCGCTCGATGATCTTCAGTTCGGTTTCCAGCGCCTCGATGGCCCGTCGGCAATCGTCGACCTCGGCCGGCACCGCGTGCTGGCTCACGGCCACGCGGGCGCAGGCCGTATCGAGCAAGCTCACCGATTTATCGGGCAGTTGCCGTGCCGGAATGTAGCGGTGCGAAAGCCGCACGGCCGCTTCGATCGCCTCATCGAGCACTTGCACGCGGTGATGCTTCTCGAGCGTCGTCGCCATGCCGCGCATCATCAGGATGCCCTTCTCTTCCGAAGGCTCGGCGACCTGCACGGTCTGGAACCGCCGCGTGAGCGCGGGATCTTTTTCGATGTGTTTCTTGTATTCGGCCCAGGTCGTGGCGGCCACGGTTCGCAGCTTGCCGCGAGCCAGTGCCGGCTTGAGCAAGTTCGCCGCGTCGCCGGTGCCCGCCGCTCCGCCCGCGCCGACGAGCGTGTGGGCTTCGTCGATGAAGAGGATGATCGGCTTTTCGGACGACTGCACCTCTTCGATCACCTGCTTGAGCCGGTTCTCAAACTCTCCCTTCATGCTCGCGCCGGCTTGCAGCAGGCCGACGTCGAGCGCACGCAGTTGAACATCGCGCAGGCTCGGCGGCACGTCCCCCGCCGCGATCCGCAGAGCGAAACCTTCGACGACCGCCGTCTTGCCGACGCCCGCCTCGCCCGTGAGGATCGGGTTGTTCTGCCGCCGACGCATGAGAATATCGACGACTTGGCGAATCTCTTCGTCGCGGCCGACGATCGGGTCGATCTCACCCTTGCGAGCTTGCTCGGTGAGGTCCACGGTAAACTTTTTGAGCGCTTCTTGTTTGCCCATCGCCGCAGGCGCCATGGCTCCGGAAGCTTCGCCGGGCACCGCGCCGCCGCCGACTTGCGAACCGTCGGTCGCCGAGAGCGAAGCCTCGGACGAGCCGCCGGTGATCTTGTCGAACTGCTCGACCAGCGCTTCTTCCTTCACCTTCTCGAACTCGCGCGACATCGCCAGCAGCACGTTGCGCAAGCCCTTGGTCTTGAGCATGCCGACGATCAGGTGGCCGGAGCGCACTTGCGATTCGCCGAAGAGCAGCGTGGCGTACACCCAGCCGCGCTCGACCATTTCATCGACGTGGCCGGAAAGGTCGGTGATCGCCGTTGCGCCGCGCGGCAGGCGATCGAGGGACTCCGTAAAGTCTTTGGCCAGCCGCGACGGCTCGAGTTGAAAATGCCGGATGATGCGGTGCAGGTCCGAGTCTTGAAGCTGCAGGATCTGATGCAGCCAGTGCACGGCTTCAACGTACGGATTGCCGCGAAGTTTGCAGAACGTCGTGGCCGCTTCGATGGCCCGATAGCCGACGCTGTTGAGCTTGCCGAAAAGTTTCGCGCGACTGATTTCGCTCACTGCTGACCTCTCCTGACGTAAATGATTTCTATTCGACGAAGGTTGTCGTCGGTTGATCGGTCGTTAAGTTCCGCTGATTCTACAAAAGCTGATCGTTGAATTTCCGCCACGGTAGGGCCGGCGTCCACCTGACGCAAGCTTCGGCCTTGTTTCTCCGGCAATTCGCCTTGAACCTTTCCTTCTTCTTTGTTTTCATCGCCCGCATTCGCCCGATTCGCTAAGCCGCGTCTCGACTGCGCAGCGACAAATCGCGGGCATCTTCCGTTCGTTT
>JAFLCO010000445.1 GCA_017303535.1 Planctomycetota bacterium
GATCGGTCGTGACGTCGGGAACCGCATCCAATTGCACGACACGGAAATCTCGCGCCGACACGCCGTGCTGAATCGCGAAGGTCACGACTATACGCTCGTCGACAACAACAGTTCCAACGGCACGTTCGTCGCCGGCCGACGAATAACCTCGCATAAACTCCGCGGCGGCGACGAGATTCAACTCGGCAGCACCGTGCTGCTGTTCACCGGCGGTGGTGATGAATCGAGCCGGATGGTCAGCAACGTCGACGTCGTACGCGCCAAGACCGACGATCGCTCGCGGATCGTGCGCACGATGCCGCAAAGCGAGGGGCGCGGCATGTTCGACGCCCCCGACGCCTCAGTGCTCGCGGCCACAAAAACCCTCGCGGAACGGGGCAATCTCGACCTGATGTACCGCACGACGATGGCCGTGCGGCCCACGCTCGACATCGATCAACTGTTGCACGCCGTGATGCAGTTGATCTTCGAATGGGTCGAGTGCGACCGTGGTTGCGTGATGCTCGTCGATGCCGATACCGGCAAGCTCGAACCCCGCGTGCGGCGCAATCGCACGTCGCAGCACGACGACGAACGAATGACGCTCTCCAAGACGATTCTCGACTACGTCATGGAGAAAAATGAAGGGGTGATGACGAGCGACGCCTCCGGCGACCAGCGGTGGAATGCCACGGCCAGCATCCTGCAACAAGGCGTGCGCGAAGCGATGTGCGCCCCGATGCAGGGCCGGCACAGTCTCGTCGGCGTGATCTATATCGACACGCTCACGACTCCGCAGCATGCCATCAAGACCGGCAAAGCGGCCAAGTTCGATGAAGAGCACCTGCGTTTGCTGGTGGCCATTGCCTACCAAGCGGCCTTGGCCGTCGAAGACACTCGCTACTACTCGGCCATGGTGCAGGCCGAACGGTTGGCGGCGGTGGGGCAGGCCATCGCCAGCCTGTCGCACCATGTGAAAAACATTCTGCAAGGCATCCGCAGCGGCAGTTACCTCATCAAGGAAGGGCTGCAGAGTCACGACGAACGGATGGTCTCGCGCGGCTGGGAGTTCGTCGAAAAGAACCAGGACCGCATTTCGCACATGGTCATGGACATGCTCACGTTCAGTAAGGAACGCGAGCCGGAAATGGCATCGTCGAACCTCAATAAGGTCGTCGGCGAAGTCGTCGAACTCATGGAAGGCCGTGGCCGCGAGCGCAACGTCGTCGTGCAATTTGAGCCGGCGGCGTTCATGCCGAAGTTGCTCTTCGACCCGGAAGGCCTGCATCGAGCGGTATTAAATGTCGTCTCGAACGCCATCGACGCCGCCGATCCGCGGCATCGGCCCGAGCCGGACGAAGAGGAAACGGCCGAGGCAACCGATGCTCTCCCGCCGGAGCCGACGCCGGGCCTTGTGAAGGTCAGCACCGTTTACGATCCCGTGGAGTCGCAGGCCCGAGTCATTGTGGAGGACAACGGCGGCGGAATCTCGCCCGAGGATCAAGAGCACATCTTCTCGCTCTTTGTCTCCAACAAAGGCAATCGCGGCACGGGTCTTGGCCTGCCGGTCAGCCAGAAGATTATCCGCGAGCACGGCGGGCGCGTGCTCGTCGGCGGCGTTTACGGGCAAGGCGCTACCTTCACGCTCGAGATCCCGGCCGTACTGGCCGACGTTACGCGCAATCCCGATTAGTTAAACCGGTGGCCGTTCTACGCCGCGGCTGCCATGTCTTCGACGAGTTGCCTCAAGGCCACGCGCGTCACTTCGACGTCGACCGCCTGACGCGGTTCACCGGCGACCTTCTCGAACCGTTGCAGATTCAACGCCCCCTTCGAAACCTGCAATTCGTAGTAGCTGGTCGCCGTCTCACCGATGCGTGGCGGCGACGATCGCATTTGCACGATACATTGCTCGACGTCAGCCTCGATCGGGCGTACCGGTTCCAGTAAGTAGGTAAGCCGCTGCGACAATCGCTCGGCGACCTTCTTCACTTGTTCCAGTGACGCGCCGGCCCACCGGCCGTTGCGGACTTCCAATTTCGACACGGCGCACGCCAATCGTTCGGCCGCGCTCAATTCGGCCGTGATTGTGACGTCGCCTTCGGCCACTTCCACCTTCCACGGCGCCGGTCCCTCGGCGACGCGTTGGGCGACGGCCTGTTCAAACAGTTCGCTCCAACTCATCGTTCCGCCCCTTTCCAGAAAAGCGCACGCGACCATTCCCTGTCACGTGCATTTGTCGTACCGCTATCCGTTTGCCCCTGAATCGTTCCCCGAAGTTTTGTTGCCGTCTCAAAGTGATTCGTCACCGTCGCGAATTGTGTCTTCCCTTCGCTGTGTTTAACCGTCGTCAGCCCGCCGCCGTCTCCGTCGGCTTCTGCGAATGTTGCGAGCCGTCGAAGCTCAGCACCACCCCCGCCCCGTCGAGCTGCGTTTCAATGTGCACCGGACGAGTCCACAATCGACACAGATTCGTCAGCGTGTCGCGGGCGTAGCTCATCTGCAGGTCGACCCCCGCGTGGGAGTGCTGCAAATACAGCTCACCGCGATTCTTGTAGTTGCCGTCGACTATCTGAATGATCGGTCGCCCGGCGTTCGTCAGATTAAAAAGGAGTCTTTCTTTGATCTTCGGAAACTCGCGGCTCTCCACTTCGTAATACTCGCTGCCGGCGTTGTAACCGAAGCTAAAGAGACGGTGTTGGCGGCAAAAGTCGAGCGTCAGGAAGGTGTCGATGAACGTCAGGTCATTGTGAACCCGGCGGACTTCAAAGATCTTCTCGCGCCCGAGCCCTGCTTTGGTGTCCCAACGCCGCTTGATTTCGTAATTGTCGCACTCGTCGTACTCTTTGCCGAACTGACCGCGGTTCCACCGCTCTTCGATGTCGCGATAGAGTTCCAGACCGATCTTGTACGGATTGAGCCGACCGCCGGACGTGGCCATCGTCCCGGAGTGGTGATCGCAGTAGCAGATCAAGTCGCTCGGCGCGATGCCGTGCCGGGTCATGATCGTGCTGTGCCAGTAGCTGGCCCAGCCTTCGTTCATGATCTTGGTTTGCATCTGCGGCGCAAAGTAATAAGCCTCGTCGCGGACGATGCTCAAAACGTCGGCCTGCCACGAGCGCAGAGGAGCGTTCTGAAGTATGAACAGCATGACGTCGCGCATCGGCTGGGCCGGAAAGCGAGTTTGCACCTGTTCGCTCTTGGCCGCTCGCGCTTCGGCTTCGGCCAACAAGACATGCCGCGGATTCACATACGAATCCATGTAGTCTTTGGCCTTCAACCGGCCGGTCGCCGGCGCTTCGTCTTCATCGTCTTCCGAACCTTCCAGCGGCGACTTCACGGCGGCCGGCTTGTCGTCGGTGCGGCGAATGCCCGGCGAGTGAATATCGATTAGGTCTTCAATGCTCAAGCAGGCGTCGATAAAGTTCTCGACCGTATCGACGCCGTACCGATCCATGTACTGCCGGATTCGGTTGCCGTGATTGGCCGTCTGATCCATCATCTTGCGGTTCGTGTGAGCAAACCACAGATTGTTTTTGAAGAAGTCGCAGTGCCCGTAGACGTGCGCCATCACCATCTTCTGGTCGGTAATCTCGTTCGACGTCATCAAGTACGCGTAGCAGGGATCATTGTTGATCACCAGCTCGTAGATCTTCTGCAGGCCGTAGTGGTAGCCTTTGGAAAGCTGCTCATATTCCATCCCCCACCGCCAGTGCGGGTAGCGGGTCGGAAAACCTCCATAAGCCGCGACGGCGTTCAGCTGGTCGCAATCGACCAACTCAAAGATGGTCGGGAAGAAATCGAGCCCGTAGCTGCGCGCGTGGGCTTCCATCTGCTGCTGAATTTCAGCCAGATGCGGCGGAAACGGGATTTCCCTGACCATCGACATGCTACTTCCCTTTACCGAGGAACTGCTTGATCGAGTCGAAGATCGCTTCCTTGTTCTTGATTTCGGAAAGCACGAGATTGTCGAACTGTTCGCCGAGCGAGCCTTTGAGCGTCCGCAAATATTCACCGCTGCCGTAAGGACTCTCGACCTGCCCGTAGCAGAAGAGATTCACGCCGGGCAAGATTTGCTCGCGGAGCATTTGCAGACTCTGCTGATTGTCTTCGCCCCAGTTGTCGCCGTCGGAGAATTGGAAGATGTAGACGTTCCACTCCGTCGGTGAGAATGTCGTCGTCAGCAGTTCCAAGCAACACTTGTATGCCGAACTGATCCGCGTGCCGCCGCTTTCGCGCGTGTGGTAGAAGGTGTGCTCATCGACCGCTTTCGCCGCGGCATCATGGATGATGTACCGTCGCTCGAGCCCTTGATAATGGCTGCGGAGCCAGGTATCGATCCAAAACGCCTCGGTGCGGACGATCGACTTCTGGTCGTCGGTCATCGAGCCGGAGACGTCCATGACGTAAATCGCCACGGCGTTGGCGTCTGGGAGCGGATGGCTCGTCCACGAGCGATATCGCTTATCTTCGCGAAACGGAATGACCGTCGGGTCGACGTGGTCGTACGTATTCGACGAAATCTGCCGTTTCAAGGCCTGCATGTACGTGCGACGGAAATGCCTCAGCGATTCCGGCCCTGTCGAGCGAATGCTGGAGTAGCGAACCTTCTCCTCGGTGATGTTCGCTTTTCCTTTCGGCTCGATCCGCGGCAGATTCAGTTCGTCCCCCAATATCTGAGCTAACTCTTCCAGCGACACCTCAACTTCAATCGCATGCCCGCCCGGATCGCTGCCGGCTTGGCCTTGGCCGTCCCCTTCCTCTTCTCCCTGGCCGATCGGTTGGCCGGGCTCTCCTTCCCCTTGGCCGACTCCGCCCGAGCCGTTTTTGCCGTACTTGAAGTGGGGCACGTCGAGTTGCGGAATC
>JAFLCO010000446.1 GCA_017303535.1 Planctomycetota bacterium
CGTTTCGCAAACCGACTCCGTGCTCACGGCGGTGCGCCGCGGCGATTCGCTGACCGACGCCATGTCGGCCACCGGCGCCTTCCCGGCCAGATTCCTCGACGTGCTCGACGTCGGCGAGCGCTCCGGGCGGCTACCAGAATCGATGAAGTTGCTCGCCTCGCAATACCACGAAGAAGCCCGTGGCGCGATGAAGACGCTCGTGCAAGTCGCATCGTGGATCGTCTCGTTTCTCGTGATGGCGATCATCGCGTACTTCATTATCCGGCTGGCGATGTTCTACATCGGCACGATTCAGGCCGCCGGAAATCTACGTTGATTGCCGCGCCGTTCGGATCGTTCGTTTCTGAGACTTCGGGGCGAGATGCCGATAAAACGTCGCAGAAACGCCGTAATTCCACGCGGTAGTGATTTTCGGGCGGTTAATTAACATGGAATTCCAACGGCTTCATTGTTTAGCAGCTACGATTTCATTCCATGTGCCCCGCGCGACGCAAGACCACATTCCTCTGCGCACTTCTCGGGCTGACGACGCTGGCCGTGTACGCGCGAACCGCGACCTTTGATTTCGTTCCGATCGACGATACTTACTATGTCGCCGAAAATCTTCGTGTGCAGGCTGGTCTCACACCCGCGAATATCCGCTGGGCATTCACGACGACATACCTTTCGAATTGGCATCCGCTCACCTGGCTCTCGTACATGCTCGATTGCCAACTCTTCGGACCCGGTCCGGCAGCGATGCATGTCGTCAATGTGTTGTGGCACGTCGTCAACTCAGTTCTCTTGTTGCTGATGCTCAAGAGCTTGACTGGTTCATTCGGCAAGAGCGCCTTCGTGGCGTTTTTGTTTGCTTTGCATCCGCTGCATGTTGAATCCGTAGCGTGGATCTCCGAACGCAAAGACGTCATGAGCGGCTTCTTCTTCATTTCCACGCTCGGCGCCTACGCTACATATGTCCGCAACCGCTCCTTGCTGCGATATCTGCTCGTGGCCACGCTATTGGCGTTGGGCCTCTTGGCCAAACCAATGCTCGTGACGCTACCGTGCGTCCTGTTGTTGCTCGACTACTGGCCGCTCAATCGCATGCCGGCCGGCACAGCGAATTCTGAAAGAGCCCGCAGCGGGACCAGCTTGATTTTGGAGAAACTACCACTGTTTGGCATCGTCGCGGCCTCTTCGGTTGTCACTTATCTTGCACAGTTGCACGGAAACTCCGTGACGACGCTCGATCGCCTCGCACCCGCGACACGTTTCGCTAATGCAGCCATCGCGTATCTCGCCTATCTCGGCAAGACGATCTGGCCGGCGAATTTGGCCGTGTTGTATCCACATCCAGGTATAAGTCCCGAAGGTGACACGACGGATGCGGCTTTCCTGTGGCGCGGCGTCGCGGCAAGCGTACTACTTGCAGTGTTGACGCTCTTGTTTTGCGTGCTCGGACGCAAGAGGCGCTATCTGACGGTCGGCTGGCTTTGGTTTCTTGGGACGCTCGTGCCTGTTATCGGTATCGTACAGGTAGGCTCACAGAGCCTTGCCGATCGGTACACCTATCTACCGCATGTCGGCATCTTCATCATGATCGCCTGGGGCGTGCCCGACCTCATTCGCGGGCTCGTCGGAAGCCGTGCCGTTTTGACCGGCGCGGCCTTTGCAACGATCTCATGCTGCTGCATAGTATGCGTCTTGCAAATCCGTCATTGGCAAAACGGCGTCACGCTGTTTTCTCACAATTTCGCGGTATGCCCACATCCAAAAGTCGAGTATTCGCTCGGCAGCGCACTGTTGCGCTCCGGACGACCTACCGAGGCCGTAACTCATTTCGAAAACGTCCTTAACGACTGGCCCGATGACGCCGCAACGCTTAACCTTTACGGAGTGGCGCTACATCTGCAGGGCCGCAAGTTCGAGGCCTTGACGCATTATCGTCGTTCGGTCGAACTCGATCCGACGGTGCCGAGAGTTCGCTATAATTATGCGAACCTGCTGGCTGACGAAGGGCATCTCGATGCCGCCGTGCACGAATATCGCCAGAGCTTACGTCTTGAGCGGCTTCCCAAAACGCACAACAATCTCGGCGCCGTACTTCTGAAGCAGGGAAGGTTCGTCGAAGCCGCCGCGGAGTTTTCCGCCGCGTTGGAAATCAGCCCGGCCTATCAAGGGGCTCGAAGCAATCTCGATCGTCTGCTGGCCGAACATCCTGGCCTCGATGTTCCCACTTCCGACATGAAGCGTGAATGAACGAACAAGGCCGGCGAATCGGAGATATGTCCGATCGCCGGCTTCGTCGTCTATTTCCAAACGTTAATTCGCGACCGCCATCGAACGGGCCTTTCGCGCCGCCGGCAAGACTGTCAGCGTTATTGCCCGTTCGGCGGTGAGATACCGGTGTGCGACGTCCTCCACATCCGCCTTCTTCATTGAAGCGTAGGCGGTCTTCATTGTGCGGATTTCTTCAAGGGCTCGCGGCCGTTCCTGAGAATCGGCCAAGCTGCTGAGCCAGTAATTGTTCTCACGTTGTTGCGGTTCGACGTTGTCGATCACCGGCTGAATCACGCGTTTGAACTCGTCGTCGCGAATTGAGCCCGTCGCAAGTTCCGCCGCCACATGCGTGGCAATCTTGCAAAGTTCTTCGGCTCTTGACGGCTCAACCAACAACTGGGCGGCCAGAAATCCGTAGTCCGGAAAGGTCGTCGGGGCCAGATAGGTGACTTCGGGCGTGTACGTCGCGCCGATTTCCTCACGGATCTTAACTCGAAGTCGCTCGTCGAGGACAAGGCCGAGCACGTAGAGGCGACGACGCAACGCGAGGTCTTTGTCACCCGGAGTCGGCCAACAGACGGACGAGACGGCCCGCGGCGTGTCCGATTCGTAGTGGAAGTCTTTCGTCTTCGGCGATGTTGGGAACGTCAACGTGCGAGCCTCGGCGAACCTAGGCTTGCGGTCAGCGCGGGCCGGCAGTGCGCCGAGCGTCTTACTCACGGCAGTCAGTGCCGTTTCCGGATCGACGTCGCCGACCAGCGTGACTTCCAGGTAGCCCTTGGCCAGCGGTTCTGCCAACCACGACTGAACGTCGGCCGTCGTGAGTCGAGCGACCTGATCCCGATGCGGCAAAACGTAGCGTACGTCGTCCGATCGCAAGAACGCAGCGGCGTCATAGCGGTAGACGCCTTCGAGTGTATGGGCTCGTTGAGCGTAGCCCGCGTCCATTTGCTGCATGAATTGCTCGGCCGTTTCGGCGCGAAACGCCGGGGCCGTGAGATAGGCCGTTAAGAGTTGCAATTGCACGTCGAGATCATTTTTCGTGCATGCGCCACGAAGTTGAAAAGCATCGTCGCCGACGTTAAACGTCACGCCCACATTTCGGCCGCCGATCTGACGATTCAGAGCATCAAGCGGTATGTCTTTAAGGCCGCCGGCGATGAAACACGAGTTGGCGAATATGTTCAGGCCCGGCTTGTCGGCGGGCAGTTCTAGATTGCCGCCGCCGAAGCGAACGATGACCCGAATGACGTTGTTTTCAAACTTGGTGGGCCGTACGTTGACGCGGACATGATTCGCAAACGCGGCTTGTACGAGCTCCAAGTCGTCGTGAGTATTTCGCTCGACGAGTTTTCCCGCCGGGCCGAAGTCCGTGTACGGAAATTCCTTGGCTTCTTCGTCGACCGGAGCCATGACCGTCATTTGGCCGCTCTCGCGAAAAACGGTCAGCAGTTGCTCGCGAGCCGTTTCGCCGAGGTCGACGTTGCCGGCCACGGAGACTTCGAGATTGTCAGAGTGCCACGTGGCCCGCAGTTGTTGATCGCAGTCCCCAGTCGTGATACTGGCAATAATATCTTTCATGAAGTCCATGTAGTCGTTCGGGTTGACGAACACCGAACGCCTTTCGAGACATTGGACTATCTCATCTGCGAGGTCCGTCGGCTGACGCGTCGACTCGCGACTGCCTATGATCTCCAAAATGCCGCCGAGATAGGCTTTCGCATCGGTCAACTCTCTCTGTGTGAAGCCATGTTGCAGGGCACGGCGGAGTTCTTGGTCGAGTAACGCGACCGCTTGCTTCCACTTCTCCGGCAGACATTCGGCCGAAAGATCGTGACGTTCCACGAGGTTGTAAAGCCGTTCCTCGCTCATCGACGCCGCGCTGATCGGAGCGCCGGCCGTGTGCGTGAGGCGTTCCAGTCGTTGGTCCATAATGCGCTCAATGAGCAAGTCAATCAGGTCGACCCTCTGTCGGGCGAGATCTTCGACCTTCTTGGGGGCCGGCACGATATGCGACAACGTCACGGTCGTCCGGCTCGCATCGGGCACGCGGTTGAAGCGGGCGGTGAGTCCGGCGTTCAGCGTCGGCTTGCCCAAGTCGGGGTCGCCCGTTTCGCCGTGGCGCGGCTTGGCGTCGGCGAAGTGTTTTCGGATCAGCGCTTCGACCTTCGCAACGTCAAAATCGCCGACGGCGACGATCACCGTTCGTCCCGGCGTGTACCAGCTTTCATAGAACTCGACGAATCGCTCACGCGTCATCTTACGAATGGTTTCGGTCTTGCCGATCGGCAGCCGATCCGCGCACTTTGTGCCGACCAAAGCCGAATGAATGATGCCGACGGTGTTGCGGTAAACCGGCGTGTTCCGCGCGAGTTGTTCGCTGAGGATCACGCCTCGCTCTTTGTCGATTTCCTTGGCATCGAGAAGTATCCCGTCGAGGAAGTCGCGGAATAGCTTGAGTCCGTCGCTCGTCAGTTCTTCGTTGGAACGGGGTAGTTCGAGTTGATAAACTGTATGGTCGATTTGCGTCGAGGCATTCGTGT
>JAFLCO010000447.1:0-2969 GCA_017303535.1 Planctomycetota bacterium
ACGCCCCATCAAGACGACACGGTCATCCGCCATGACGCACCTCCACTACAGTAAGCGGAGAAGTTCCGTCGATTTCTACACTGAGTGGCGCGGCTAAGACGCGGCCGCAGCAGCCGTTGCCGCTGTTGCAGCAGCCGCCACGACGCTTGAACAGGTTGCCTAGCAGACCGCCGCAGCCCTTCTTGCAGCAAGACGAACCGCACGGATCGCAGCAGCCGTCGCCGGCCGAACCGCATCCCGGATCGCAGCAGCCGTTACCGGCGTTGCCGCAAGCGGGATCACAACAGGCCTTGCCCGCGTCACAGCAAGAGGGTTCACAGCACGAGCCGCCGTGTCCGCCACCCACCATGCGATCGAGCAAGCCGGCTCCGAAGCTTTGGCTACAGAGCCCGGCGCTTAAGATCAGCGCCCCAAGAAACTTAGAGAATTTCATCGAGCAACATCTCCTTTGCATGGAACTGGGGCAGCGCGCCGCTGCGCCTGGCTCACCACGCGGAAAGCACCTCTTGTGCTGCTGAAGCGAATTTAGAGTTCACGCTGCGGCGCAGGCTTCCTGCCGTGCGAGCGCGAGGCCAAATTCAGAGGGTCGTTCCGTCGGTTCGTTTTGGCGTAGCTGCGTGGGTCGGAACCCACAGTTCGCAAGTTATGAACATCAGTGCCGTCGAGCCCTTCCGTGGCTCGAGGTTCCAGGTACGGCAGTTGATGTCGCAACGGGCCGTTGGGCTCCGTTAGCATCTTATGGACCACGAACCTCATCGGCGTGCCGAAGAATCCGCCTTGAACGCCGGAAGTAATTTTCCTCAAATGGTTTACGTTGCTTTAGGCGCAAAGATTTCCCGTGGCGCAAGGCAGATAAACTTTGCCGGTTATCCGGTCGCCGGCACCACCACTCGCCGCGGGTGTTCGGGCCTTAGAGCTTCTGTTATCCTCCTAAATTCGCGAATCCCGACCGCTAGCAGCGCGGGCAGCGCACCGAATTGATCCCTGCCGGCAAAGTAGAAGCAGCCCCTTCATGGCGACTCGTTACGCCCACACGAACCTCATCGCCGACGATTGGCGCCGCATCGCCGACTTTTACATCGAAGTCTTCGATTGCGTACCGGTCAGTTCCGAGCGCGATCACCACGGTCCGCTCACCGACGACCTCACGGCCATGCCGGGGGCTCGCATTCGCGGCCGCCATCTGCGGTTGCCGGGGCACGGCGACAACGGCCCCACGCTGGAAGTATTTACTTACGAGAAGAACGCGGCCCACCCGCCGACGGAGTTGCATCGCCCCGGCTTTCAACACCTGGCGTTCGAAGTCGACGACGTCGACCGAAAGCGCGAAGAAATCTTGGCACGCGGCGGTCGCGATGTGGGAAAGCTTGTAACCCTCGACATTGCCGGAGCCGGCAAATTAACGCTCGTCTATATGACGGACCCCGAGGGAAACATCATCGAACTCCAAAAGTGGCACAAATAGGCCGCTTTTCGTTCGGTGCGACAATCTCACCGTACTGCGAATACCGCGGGTTGGCGGGGCGATTCGGGCGCTTCTCGCTCCTTGCTCCGCATTTTGCCGGTGCGTATTCTTAGAGTTCCCGCCTACCCCATTCCCGCCTAACAGGTCGACCCTCGCGGCATTTTCCTCGCGATCGACTGCCGACTCTTGAGCACTCTTACGTTCACGCGCTACGAGAAATCTATGAACGTCGTTTCCTTGGTTTGGTCCGTGGTTCGTCGCAACTGGGCCGCGCTGGCCTGCGGCTTGGCGCTGTCGATCGCCGGTTCGGCATCGGCCGCCGACCCGATGGATTGGCCCAGCTGGCGAGGGCCGGAACAAAACGGCATCTCGCGGGAAGTCGGTCTGCCGACGGAATGGGACTTTGAAGGGACCAACCTGCTCTGGAAAAACACGGAGCTGGCCACGCGGTCGTCTCCCATCATTCTCAACGGCAAACTCTATACGCTGGCCCGCAACTATCCGGAGTCGACGACGGAAGGCGAGAAGGTCATCTGTGCCGACGCGGCGACCGGCAAAATCCTCTGGGAAAACAAGTTCAACGTCTTCCTTTCCGACGTCCCTGCCGAACGCGTGGCGTGGGGCGCAGTCGTCGGCGATCCGGCAACCGGACGCATCTACGCAATGGGAGTTTGCGGTTACTTCCAGTGTATCGACGGCGAAACCGGTAAGACGATCTGGAGCCGGTCGCTCAACGAAGAGTTTGGTTTGCTCAGCACATACGGCGGCCGGACGAATGTGGCGGTCGTCTATGAAGACTTGGTGCTCATCAGCGCGGTGATGACGAACTGGGGCGAGCTTTCGATTCCGGCGCACCGGTTTATCGCGTTTGATAAAAACACGGGCGAAGTCGTGTGGTTCAACGGCACCAGCCTGCGGCCGGACGACACCACCTACAGCACGCCGTTTATGGGCACGATCGGCGGCCAAGCGGCCATGGTCTTCGGCTCGGGCGACGGTCGTGTGTGGGCCTTCCAACCGCGAACCGGCAAGCCGCTCTGGAACTATCAGCTTTCGCTCCGCGGCTTGAACGTCTCGCCGCTGATCTCGAACGACGTCGTTTACGCGGGCCAAAGCGAAGAGAACCCCGACGACAGCAGCATGGGCGCCGTCGCGGCGATCAAGGGCCTCGATGCTTCGGGCGACATCACCAAGACCGGCGCCGTGTGGCGGAACAAGAAGCAAATGGTCGGCAAGAGTTCGCCGCTGTTGATCGGCGATCGAGTTTACGCTTTCGACGACGGCAACATCTGCTACGTGCTCGACGCCAAAACGGGTGAGCAAATCTGCCGGCCGGTCCGTTTGGTCGGCTCGATCATGCGAGCCAGCCCGGTGTTTGCCGATGGTCGCATCTACGCCTGCACGACCAGCGCTTGGCACGTCATTCAACCCGATGAAAAGGGAGCCAAGGTCACGCATAAGTTGCGTTTCCCCAACGGTGAAGAAATTCACGGCTCACCGGCGG
>JAFLCO010000447.1:2979-4791 GCA_017303535.1 Planctomycetota bacterium
ATGTACTGCATTGGGCTGAAAGACGCGCAGCCGAAGGCCGAAGAACGTCCGGCCCCGCCGAAGGAAGACGAGATCACCGACAAAACTCCGGCGCAAGTTCAAGTCGTGCCGGCCGAAGTGCTCATGAAGCCGGGCGAGAAGCAAGCTTTCAAAGTGAAGCTCTACAACGCTCGCGGGCAGTTTGTCGGCGATGCGACCGATGCGAAGTTCAAGGTGGAATTCGGCGGCGAGATCGACGCCTCCGGAAACTTCACCGCCATGAGCGAGCCTAAGCACATCGGCACTTACGTCAACGTGGAAGCCGCCGGGCTCATCGGTAAGGCGCGCGTGCGGATCGTGCCGCCGCTGCCGTGGTCGTTCGATTTTGAAGACGTACCGATCGACGTGCCGAACCCGGTGACGGGCGTTCTGGAAGGTGAACCGTATCCGACGTGGATCGGGGTCCGCTATCGCCACAAGGTTCGCAAGGCCGACGGCAACAACGCCATGGTGAAGGTCACCACGATTCCTAAGGGGACGCGCAGCCAAAGCTGGTTCGGCCCGACGGACCTGCACGACTACACGATCCAAGCGGAAGTCAGCGGCGCTAAGAAAGACACGATCGACGGCGCGAAGCTGCCCGACATCGGCCTCATTGCGCAGCGCTACACGATGGACATGATGGGCAACGCTCAACAACTGCAAATTCGCTCATGGACGGCCCAGTTGCAAAACCGGTTTGCCGTCAACGTGCCTTTCAAGTGGGAACCGAACGTGACGTACGTTCTCAAGTTCCGCGCCGAAACCAGCGGCGACAAGGCCGTGCTCAAGGGCAAGGCTTGGAAGAAGGGGGATGCGGAACCGGCGGAATGGACGATCGAAGGAACCGACGAAGTCGGCAACTTGGTCGGCAGCCCGGGCATTTTCGGCAACGCCGGCGATGCGGAAATCACGTACGACAACATTACCGTCACTCCTAACTAACTTTCGCGCGGTCGCGCCTGCTTCGTGAGGCTCGACCGAACTCAACGACTCGAACACGCAGACTTCTGCACGACCCGAAGGATCTCGACATGAAATTTTCGTTGCGTCGCTACGCCGCGTTACTTTGCACGGCGGGCCTGCTGTTCACGGCCGGCTGCGAATCGAAACCGAAGCCGGCGGGCAGCGCCGGTGGTTCCGCTGGATCAAGCTCCTCGGGCGCGGCGTCGACTGCGGCCGTCTCGACGGACCCGGCGGCTGCGCCAGTCGTTGACCTAGGCTCGACGAAGCCGCTGCCGGCCAACGGCACGATTCCGGCCGCCGGAGCCCCGAAGGCGGAAGAAAAGAAAACGGAACCGTCGAAGGCGGCCGATGCCAAGCTGGAGATGAAGCCGACGGCTGCGGCTCCCGTAGCAGCGACCGTGACGGCGACCGAAGTTGCCGACGCGCGCAATGCGAAGCCTGCCCCGGTCGTGCCGAAAGAGGCGAAGACCGAGACTCGCGTCGAAGCAAAGGCCGACGCCAACGTCGATGCTCCGAAAGCGGAAGCGGCGATCACCGCGGTGAAGGCGGCGGCAAGCCCCGCGGCTGCGAAGACGGACGTTAAGACCACGACGAAAGAGACGAAAAAGGAGCCGGTCGCGGTCGCCATGGCGGCTGCGAAAGCCGCGCCGTCGGCAGGCGACGCCGAAGGTTTCATTCCGCCGCAAGCCGCGCTGGCCGGCAAAGAATCGAAGCCCGCGCCGGTCTACGGCGTGAAGAAAAGCGATTGGAACCAGTGGGGCGGCTCGTCGGTCCGCAACAACATTCCGGAAGGCAAGAACATCCCGGCCGAATGGAACTTGGGCGACA
>JAFLCO010000448.1 GCA_017303535.1 Planctomycetota bacterium
CGACTACCTGCTGGAAAATCATCCGGATCAAAAGGTTTGCGAGAAGCTGCGGCGCGATGCGGAAAAGCTGTTTCAGAAAGCGGGCAAGTTCACCAGAGCCAAGCCGGCCCGTGGCGAGAAGCAAGCGATGCGCAGCGAGGCCAAACAACTGACGGCCGAAGCGCGACGCATGGAAGAGCGAATCGAAAAGCATCTGCTCGACGAAGCCGAAGTGATCTGCGCGACTTTGACGGGCTTGGACGATCGCATTCTCGGCGACCGCGAATTTGATTGGGTCTGCGTCGATGAAGCGGCGCAGGCCACGGAACCGCCGGTGTGGATTGCGCTGCCGCGAGCGCAGCGGCTCGTGTTGGCGGGCGACCATTGCCAATTGCCCGCCACGGTGGTGTCGACGGAAGCCGCCGCTGCCGGGTTTAGTGAAAGCCTTATGGAGCGAACGGTCGCGAAGAATCCCGCTTGGGCTCACATGCTGAGCAAGCAATATCGTATGCACGAACAGATCATGGGTTTTTCGTCGCGCGAGTTTTACGACGGAAAGCTCGTCGCCCACGAAAGCGCGGCCGGACGATTACTGAGCGACCTGCCGGGAGTTGCTGCAAACGATCTTACGACGACCCCGCTGGAATTCATCGATACGGCCGGTGCAGGCTTCGACGAAACGGCTGCCGCCGACGGCGAGAGCCGATTCAACGAGTCGGAAGCGCGCCTCGTGGCTCGCAAAGTGCGGCGGCTCGTCGAAGCAGGGCTGGAGCCGCGGCAGGTCGCCGTGATTGCGCCGTACGCCGCACAAGTGAAGCTGCTGCGCGAGTTGTTGGTCGACGTAGACGCCGAGATCGACTCGGTCGACGGCTTTCAGGGGCGCGAGAAGGAAGCCGTCGTCGTCACGCTCGTACGGTCGAACGAAACCGGCGAGATCGGATTTTTGGGCGACGTCCGACGGATGAACGTTGCGCTGACCCGAGCCAAACGGAAGCTGATCGTCGTCGGCGATTCGGCGACGCTCGGCGGGCATCCGTTTTATCGGGACTTGCTGGAATACTTCGAGGCGTCGGGGGCTTACCACACCGTATGGGAAGATCCGCTCGATTGACGCGGCGCGAGTTTGCGTCGTCGCAGCCCGTTGTTAGGATGAACGAAAGTCGCTGACCTCATCGCTTGCCCGAGCTTTTGGATATCGCCATGTCGAACGTTTTTCGAACTTCCGGATTGCTGTCTGCCGTCGCCCTGTTTGCCGTGACCCTGCTCGGCTTTGTGGGCTGCAAGAATTCCACGCCCGGGGTTCCGGAGGCGCAGCAAGAGATGTTTGAAGAAGTGCAGCGTATCAAAGGCGTCTGCTCGATCGAAACGGAGACGGAAGGCGTCGGCGTGTACATGGTCGACCTCAGCAACACGGCGGCCGACGATGCGTTCGTCGGCAAACTCGCGGCGTTTCCCGAATTGCGTCGGCTGGTGCTCGACAACACGAAGGTGACCGACGCCGTGGTTCCGCAAATCAAGAAGCTCAAGAAGCTGGAGCAACTCAGCATCGGCAGCACGAAGATGACCGTTCGGACGGAATATCAAGAAGCCGAAGAAGGCAAGAAGATTCGGATCGACACGCCGGTGCCGGTGCCGCTGTTGTCGCAGGCGGCGGTCAACAACTTGCAGCAGACCCTGCCCGCGTTGCAACTTGAGGGAATCGAAACGAACGAACAGCCGGATATGCCGAACTAAGCGGCGATTCGAAGCCGTTGTGTGGAGGGGCGCTGATGGAAGCTCGCAAGATTCTCTTGGCCGTCGACGTGAGCGATGTGAATCGCTCGGCACTCGACTGGGCTACGAGCTTGGCGCAAGCGACGGGCGCGAAGCTGCTCATCGCCTGCGTCGAACCGGGGCAGCCGACTTCGCACTACGGGTCGATCTATCAAGGTTTGGCGGATCCCGGAATTGCCGAACTTGCAAAACGTCTCGCGGCGCTCGCCCCCTGCGCGGAAGGAGTAACGTGCGAGCATCGCATTTTGCGGGGCGATGCGAAGGTCGAACTGTTGAAACTGATCACGGAAGAGAATGTTGACGCCGTCGTGCTCGGTGCGCCGGTTCACACGGGCCTCAAGCACCTGTTTTCCGGCAGCGTCGCGGAGACGCTGCTGCAGAAGGCGCATTGCCCCGTGATGATCTGCCGACCATAATTCGAGGTTGTAAGCGGCTCGCGGCCAATCACACTTGTTCGAGCGCCTGACGCAGGTCGTCGATCAGGTCCTGCGTGTTCTCGATGCCGCACGACATGCGGATCATGTTGTCGTAGATGCCGAACGATTGCCGAACTTCGGGGGCGTAGTCGAAGTAGCTCATCACGAGCGGCTGCTCAATCAGCGACTCGACGCCGCCAAGGCTCGGCGCGATGCGCGGGATGCGACAGGAATCGACGACCCGGGCCGTCTGTTTCCAGTCGGCGTCGCGAACCGTGAAGGTGATTAAACCGCCGAAGCCGCGCATCGTGCGACGGGCCACCTCGTAGTACGGATGGGATTCCAGGCCCGGGTAGTACACGCGCTCGACCTTCGGATGCCCGGCAAGGAATTGCGCGACGGCCAGACCATTTTGATTGTGCCGCTCCATGCGAAGCTCAAAAGTCTTCAAGCCGCGGAGCAGCAGGTAGATGTTGTGCGGCGAATTGATCGCCCCGAGAATTCCGCGGAGCTTGCGGACGGGCTCGAGCTTCTCGCGGGCGCCGATGATCACGCCCGCGAGCAGATCGTTGTGGCCGGCGAGGTATTTCGTGGCCGAATGGAGCACGTAGTCGATGCCTGCCGCGATCGGCCGCAGGTTGTACGGCGTGCCGAGTGTGGCGTCGATCAACGTTTCGACGCCATGCTTCCGTGCGACGCCGACGAACTGTTCGAGATCGATTACGCTGAGATGCGGGTTCGTCGGCGATTCGCTGACGAGCATCTTGGTTCGTGGCGTGATGGCTTGCTCGAGCGCCGCATAGTCGCCGGTCTTCACTTGCTTAGTGACGACGCCGAACCGCGACATGTGCTTCACGCAGAATTCACGGCTGCGGTGATAACACTCGTCGAAGAAGACGATCTCGTCGCCGGCCGAAAGCTTGGCCATCAGCAGGCCGACGATCGCCGCCATGCCGGTCGAATACAGAATCGCGTCTTCGCCCCCTTCGAGGGCCGCGAGCTTTTTCTCGGCGGTCTTTTCGTTGGGGTTACCGTAGCGGCCGTATTCTTCGCGCGGCAACTTCTTTTCGATGTACTCGAGAACCGCCGCCGTGCTTTCGAACGAATACGTCGAAGCACAGAAGATCGGATCGGTCAGCGCGTCGCCCGGCTTCTGACGAGCCTCGCCCGCGTGAACCGACAACGTCGAGAAATGATCGGCATCGCTCATGGAAAATCTCCCTCACAGGTTGCGGCCGCCGACGGCGACCCTGGGGATTCTCCGCTCCAACAAAAAAGCCGCGTTCACCATAGAAGGTCAACGCGGCTCGCTTATTTGGAGTTATACGCGCCGCGTCGTTTTGACGACGCCGGCAACGCAGGCTCTTTAGCAGTGTCGCGAATCGAGCGCCGTCGTTTCCACGACGAGCGCGACTCGGCAGGCTGCAAGCGGCCGCAAATCCCGATGCTTTCGATACTACTCGCGCTCGGACCGATTCACAAGGGGCCGAAGTCCGAAGTTTGCCGCCGCGCCTCCGGAGAGGTGTTACGGAAGACTCGAATTGCGGCGTTTATCGGGCCTCGGCATAATCCCGCACCCGCTAGGCTCCGCAACGTCGGACTAACCGCTAGACCCAAAAAGGCGCGGCGACTCGATCGCGCTCGACTATGAAAACCTTTTCGCTTCCGGCCGCCGTGCCGGTGCTTGTTTGCTCGACCTTGTTGATGGTCGGCTGTGCTTCACCCTATCACGCCGATCGTGGTGCGCTCTTGGGCGGACTTGGCGGGGCCGGGGCCGGCGCGCTGATCGGCAATGCGACGGGCAATACCGGTGCTGGGGCGTTGATCGGTGCGGGCTTGGGCACAGTCGCCGGAGCCGCGATCGGCTCGGGAATGGACGAAGTCGAAGCTCGCAATCGGGCCGAGATCGAAGCTCGAATCGGTTGTCAATTGCCGGCCGGCGGAGTGTCGCCCGCCGACGTCGTGGCGATGACCCGCTCGGGCATCGATCCGGAGCTGATCATAAACCACGTCCGCACCAACGGCATGGCGAAGAAGCTCGACGCCAATGACTTGATCATGCTCCAGCAAGAAGGCGTGGCCAAGCCGGTGATTACGACCATGCAAACGGTCGGGCCGCCGCAAAAGCAAGTCGCCGCTCAGGCCGTGCCCGCCGGATACTACGCCGCACCGCCACCGGTCGTGGTGCAAGAGTATTACTATCCGCCGCCGCCGCGGGTTTACCACCGGTGGTGCGGGCCGCCGGCGCCGGCCGTCGGGTTCGGGTTCAGTTACTCGAAGCGGTAGACCGCTACGACTTCTTCGCCTTCAGCGCGGCGAGCGATTGTTCGACCGACTCAAGTTGCCGCTTGGCGTCGTCGAGGGCTTGCCGTTCCTTGGCGACGACGTCGGCCGGGGCACGTTCGACGAAGCTGGCGTTGCCGAGCTTGCCTTCCTTGCTCTTGATGACGCCGGCGAGGTTGTCGCGTTCCTTCTCCTTGCGGGCGATCTCGGCCGCCACGTCGATCAGGCCTTCAAGGTCCACGTGCAGTTCGCCGAACGGCAGCGTCAGCGCGGCTTCGGTTTCGAACGGCTTCACGGC
>JAFLCO010000449.1 GCA_017303535.1 Planctomycetota bacterium
ATTCACAGTTCGACGTGATGCTCGATGCCCGCAGAGTCATGAGCGAATATGTCGATCTGCGCGTGGCGGTGCAGGAAGTCGCGGCGTTTCAGGCGACAGGTTTTCGGCAAGTCGACGTGGACTTGAATCTTGTCGGTCCCGACCTAATTAAGCTTCAGGAATACGCTGACAAGATCGTCGCATGGATGGAGACTCGCGGTCACTACGTGGATGTCGACACGAGTCTGTCACTGAGCAAGCCGGAGCTGCGCGTGCGGATTGATCGTGAGAGGGCATCGGATCTGGGTGTGTCGGTGCAGACCGTCGCTTCGACGCTCGGGATCCTCGTCGGCGGCGAGCCGGTCAGCAAGTACAAAGAAGGCGACGAGCAATACGATGTCTGGCTGCGGGCCGAACAATCGTTCCGCGACAACCCGGCGGCCGTCGATTCGCTGACGATCCCGACAACGAAAGCGGGACTGGTTCGGCTATCGAATGTGGCTCGTTTGGAAGCGGCGATCGGCCCCACGGCTATCGATCGTTACGGCCGGCAGCGGCAGATTGTCGTGCTCGCGAATCTGAAGGGAATTGCATTGGGTGAGGCGATCAAGGATGTCGGCGATTACGTGCGGACATTGGATTTGCCGCCGGGGTATCGTCACGAATTCATCGGCCGCGCGAAGCTGCTTTCCGAATCGAACACGAATTTCGTGATCGCGTTTCTGCTGAGTTTCCTGTTCATGTACATGGTGCTCGCGGCTCAATTCGAGAGTCTGGTCCACCCGATCACGATCTTGCTCGCTCTACCCCTGACGCTGCCCTTCGCATTCTTGTCGTTATTTCTCCTGCGGACGAACTTCGATATCTACGCGGTCTTCGGCCTGTTCATGCTGTTCGGCATTGTGAAAAAGAACGGCATTTTGCAGATCGACTACACCAACGTGTTGCGAGCACGGGGCATGGAGATCAATGCGGCGATTCTGGAGGCGAACAAGACCCGCTTGCGCCCGATCCTCATGACGACCTTGATGCTGATTGCCGCGATGGTCCCCATCGCGCTTGGGCAAGGACCTGGTGCCGGCGCTCGCGCGAGCATGGCCAAAGTCATCATCGGCGGCCAGGGGCTTTCGCTGCTCTTGACGCTTCTCGTGACGCCCGTGGCCTACTCGCTGTGGGAAGATTTCTCCCGATACTGGTCACGCTTCTGGTCCTGGGTCGGCCGCTTGCGGCCACGGAAAGCACCGCACGAGACTGCTTTCCCTAGCCAGAACGGCGAGGAACTCGCGGGTGTCGGGGCGGTCGCGTCAACCGGGCCGCAAGAACATTAGGAATTCAAGGCGACGAGGATTTTGTGTATTGATCGATCCGGAAAAGAGGCCCTTCGGATGAGTCGTGTCGGATTATATGCCGCTTTGCGATCACCGCTTGTGTTCGCAGGGAGACTGTTTGCGCGGATGAATCGGCGAGCGTTAAGCGCCAAAGCACTGACGCGCGTCACCTTGTGCGGAGGTCGCATCTCCGTCTCGTATCCGGCTGACGGGCGCATCCTGCCGGTCATCCCTGGTCTTAACGGCGGGCAGATGTTCGATCCGGGCACGAGGATTCACATCTGGCTTCCTGCCTTGTCAGACGCCCAGTGGAGCGAACTCAAGCCCTGTTTGCAGTCGATGGCGACTCTTGGCTCTCTACAGATTGCGGGAAGGCACGTTGCCGACGCGGATTGTCAAAACAACCCTTATGACTCGATGAGCGCAACGGAGGCAAATGTGGTTGCGGGTATCGGCGTTCGACGTAACCTGTTGAGTGCGTAGGAACCTAGCTCCACGAAACCGCGGTTCAAGTTGAGACCGACTCGGGGAGGATAATAGACGGACTGAGTTCATGACTTAATGCTGGTGGTGACCCGGGTCATTTCGAGCAGGCCGAAAGCGGGCATTAAGCTGCAACTTCTTGTGCGAACACGGATAACGATTTCGACCACTGTCGCAATGGCCCAGAAAAAAGTTCAATAGACGTCCTGTCGCCCCGACTTACATTTCCTAACGACTGATCCTCCCGATCAGCTTCCTTGGCCCCCGGAAGGCGCTTGTCGCCTCGTGGGGTGACGGCAACCGCTGCCGCCTTCTCTTCTTTCCGAAAAGCCCGCCGCCCTGTCGGTCCTTGATAGACCTGGATCGGCGGCTCTGCCTCTCCGAACGTTACGACGCCGCAGGCTACCCGGTTGACCGTGCGCTTCTTCAGCTTTACCGTTTTAAATCCGAGGAACACACGGACATTCATGGTTTTGAATGCCTTCGCAATCGCGCTCAACTCTTGGGTATCATCAACCAGTTGCGGCAGTTGATCCAGCCCGGCCAGTGCCGTAGCGACCTGTTGTTCCACATCACCGTCATCCCGGACCGAGCTCTTGAGAGCGGCCAGTTCGTCGGCAAGTGCCCGTTGGCGGGCGAGCAAATCCGCTTGAACGTCGGCAACGGCCTTGAACTGTGCGTCGGTTGCGGCGAACGCCAAGTTGCGCTCGACCACGGTCAACTGCTCTTTCACCTGATCGATTTCGGCCTGCTTCCGAGATATCTGCAGCTTGGCTTGGTCTTGCGGACGGTCGGCGGTAGCGAGCTCTCGCAGACGAATCTTGAGTTTTTCGATCGCGGAAGGCTTGAGCAACTTTTGCCGTGCGATGTCGAGGACCAGGCGCGTCAATTCGTCCCCGGCGACCTTGTTATGCGTGCAGAGGGCACCATGGCTCTGCATGTAAGCTCCGCAGGTATAGTGAAACTTCATTCCACTTGGAACGCGGTACATCGGCCAAGTGCAATTGATGTCAAACACTCGGCCGCCCAACGGATTGCGATTCGGATCTCGGGAACGCGGCTTACCCCGTTGCGTACCGCCTCGCTCTTTCAGTAGCTCCAGCAAGCCGAGATGCTGTTCCGGATCGACCAGTTGGTCGAAACCGGCGGCGGCTTTGACGGTGGCATCGTCGGAATTTTGAATGACTTTGGGTTTGCGATCCAGCCGGTAATCGCCGTGCGCCATGTTGCGTGGCCCTTCGGGCGTAAAACGCAACTGATCTCCCATCGACCGGCGGCCGTACGACTTGACGGCCAAGAGCAGCGGATTGATCGCGATGTTTGTAACCGTCGTCGCGTGCCAAGCGCCGCTGACTTCATGCTCGACGCCGTTATCGTTTCGGCGACGGCCGGCATCCGGCGAGGGGACGCCTTCGGCCGTCAGCTGCGCGGCGATACGGCAAGCCGGCTTGGTCGGTAACTCCTCCAAGATCCTTTTGACGATCTGCATATGAGGGTGCTCGTCTCCGACCGGCAGCCAAACGACGTGATGTTCGGCCATGCGAACGCGTTCGCCCTCTTGCAGTTCCCTCACCTTGGTTCCGTCGACTTTGGCGAGCCAGCGGCGGAAGGCGTACGGAGGGCGCCCGCCCGTCGAGAATCCGACGGCCGCCAAACCCAATTGGGCGAACAGAATTTTTTCGGCCAGGTCCCGGCGATCTCCGCCGGCCTTATCGTAGTCGATCAACGAAACGATCAAGTCACCGATTTGATCTCGCGCCCCCGGCTCCAGCGGCGGTACAACCTTATCGAGGAAGACCAGTGTGACGCCCCAGCTACGGAGTTTGATCTCCAGCAGCATACCGTCGACCGGATTGTCGGGTCGGGCCAAGCGGTCGCGACGCGGAATGAAGACGTGCGAAACCGATTTATCGGTTTGAATTCGTTTCTCGAGAGCACCTAAGCCCGGACGCGACAGCAAATTGCCTTTGACGTCATAGTCGAGGTACAGGTCACCGCTCTCGTAGCTGCCGCTACGGATCATCGCTTCAATTGCGCCGGGCGTGCCGTTGAAGGTCAGCGAACCTTCGGCGGCACGTTTGGCCGCCATGCGTACATACTCGCCTGGGGTCATCTCATGTTTGCCGCCGGAATCCCGGGTATAAAACACCAACAGGCCGTTTTTAGGCCGAAGCGTCTTCATGCTCAGCCCTCCAAGAGACGGTTGATTTCGCCGCGATGCGTCCAAAGAAGTTGTGCGACGGCTTCGACGAGCATGTCTTCGTCGGCGTCGCTGACGATGACGTCAGCGTGGCAATATTGCGGCGCGGACCAGCACATCTGGTCAAGCCATAGATCGAGCAGTCGCCGAGAAAGCAGAGCGCCGGAAATACTTTGCAGTTGCTGAGGCTGCTCACGTACTCGGCGAAACAGTTCCGCTTCGGCCGCGGGAGACGTCGGAACGTCAGCCGGTAAAAAGTCGGTGAGGCCGTTCCCTTCCCAAATGCTCAATTGCACTACGGCGGCAAATTCAAGCAAGAATCCGGCGGGCAGCCTCGACACGTCGACCGACAGCCCGTTGGCGATTGCATGCCGCTCGATCTCACGGAGACAGGCGCCGGCGGCCACCGCTTGGCGTTCGGCGAAGCTCGCCGCGGCGGAAGCCATCGCGGGCTCGAAGATCGGCAATGTGTTGTTATAGCGGCAAGCGGAAACCATCCTTGGCTCCCTGAATCAGGCTGTAGTCCGGCTCCGTGCAATGGCGTGATAGCAAACCACTGCCGGCGGCTCAATAGCAGTACTGCCGGCTAGGCCGAAACTTCGATATCTATGACTTCGATCTACCATATGGACTAAACCGCTTCGCGGTGGGCCTGCGGCCGTAGCGTGAGCGCGGAGTTGATCCGAGGGGGATCAACGGTTTGCAGACGACGCCTACGGCGTCGTTTTCGGCCCCGGAGGGGCCGATTCGGGAC
>JAFLCO010000045.1 GCA_017303535.1 Planctomycetota bacterium
GACCTGCCTTCGCCAACTTTGCATCGCGGCGGAGGAAGGTGAAGAGAGGATTGGAGTCATAAAAAGTCTCCGAAGTGGGTTGGTGTCGAGTGAAAAGATCTTTTTGCGAAGTCAATCCGTCGGCGGCGGATTCGACCGGCCTGCCGCGGTGGTTGACGGTTGTTGAACGAGCGATTGCTCGCGAAGCCAATGGCGGGCGAGGAGACGGCCGATAAGTTGCGCAAGGCGAGACCGACTTCGCGCCAGATCAGCTTGCGGGAGTATGAGACGTTCATCACCGGGCGTGCGCGACGGACCTCGGGCGCGGCTTTGATTCATGGAAGTCTCCTGATTGGTGATAAAGAATTTCGTTTCGAAGAATCCGAAGCGAAAAAGGGTCGCCAGGGCGGCAGAGAGACGGTCGGGCAATGCTTCCGAAACAATGGTGACCCGATACGCCAAGCGTTCACACTTGGGGCAAATATTTTGATGCGAAAGCGGCCGTTCTTGAAATCGGCTTGCCGCTAACGAACAGACCCGGGGCGGCGTTGCCGTCCCGGGTCTGTTTTTTTGTGCGCCATTTGAGGGCGCTATTCCGCCGCTTGGTCCGGAGATTGAAGACCGCTCGGACGCGATTTGCGTTTCAGGCTCTTCCGCCGAGTACGGCCGTCTGGCACCGGTAAACCGCGAACCTCGTGCCACCAGCGGACCGCCGCCGTAATCAGATTGCGATCCTCGTTCAAGGCGATCGCGATGTCGTCGAGCAACTCATCGTCGTCATATCGCCGCATCACTTCGTCGGCGATTTTCTGATGCTTCAAAGGCTCGATCGATTTCTGAGCCAATCGAGCACGTCGCACGCGACCGTCCTCCAGCGATTGGCCGTGCTTGGCGGCGGCGTACTTGAGCAACTTCGTGATTTTGCTCCGACTGCATTTCAACTCCACCGCGATCTGGGCGTTCAGCCAGTCTTGCTGATAGAACTGCCAGGCGCTTTCAGCTTCGTCATCGAACGAGGCGGGTTCTCGGTAGTCGATTACGACCTCGATGGCGTCATCGTCGCAACAAGTCGCCGGGACGCCGGTCAGTTTTTCCACGAGCGCGGGGAGCAAGCGGACACGGAACCGCCCCTGTAACCAACCCCGTTGCGGGAGGCGCTCTCCCATCTGGAACAAGTCGATCCGGCCGCCGGTGAGCAGGTCGATAATCTCATGCGCCGCCGCGACGTTCTCCTCCGACTCGCCGAGTGCCGCGTCAGTCAAAATTTGGCGCATACCGTCGACTAGGGCTTGCACCTCCGACACGGCGGGCAACTTCGGTTGTCGGGCGAGAGCCACTTCCAAGCGATCGAGCTTCACTTTACCTTGAGCCCGTTCGGCTTGCAGAGCCTTGATCTCGGTCTCCGCTTCCGCCTCTTCATCCGGCGTGCTTCCCGTCGTACGTCGGATGAAGGCAATCTTCCGTTTAATACTCTGCTCTTGAGCGCGCAGGCTCGTCAACTCGGCCGGGTCGGGCTTCTGAGCCGTCTCCACTTCCAACAAGCAGGCGGCCATGATCGTTTCGATCAACGCGGCATCGGCGCTTACCAATTCCGCCAGTCCTCGGCACGTCAGGGTCGTCGCCAAGCGGCGATTCAACTGAGTATACAAGTGCTGCTTGGCGGCCGGCAGTCGCTTACATGACGCACAGACCATGGAGTGACCATGCGCCCCGCCGACCTGCAAAAAGCGATTGTGCTCCGGACAGTACAGGAGTTGATTGAGCACCTTCGGCAAGGACTTACTCTCGCCCTTCGTGCGCTTGCGACCCCGATTCTCACCCTCCTTCGTCAGTCGCAGTTGCGCATCATGCCACAACTCGTCCGAAATGATTCGCAATTCGTCGAGTTGAATCACCTTCAGCGGCTCGACTCGCCGGGTTTGCCGGGTGTAGTCCTGCTCCGGCAGATAGACCGACTCACAAACACCGTACTTCCAAGCGCCGACGTATCGGCTATTGGACAGGATTCGCTTGACGGACAGCCGCGTCCATTCGCCGCTCTCGGCCCGCGGCGGTAACGGAATCGATTCGTCGTCGTTTAAGCGACGAATGATTTCCGCAATCGTCGCCCGCTCATCGACGTACCACCGGAAGATCTTTTGGACGACTTCGGCGGTGGTCGTGTCGGGGATGATCTTGCATCGCGGCTTGTTCCGTTTGGTGAACTCGCCGGGGATCGGATCGCCCGCGTAGCCGTACGACAACGTGCCGAACACGATTCGCTTTTCCATTTGCCCCTGGTGGGCCGCTTGGATGTTGGCCACGTTCATCGTCACGACGAACTGGTCGACCATCGCCAGTACCGACAACAAGGCTTCCCAGCGCTGTTTGTCGTTGGTGTCGACGCCGCTTTTGACGAAGATGCATCGGATTCCCAGCCCGCGGTGGACCGCGTCGACGAAGGCCAAGGTGCGATATTGTTTTCTGAACAATCTGCTCGTCGAAAACAGCAACAATACCCCGGCGTGCTTGCGTTTCAGGGCTTCACTGGCGGCGTTCAGTCCGACGCGGTTATTCTTGACGCCGCGAACCGCCAGATCGAAAAAAACTAGTTCCCGCGGGACGAAGATTTTCTGTGCCAGGGCGTGTCTGAGGATTTCGCGCAGCTGGTCGGCAACCGAGTCTTGAAATCGGGTCGAGTAGCGCAAATACGCCACTCCGATCGCCTCGGCTTGGTTGCGCGGCAATTGTGCATGGAACTGCGCGACGATCTCATCGATTTCGCGATTGGTTCGTTCCAACAGCTCTTGCCGCTTACGCTCGGCCTCCCCCTTGGCGGCTAAACCTTTACGGCGCGGAGAGCGACGACGCAGGCTACTCAGCCGACGGCCGTCGCAGTACCACCACGGCGCGTCGGCGTACGACATCGGCGAGTCTTCGGCCGCTATGTTGAAATGTTTGGTCGAATTGACCGCGTCGCCGGCCGAATTGGGAAGCGCGCAGATGACTACCGCCGGAGCCGCAATCGCCGATGCAGCGGCGAACCAACCGAGCGTCGTCAACGACGTGAGGATGAGAACCGCGGCGAACCGTCGCCGGGATCGAAAATGTCCGGAGATAGATTCCGGGGTGATCGCCGCACTAGCCGAATCGGCCTCAGGCAGCGGGGACGGCCGACGGCGGCGCCATTTCGGGCGCCGCGGTTTATTCATCATCTTCATGGATCTGTCTCCTGTCGGAAGTTCCGTCCATCGGGCAATGAGACCGATCGAGGTCTCAAAAGAACTGCGCGGCGTCCGCGAACTTTGCTAGGAACCGAACCTAGAAACCGACGATCGCGCGTTCGTCGCGCCAGGTGATAAATCGCGACGCGAATAAGTCACGGGACTTAGAGAATGCGTTGGACGGCGCCGATGGCGGTGCCAATACGACCGAGGCGGGAGAAGGTCGCAATCGGCTCAGATGGCCGGAGCGACTCGATTGTCGCTGAAGCGATCCCGCAGTTTGACGAGTTCGGCGATCGTTTCCTCGATCGTCATAACGATCGCCGCCGCTTGCTCCACGGGCAGATACTCCGCTTGGTCGGCGAAGCGGTCGGCTTGTTGACAGACCGAGAGTAAGAATTCGATCACGCCCGGCGGCGGCTGGGAGACATCCGGCTTCGTCGCCGTAGTAGTTCGCGGCTTCTTTTTGCGGCGGCGATAGGCTGCTTCGACCGAAAGTTCGGCGACCTGCTGTTCGGTCTCGAACGTGCCGTGAATGGCTCGGGCTCGCGCGGCGCGAGTCTTATCAATCTCGTGTTCTCGCAGATAACGGGTCCATTGCCCGTGCGCGAACTGTTTACGGGCCAAGTTCAAGGCTAAACCCAGCCGCCAATAAATGGGCGATAGGGCTTTCTCGCCAGCGGCGATGGCTTCGTCTTGAGCACGGGCATAGCGACCGAGATCCGCGACGCCCCACTGAGCGTCGGGCGGGTCGGTAAAAATTGCGGGGTCGAAACTTTTCAGATCTTCGTCGATCGACATCGGACGCGGCTCCGCGCCTCGTAAGGAAAAGCGAGAGCAACGTACCGGCCGAGCGCAACGCAAGCGTCACTTCAAGTGACAAATGAACCGCACCGCTCCAGCCCTGGGGAACGAGGCCGCGAAACGGCTTCGTCTGATAGCTTAGGACTCGTGTACAAGTATCATGACGTGTTTTTGCCAGAAATTTAGCGCCGTCTATCTCCTCACGATTCCGCCTCTGCGGACGGGGCGTCGACCTGGAAGAACTCTTGGACGTCGACCGTCCATTCATCGGCGTCCAGGTCGAGAACGCGAACTGTCTCGGGCGCGATGTCCAAATAGCATGGCCCGCTCCGCCGCTTTTCAATTAAGACTGCCAAGTCGTCACCGCCGGGAGCGCCGGCGAGGAATTTCATCAGATGCGATTTGCGAACACTTAAATCGCGATTCGTTTTCACTCCGGAGAGAACATAATCACGAATCGGAAGCTTCCCTTCGGCTTGCACCGCCAAATGGAGCATCAAATTCCACATCGTTTCGGTGCCGTCCCACTCCAATTTCAGAGGACGGCCCCGCCAAAACACCATCCGCGGACGGACAACCACGACCAGCTTGTACTGCGCTCGCGCTTCTTTGATCAGATCGTCCGCGTGCACGCCCCGCTGGTACATGGCGGCTACGTCTTCCAACGCCGCCCCGATCTGAAGGATGACTTCGAGATCGACCAACCGCGCCGTTTGGGTATCGACTTGCCGATATTGGTTTGCGGTGACGTGTTTAATCTGAGTCAGAATTCCCTGGCGGCGAAATAGCGGCTGTAGCGTCGCGCCGTTGACCGTCAATGACTGCGTCGTAAATCCCAGCCATGCCAGTTGCGGCGCCGAATGATACGCCACGTAAGTTTGCAACAGCACCATACATGCGTTCCGTAAACGCGATTCACTTCCCGTCCGCCAAACTGCGACCAGGGCCCTGTGTCGTTCTTCGACGTCCAAGAACCGCGCGAACACACTGGAAAGGTCGGCAAAGGCCGGTTCGCCGCGTTCACCTAAACGGGGTTGCAAGCGATTCCAGGCCATCGAGAGCCGCCGCGTCCAAAACCCGACCCGAGCCAGCATGAGCTCCGTGACATGATCGCCGAGCAGTTGCGAATGCGTCAATTCTCTTCTGAACTGCCGCGTCAGCAATGCATCGGAATCTCGCAAGAACAGACCGCACCGCGGCGTCCAGAAGTCGTCGCCGTCGACTAAATCGAACCATGGGCGCATTGCCATCTTCTCGACGACGCAGCGCCGGTCGGCGTGCCTGTTGAATTCCTCTTCCAACCAATTTTCATCCGTAGTTCGATCCTGATCGGCGAGGGCGTCCAAAACGCCAAACTTCGTCGCCGCCGCGACCATTGCTTGCGCACAGGCAGTGAGCGCATCGGCGAACCCGTTTAATTGAACGCGCCGCTCGTTCTTGTCATCACCGAATAGCTGTTGGCCAATGGCGGAAATAATCCGCCGAAACGCCGGATTATTCAGCAATTCCTCGGTCACCGGCACTACGTCTTGCCGCAACCAGATCTCGAACTGATCCGACAAGGTCTCGTCAACGCCGGACGGCGGCGACGGCAACAGCTGTTTCAATCGCAGTTTCGCGAGTTCATGTCGGTTCATCGCTACGCACCCCGTCACTCAAGCCCGCGCCGATCATGTTACCCGCGTCACTATCTCTTTGGCTAACACAGTCGAACAATTTGGTCAATTTGGGTTTTTGTTTGGCGCGACGATCCCGCCGCTGAGCATCGGCTATTGCATCGGAAACAACTGTTTTTCCGGTTTGTCGCGCCAAGTGACGATTGCGCGACGATCGACTCTTAGCTTGGCCGACGGATTTCCACACGGAGCGCTCCGGCCGCGGGCTGCGAGCAACGCCGTGTTCCGTGCACCTCGCGTGACGCATGCCCACAGATCAACTCCTCTCCGCCCAAGAAGCGGCCCGTCGTTTGGGAATCACGACGACGTGCCTTTACGATTGGCTTTCCCAATCGAGGGCCGGACTCTTGATGCTGCGCGACCAGCCTTTCACGGTCCGGTACTTTCAAACGGGAAGCCGTGGGCAGGGTCGGATTCGGATCGAGCTTGAAGAGGTTGAGCGGATCCGTGAAGCATTGCGGGTTACAACGCGGCTCGCGCGCCAGCGCCGGCTGCCCAATAAGCCGCAGAATTTCCCGGGCATTCATGTTCCACTGGGACGACCGCGGTAGTACGAACGACGGAGTTAGGAGAGCAGTAGGGGGCCAGAATCGATTCTTTACGAGCCGCCGCCGCTACGGACATATACCGTCCACGTCGTCCGCGCGATCACGTCGTCTGGGTTTCAAATATGTTAACGGCGGTTGAAAACGGCAGCCGTTGTGACTGCTCGCCCAGGAAACCAAATATAGCGATCAACCGGTAACGAGAACGTACGTTTTCGCTTCCGGCGAGCGAAACTTTGAAGGATCAGCGGCATACTGAATTCGAGTTCCTCGTCGAATTTCCAGTTCAAGACCCAACAGTACGACGGCGACTTCCTTTCTCGTGATTCCCGTCAAGCGCGCCAGCGCAGTCGCCGACTTCGCTTGGTCAGATTCTTCAACCAGACGTTCTATGATCCGTTTCGCCTTCGTATCGGCATCGGCAACGCGGGCAAGTTCGCGCCGCTGTGCGGTACTGATTTGTCGTTTGAGAACCGAACTACGAAGAAGTTCATGCACGTGCGTCGTGACATATCGACACTTTCGAACGCGAGGTGTTGTGGTCGCCGATACTGAAGCGACGGGCCCGCGGGGGCGTATCTGCTCTCCCGGCTGCAATTGGATATTTCGCGTTAGCACACGTCGCTTCTTCACCATAGGGCACCAAGAGTGATTTTCCGAGTGTTAGAGACATCGAACGGCCGTGTTCATTTCCTTACTTGAAGGGCACGAGACAATTGTAGCTGCAGGCCTCGAAAGTACCTTCCCCGCAAACTTATGCAGCACCGTCCGTTTGCTCGAGCGCGTTGCCATCCGAATTGTGTCCCGCATCAATTCTTGGACAGGACGCATCGGCGAGCGCTGGGATCCAAGTCAACTGGGTAAAGCTGAATGAAACGATCAAGAATTACTTCCGAGCGCCGCCCAGAGCGGCTCTTGATAATGGCGCGCCCATTCGCGGCCGTAATGGTCGAAGGCCGTCTTCGGCGTATCCCCCATCAATTCGGCCAGCACTTCGATGGAGCAGCCAAGGCCGTCGTTCCAATAGCCCGAGAGCATGCGATGCGCGAACGTATGACGACACGAATAGCAGGAATAGCGTGACCGCGGATCGTCGCCGGTCCATTCGAGTTCCCGCTTGAGCCGCAAAAAGTATTTGACGCCGGTCGACTTCTTCCAGGGATTGCCTTGCGGGTTGCGGAAGATCGGTTTTCCGCTTCCCGCCGACGCCGATTTCAGCAGTCTACGAGTCAACTTGGCGATCTCCGGCCGCACGGGAAGCTTGCGAACCTTCTTCGTCTTGGAGGAACGAATCCGCCATAGCATGCCGCGCGGTGTTTCTTCGACGTGTTCCGCCGTCAATTTGGCCAACTCGCAGAACGGACGTAGGCCCGTATGGAGTGCGGCAAACAAAAAATCGCGGAACGCCGGGTCGACGGCGTCATAAATCGCCTGTTCATCCTGCGGCGAAATCGAGTGCAGCCGCGGGCGGTGCGACGGCTTCGTTAAACCCTTCAGAGGATTGTGAACACTGAGTTCGGACTCGGCATGCCGAAAGGCCGAGATGATGGTCGTGAGCACGTTGCGTCGCGTGACCGGCGAACGCCAACTGGGTACGCTCTCCACCCACTCGCTCACATGGCCCCGTTTTAGCTCGGCAACCGGCAAGGCGCCGCAGTAACGGCAGAACTCGTTCAAGACCCGGACGACGCCTTTCGCGTGATCCGGATGCATCCGTCCGGCGGCGGCCGCCCGGTTGCAGTGGAGCACATATTCCGAACAAACGCTCGCCACGAGCGAGGGCTTTATCGGCGCAGACGGTTCCGCGGCTGCGTTGATCGCAGGGCTGAGGCCTTGCTTGATCCGCACGCGGGCCAACGCCAAACGCGCCGCCTGATTATTATCAGGACCGCGAATATGTCGGCCGGTTTCATCGAGTAGCGGCTCACGGGTTTTCGTGCCGCTCGGCGTGTAGTACCAGCAGTCGGTCTGGCGCCAATACCAGGCCGAACCGCGCCGCTGCCGTCGCGCCGGTTGTGGAGGTTTTTTAGGCATGGAGCTTTCCGAAACGAATTAACGGGCTTTCTTGCGCCGCGCGGGACTTGCTTGCTTGTTCGGCGACTGCGCTTTTTTGCCGACGCCGATCGCCGCCCAGAGGGGCTCTTGGTAACTGAGCGCCCATTCTCGGCCGTAGTGTTGGTAAGCGACGGCGGGCGTATCGCCGATCAATTCCGCCAGGGTCTCGATCGAGCAGCCGACGCCGTCGTTCCAATAGCCGGACAACATCCGATGCGCAAACGTGTGGCGGCAGGTGTAGCAGGAATACTTGCTACGGACCGGATCGAGATCCCAACCGAGCTTCTTCTTGAGCGACAAGTAGCGAACGACTCCCGTCATCCGCTTCCAAGGGTTTCCCTTGGTATTGCGGAATAGCGGCTTCCCGGAGCCGCGCGGCGCAGTCAGCATGAGTTTCTTGACCAACTCGGCCACCGGCTTCTGGATCGGGATCTTTCGCGTCTTCTTGGTCTTGGACGAATACACCCGCCACATCATCCCCCGTTCGCCCAGTTCGACGTGATCGGCGGTGATCTTCGCCAGTTCGCAGAACGGCCGCAGACCCGTATGGATCGCCGCGAACAAGAAATTGCGAAAACACTCTTCCACGGCCCCGAGGAGAATCCGCTCTTCTTCCGGGGAGAGGGACTGCAACCGCGGCTGCGACTGCGGTTTCTTGAGTCCCTTCAGCGGACTGGGAACGTCCTGCAGTTCTTCGGCCCGATTGAAGGCCGCCAAGATAATCGCGATGGCGCTACGATGCGTGGCCTGGGACTTCCAGCCCGCATGGGCTTCGAGCCAAGTCTGTACATGGCTTTTCTTCAATTCGGCGACCGGCAACGCGCCGCAGTAGCCGCAGAAGTCATTTAAGAAGGAGACCGACGTATCGCGATGTCCGCGGCTCATCGAGCCTGACTTGACGCTCCGTTCGCAATACTGCAAATACTCCGAGCAGACCCGCGCCACGATCCAGTCTTGATCTGCCGGAGCGGAATTACCCTGTATTTCGCCCGCGAGACGGGCACGGGCCAGGGCGTGTTCGGCCGCTTCCCGGTTCTGCTTACCGCGAATCCGCTCCCCTTGTTCGTCATAGAGCGACACCCGCCGTTTCGTACCCGGTAGGGTGTAGTACCAGCAATCGGTCTGCTGCCAATGCCAAGCGGAACCGTGCGGATTACGGCGTTGTTTTTTCGTTCTTCCCATCACGACCCTCCCTGCAAAAAGTTGACCGCCCCGCCGGCGGAGCCGATATTGAAGGCCCTAAAGCCGTCAGTAGCCGGTCAAACGTCGCTTACTCCCTCAGACTGAGCCTGCCATGTCATCGCCTGCGTCCAATCCTTGCAGCTTGCGGCTGTTTTTTCGCGGCCCATTACTACACATAATTACTACACTCATCATTATAAACCTTGGCCTATCTCATGTATTATGTCGCGTTTATGCCGATAATTTAGCAGAACAGCCGTGTAGTCCCAATATCATACTCATACTTGCCGATGATCTCGGCTACGGCGATCTCGGCTGCTTCGGAGCGACTGATATTCGCACGCCGAACATCGATCGACTGGCGACCGAAGGGACTCGATTCACGAATTTTTACGTCGCCCAGCCGGTGTGCACCGCCTCGCGGGCCGCACTCATGACCGGCTGCTACGCGAACCGCGTCGGCCTGTTCGGGGCGCTCAACCACGAAAGCCGCATCGGCATCGCGGCCGACGAACTGTTGCTCCCCGAGATGCTCCGCGCGGCCGGCTACGCCACGGCGATCTACGGCAAGTGGCACCTCGGTCATCTGCCGGAGTTTCTGCCGACCAACAACGGCTTCGACGAATTCCTCGGCATTCCGTACTCGAACGACAACGGCCCCTTGCACGGTTCGCAAAAGGGTCTGCCGCCGCTGCCGCTGATCGACGGAACCGAAACCGTCGGGCACGATCCTGATCAATCGCAATTCACGCGGATGTTCACGGAGCGGGCCTGCAAGTTTATCGCCGAGCATAAATCGCAACCGTTCTTCCTTTATCTGCCGCACGTGATGCCGCACGTGCCGATCTTTGCCAGCGAGAAATTCAAAGGCCGCAGCAGCCGCGGGCTTTACGGCGACGTCGTCGAAGAACTCGATTGGGGCGTCGGCGAAGTGCTGGCCGAACTCAAAAAGCACGACCTCGAGAAAAACACGCTCGTGATCTTCACCAGCGACAACGGCCCGTTCCTCTCCTACGGCAACCATGCCGGGAGCGCGAAGCCGCTGCGTGAGGGGAAGCTTACGACCTGGGACGGCGGCGTGCGCTCGCCGTGCCTCATGCGGATGCCGGGCACCGTGCCCGCCGGCCGGACTTGCGACGAACTCACGGCGACGATCGACCTCTGGCCGACGCTGGCCGGCATCGTCGGACAATCGCTCCCCAAGCACAAGCTCGACGGCCGCGACATTGGGCCGATCATACGCGGCGAGCCGGAGGCGAAGTCGCCGCATGAGGCGTTCTTCTACTACGCCGGCGAAGAGTTGCAGGCCGTACGGAGCGGGGATTGGAAGCTCCACTTCCCGCACGATTATCTGACCAGCGCTACGCCGCCGGGTCGCGACGGCCGGCCCGCGAACTTTGAGAACATGAAGCCCGCGGCCATGTCGGTGTCGGGCCTGGCGGGGATCGCAAGTAGGCACGGTTACGTCGTCGCCCATCAACCGAAGGCTCTCTTTAACATGAAGGACGACATCGGCGAAACCCGCGATGTGGCGGCCGAGCATCCTGATATTGTTGCACGCCTCGAAAAGTTGGCGGAGAATGCCCGCGCCGATCTCGGCGACACGCTCACGGGCCGCAAAGGCCCCGGCGTCCGACCGGTCGGCCGAGTGCCTTGAATGCGTAACTGTCGGGAAAGCCCTCCGTGGCGTTCCCGACAGATCTCTTTCTTTCTCCGTCTCCACCAGTCGCATTCTCCGTCCCCTCAGTCTCCTAATTCTTTTCGAGGAATGTCATCATGGCCCGGCCGAACAATAAGCATGATCGCTCAGTGACACGTCGCCGGTTCCTCGCCACGAGCGCGACCGCCTCGATCGGAGCATCGGCCGGACTGTTCGCGGCGCCGGCTTTCGTGCGCGGGCGGAATCTGAACGACAAGCTGAACATCGCCTGCATCGGCGTCGGCGGACGAGGCGGCGCCAATCTGAATGCCGTGGCGCCGACGGAGAACATCACCGCGATCTGCGACGTCAACGGCAAGGCGCTCGGCGCTGCGGCGGAGAAGTTTCCGCAGGCCAAGAAGTTCGTCGATTTCCGCAAGCTCTTCGATGGAGCCCACAAAGAGTTCGACGCCGTCGTGGTGAGCACTTGCGAACACACGCACGCGTTTGCGACCTTGCCCGCGTTGGAACTCGGCAAGCACGTGTACTGCGAGAAGCCGCTAACGCACGGGATCTACGAAGCCCGTCGCGTACGCGAGGCCGCGCGCAAGGCGAAGGTCACGACGCAGATGGGCGTGCAGATGCACGCGACCGAAAACTTTCGCCGCGTGGTCGAGTTGGTCTGGTCGGGCGCGATCGGACCGGTGCGAGAAGCGCACGTTTGGGTCTCGCGCGCCTGGGGATTGCAAAGCCAGGCCGACGCCGAGAAGTACAAAGACATCGTGCACGTGACGGAGCGGCCCTCGCAAGTCGATCCGGCGCCGGAAGGGCTCGACTGGGACTTGTGGCTCGGCCCGGCTCCGGCGCGGCCGTTCAGCAACGTTTACTTCCCAGGTCCAAAGTGGTACCGCTGGTGGGATTTCGGCAGCGGCACGATGAGCGACCTCGGCAGCCACTGGAACGACATGCCGTTCTGGGCGCTGAAGCTGACGAGCCCGCGCACGGTCGAGGCGTTTGGTCCGCCGGCGCATCCGGAGATTGCTCCGGCATCAATGACGGCGACGTATGAATACGATGCTCGCGGCGATCTGCCGCCGTGCAAACTCTCGTGGTATCAAGGGGTCGACAAACCGGAGTTGTGGAAGCAAGGCAAGATTCCGCAACAGCCCAACGGCGTGCTGTTCGTCGGTGACAAAGGCATGCTCATCGCCGATTACGGCAAGCACGCGCTGTTGCCCGAGGCGCAATTCAAAGACTTCCAAACTCCGGAACCGACGATCCCGCGCGTGGCCGGGCATCATCAAGAATGGCTCGCGGCCTGCAAGGCGGGCACTCGTGCGAGCGCCGATTTCGAATACTCCGGGCTGCTCACGGAGGCGAACCACTTGGGGAACGTGGCGTATCGCGTCGGCAAGAAGATCACGTGGGACGCGGCCGCGATGAAGTGCGTCGGCTGCCCCGAGGCCGACGCGATCATACGCCGCGCGTATCGCGACGGCTGGACGCTGTAGCAATCGCGCGGAGTGCACAAGGTTTGGCGGCGCTGCCGGCGATAGAGTTGCTCGCGCGAAGAAGTCGGCTCGCAAGACACGCTTGTTTTTGCGGCAAAAACGCGTAGAGATTTCTTCGTCGAGCGCACTGCCGGCGATGTACAAAAACTTTTCGTAGCGATGGAAAAGCGACCTTGACCCTGGTTAGGCCTTCTCCTATTCTCCGCCCGCTCGATGCGTGAAACGAACGACGCAAGTCGCTCGTCGCACATGTCGAAGGGCATGACACGGATATCCGCGCGGTAGGGTCTGCATCGGAAACGGGTGACGCGAGTCAGACGTTTTGCGGACCACGCGGCGAGTCGTTCGGCAAGGAGGCCGGCGAAACGCTGCGACCACCGCGGCTCATGCTCGGGGCGTCCAATCGCTCCCGGAAAGAACGGCGTCCTTCGCCCCCCTGGGACCCGTCTTTCCGGGAGTTTTTTTATGCGCAGAGTTCGGTGCAAGCAGTGCCCGCGATGATGGGGCAGGTTTGTGCGCGCAAGAGAACGTGCGCACGACCGAAAGGCCGGTTACCTTCGCGCCGTGAGCGGGGCCGGAGGTTCACGCAAGGGGCTGGCTTCGCTGGGGGCGATCACGGCGTCATCGCGGCCGATGCCGGCGCCGACGAAGCCGGCGCTGTTGCGGAAGATTTCGTCCCCCGCGCCATGGCTTAGTCGGCAGCGGCTTAAGAACTCGGCGTGCCCGTCTTCGAAGAGTACGTTTTGGCCGCCGCACCCGTGGTTCAAACTTCCGCGACCTTCGTCACCGGGGGCGTCGGCAAGGATCGCGAACGTCGCGCGGTTCAGATTGCGCGACGGCTTGTAGACGCCGTCTTCGAGATAGCCGAGCGCGTAGCCGTAACCGCCGCCCATCTTGCGGGCCAGTTCCAACTCTTCCGCGCCGACCGCACGGCGCAGCTTGTTCAAGGTCGGCACTGCGTACGTTTCTAAGTTTGTCGGACGCCCGGGGCAGAGAAACTCCGTCGAATCATTGATGAGCTTGGCTTCGACAAGACGGGGAGCATAAATGCCGGCGTGCGCCAGCGGGCCCGCTTCGGGAACTTCGGGAAAGTGGCCGTTGTTCAAGCGGCTGTAGGTCACGAGCGCCGTGCCCAGCCGATGCAGCTTCTCGCGACAAACGGCGGCGTGTTGCCCGTTGCGCCACGAGGCCAGGGCCGGAAAGAGCAACAACGAGGCGGCCAACGCGATGCCGCCGAGCGTGATCATGTCGGCCAATCGCCAACGATTCGCTTCGTGGGCGGGCGGTTCGTTCCAAGGAGCTGAGCCTGCAAAGCCGACCGTAGCCGGCGACATTTCGGTGGTGGGAGCGGCTCGGCCGGCGTCGACCGTCGGTGCGCCTTTGGCCGCGAAGAACATGGCCGCCTCTTCAGCCCGCACTCGCGAGATAAACTCGCAGGTGCGCTCGGCGAGGCCCGAAGGGGGATCTAGCAAATGCGCGGGATCACCACATTCATCGAGCGCGGCTTTCAAAAACTCGCACTCTTCCCGCAATCGAGCGTCGGTTTGTAACCGCCGCTCGAACTCGCGTCTTTCGTCAGGCTGCATTGCTCCCAGCAAGTAGCCCAGCAGATCCTCGCGCATCGAACGTCTCGCGTAAGTTTACGACAGGTGAGCCTCCTGAAAGGCGTCGTTGAGCTTTTGCACGGCCGTGTGCAGACGGCTCTTCACCGTTCCGACGGGTACCTTCAAACGATCGGCGGCTTCACGGTACTTGAGACCTTGGTAGTAGATCATGTTGACGGCCGTACGAAGTTGTTCAGGCAACTCCGCAACGGCGCCGCGCACCCAACGTTCCCGCTCGGCCGATTCCAGCGACGATTGCGGCGCCGCCTCTCGGCTTTCGATCAGGTTCGCCAAGGTTCCGGTTTCCTCTTCGGCCCCTTCGCGATCGCGGCGATCCAAGCTTACGAGCTTGTGGCGCTTCGTGCGGCGCTGCAAGTCGATAGCCTGATTCGTGGCGATGGTATAAAGCCAAGGACGAAACTTACGATCGGCCTCGAAGTGGTCGCACTTCAAATGCACTTGGAGAAAAGTGCTTTGGAAGGCGTCTTCGGCAGCCGCCTGATCGCTCAAAAAACGACGCAGGTAGCTGTAGAGTTCCCGTTCGTAACGCACGACAAGCTGGTCGAAGGCCGATTGATCGCCGTCGTTGCGGTAGGCGAGCATCAACTCTTCGTCAGTTCTATCGGCGAAAGAACGCAAACCACGTTCAAAAGGCCGACGCATCGAAACGGTAGCCGTCATCATATACGTGCCGCGTGGAGAAAGGGTTCGACCGGCCAACTGCCCGACCTACCGAACCGCCTCCGCCTCCAAGTGTTTCCTTACTTGCCCGCAGCCGGCCGATTGCCGACGTCTGGCTTTCACCATCCGACAGGCACTACGCCCGACCGGCTAAGCGGTACGGTCGGTATATTTGCAAGGGGCGTGCCCAAACTGAGAAACCGAACTGAATTTATGTTCAGTCGCCGACGCCGTTGCGATGCAAACTGTTACACAATAGAGAGTTGCGAATTGTGTGCTTGATCTATGGCATCGCTGCCGGCGAAAAATGGAGCCGAGACGCAGCTCTGAAATTCTTACCGACGATTACATCGGTAAGATGCGTCGATCTAAAGGGTTCCAAGCGTGGCCGACGATACCTATACAGCCACCGGTTACCCCGAGCGGTAACAGACGCAGAAGTAGTCAACATGATGGCGCACAGAATCATTCCGGGACTAAATCGGCAGTCCCCCTCGCAGCGGCTGCCGACTTGGCGGTCGCACGCCGGTCGTCCGGCACGGCGTCATTCACCTTCTACCTGTTTCTGGGTTTCGACTTTGCCGCTCCGATCATTGCACTTTTTCAGAGCTGCGCGAGAATGCTCCCGCCCGGTTCGATTGGTTCTCCTCTTTCTACGCACGTCGCTCGGAAAATGTTGCCTCGCACGCTCGAACCTGAAGCGATGGATACCCTCGAGGAGGCCGTCGATTACGATCGGATGGACCACCGTGAAGTGAACCGGCTGTTCGCGGCCGATGCACTCGCGGCGCTCCAGTCGGCGAAGTTGCTCGCTGCCGGAGCCGCCTGCCATGCGCTCGATCTCGGCACGGGCACCGCACAGATTCCGATCGAGCTCGTCTCGCAGGCCCGAGCCGCGCGAATGAGCGACGGCTTAGTGATCGCGGCCGTCGATCTCTCGGCGGAGATGCTTGTCGTCGCCAAACAAAACGTCGCCGCGGCGGGCATGGCCGACGTCGTCCGACTCGAACGGCTCGACGCCAAGATGCTTCCTTATCCGGACGAGCGCTTTCAAGCCGTACTCTCCAACAGCATCGTCCACCATATTCCCGCGCCGGAAGAAGCTCTGGCCGAGGCGGTGCGCGTGACGGCCCCCGGCGGCTTGCTCTTCTTTCGCGATCTGCTGCGCCCGGCCGATGATTCGGAAGTTGAGCGACTGGTCGAGCTCTACACGGTCGGTGCATCCGCCGATCAGAAACAGCTCTTTCGTCAGTCGCTGCACGCGGCCTTGAACCTTGCCGAGATTCGCTCGATCGTCGCCGGGCTCGGTTTCAACCCGGCCGACGTTCAAGCGACGAGCGATCGTCATTGGACGTGGTCGAGCGTGAAGCGATAGCCGCCGATGGTCGCCACGTCGTTTACTTCAGCAACTTCGCATCGCCCGGGTCGAACGTCGTCGGTTGCGGCGTATCGACGGTGATCTTCCGCCAGGTCACACCGTTTTCACGGAGTGCGTTCCAATCCGGCGCGCGATAGTTGACGGCCAGCTCCGGGGTTTCGATGGCGCGGCCGCCTGATTGGTGCGAGTGCATGGCAACGTCGAGAATGCCCGTGGTCAGCAGCGTGCGCTCGGCGGGATACGGCTCCCTTCCGGTTGTGAACATCGTCTGGATCGCGTGCGACAAGGCTTTGAACAAGCACCGGTTTCCCCAAGGCCCGTTGAAATACGCGGTGGCTCGCGGCTGTGATTCGCCGCGGAGCTTGCAGGCGAAGTTCCAGCGATTGGAGTCGCTGCCCGCTGCGACGACCGTGCCGCGCGTGCCGTCGCGATATGTGACGAGCAGCACATGGTGAATCTTGCGGCTGGCCGCGCGGCGTTTGGCGGCGTCGGCTTCCGAGAGCGTACGAATCTGCTCGGGCCGCAGGCCGATGGCCGGTCGCTCGGCGCGCTTGGCATTCATGGTTTCTTCAGCCGCCATTGCGACGTCGAATAACTCGCGCGACCAGCGCCCGGCGGCCGCCGCTTTGTCGACCGCATCGCCCGTCAGCAATTCCACGCTTGCCACGCCGGTCTCGCCGCCGCGGCGTGCTTCGACGATCGATTGCAAAACCTCCAGTCCATGGAAGTCGTACGACTCGAGTCCGCCCCCGTGAACGGCGAGTGCCTCTTCAAACTCCGGTTTAGGCGGAAGCTCTAGCGTCGGACGCCGCTCGGCCAGCGGCACGCTGCTCCCGCCCATCAGCGGAAACTTGTACCGCCGGGCCGTATCGTACATCTCTTGCGACCAATCGCGGCGAAACGAATAGTGCTTGTCATTAAACAGCGGTACAAAGCGCCGGCTCCGCTTCATCACCGCGACCGACTCGTCGAAAAAGCGTTTCCGCGGATATTCTCGCTGCCCGAGCGCGTTCGACGGATATTCTCCGTGCTCGCCGATGGAAAGGACCGCGTCGACATCGAGCTTCCGCCCGCCGCGACACAGGGCCTCGTCGATCGTCGAGTACAGCGGCACGCCGAGCCGCTTCGACGCCTCGCGAGCCATGTCATCTTTGGGAAACTGATCGGCGTAGAACGACACGACTTCACAGCCGGGGTCGACCAGTTCACCGCGAAACAGGTACGGCTCGAAGAAGTTCTCCAAGATGTTGAAGGCGTGCGAACGAAATCGCAACTCGGTGAAGATGGCCGCGACTCGCGGTTTGCGAGCGGTCGATGCGCCGGCGAGAAGCGAGGATCCGCATAACGATGCGGCCGTCGTAGCCAGTGACGATTGAAGAAACTCGCGACGGGTCGGCGCTTGGCGCAGCGGCATCAGTTTCACTCACTAACCAATTATCTTTGTCGCCACTTTGCCGGCGACGTCGGTCAGCCGGAAGTTGCGGCCTTGAAACTTGAACGTCAGCCGCTCATGGTCGAGGCCCAGCAAGTGGAGCAGCGTCGCATGGTAATCGTTCACATGCATCGGATCGCGCACGATGTTGAAGCCGAAGTCGTCGGTTTCGCCGTACGACGTGCCCCCTTTCACGCCGCCGCCGGCCATCCAGACGCAGAACGCGTCTTTATGATGGTCGCGGCCCGGCTGGGCGTTCGGCTTGTCGTCGTTCGATTTCTGTTGCGACATCGGCGTGCGGCCGAATTCGCCCCCCCAGGTGACCAGCGTCTCGTCGAGCAATCCACGCTGCCGCAAATCGGCAACGAGCGCAGCCATCGCTTGGTCGACGTCTTTGCACTTCCGCGGCAAGGCCGTAAACACGCTGCCGTGATGATCCCAGTCGGCGTCGTAAAGCTGGACGAACCGCACACCGCGCTCGATCAAGCGCCGCGCGAGCAGGCAGTTGTTGGCGAACGACGGCTTGCCCGGCGTCGTGCCGTACAGCTTATGGATATGTTCCGGCTCGTCGGAGATGTCCATCAGTTCCGGCACCGACGTTTGCATCCGGTAAGCCAGCTCGTACTGCGCGATCCGAGTGGCGATTTCCGGATCGCCCATCTGGGCGAATTGCACACCGTTGAGCTTGCCGAGCGAGGCGATCGTGCGGGCTCGATCGTCGTTCGAAATCCCGGCCGGATTCGAAAGAAACAGCACGGGATCGCCGCTCGTGCGAAATTCGATCCCTTGATAGACGGTCGGCAGGAAGCCGGAGCCCCACAGGCTGCTGCCCGCGCCGGCCATTTTGCCGGTGAGCATCACGACGAACCCAGGCAGGTTTTCGTTCTCGCTACCGAGCCCGTAGGTCGACCATGCACCGAAGCTCGGCCGACCGAAACGGCCCGAGCCGGTCTGCATGAAGAGTTGTGCCGGGCCGTGATTGAACTCATCGGTGTGCATTGTTTTGACGATGCAGATTTCGTCGGCCTGCTTCTGCAAGTTCGGCAACAGCTCGGAAATCATCAGGCCCGAGTTGCCGCACTTCTGAAACTTGAATTTCGTGCCCATCAAGGTCGGATGACCTTGGATGAAGGCGAAGCGCTTCCCTTCGATGAAGCTTTGCGGAATCGGCTCGCCGTCGCGGGCGATGAGTTCCGGCTTGTAGTCGAAGAGTTCCAATTGCGACGGCGCCCCGACCATGTGCATAGAGATGACGTTCTTCGCGCGCGGGGCGAAGTTCGGCGTGCGCGGAGCGAGCGCATCGGTGCGAAGTTTTGCAGGCGAAGGCGCCGCTGAAAAGCCGTCGCGCGCCAAGAGGCTCGCCAGCGCTAAGCCGCCGATGCCGCAACCGGCGCGCTGAAACAGTTCGCGACGAGTGATCGATTGAATCGATTGTGGAAACGGCGTCATGATTATTGCTTCGTGATCGTTTCGTCGAGGTTCAGCAGGATTTCGGCTACGTGATACCAGGCCGCGAGTTCGGCGGCTTTCTCGGGCTTGGCCGCCGGCGACGCTTTGTCGAGTCGTGCCGAGGCGAGCAATTTCTTCCCCTTCGCCGCATCGGCTTGGTAGATCGGCAGCGCTTTGCGGTAAACGTTCACCAGCTCGGCCGTTTCATCGGCTCGGGCCGTGCGGCCGAGGACCGTGCGAACCGCGAACTCGACCCGACCGACCTCGTCGGCCGTCGGAGCTTCGCCGAGGATTCTTCGGGCCAGCGCGCCGGCCGCTTCCACGTACACCGGATCGTTGAGCAACGTCAGGGCCTGCAGCGGCGTGTTCGTACGAGGACGCTCGACCACGCAGGCCGAGCGTTCCGGCGCGTCGAAGTTCACAAAGCTCGGATACGGTGCGCTGCGGCGCCAGATCGTGTAGAGCCCGCGACGGTAACGGTCTTCGCCCGCCGAAGTGTAGTAGTTGTTGTCGACCTCGCCGGTCACGCGCCAGATTCCCTCCGGCTGCGGCGGATAAACGGGCGGGCCTCCTTGTTTCAAGGTGAGCAGGCCAGCGACAGCCAAAGCGTTGTCGCGAATCGTCTCGGCCGGCAGGCGGAACCTCGGGGCGCGGGCATAGAGCGTGTTGTACGGATCCTTCCGCAAAAGAGTCGGCGTGACACGCGAAGACTGGCGATAGGTCGACGATGTGACGAGGAGCTTCAGTAAGTGTTTGACGTCCCATGCCGAAGATGCCGGTACGTGCGGGGCAAGCCCCGCGGCTAAACGGTCGGAATCGGTACCGTCGCGAAATTCGACCGCTAGCCAATCGAGCAGCTCCGGATGCGTCGGCGGCTCGCTTTGCAAACCGAAGTCTTCTTGCGTTGCCACGATGCCGCGGCCGAAGAGTTCCGCCCAAAAACGGTTGACGGTCACGCGGGCCAACGTCGGATTTGCCGGATCGACGAGCCACTTCGCGAGTCCTAGCCGATTCGCCGGGGCGTCTTTCGCCAACGGATGCAGCGACGCCGGAACGCCCGGCTGTACCGTCGGCCCGAGGTCCAAGAAATTACCGCGCTTCATCACGGCCGTCGTTCGCGGTTGCGGCATCTCGACCATGACCAGCGTCGTCGGCGGCTGCACGGCGTCGAGTTGTTTGCGAACCTCGGCCATCGTGGCGCGGAGCTGTTGCATTTGCGGATCGACCGAAATGCAATAGTCTTCGACCGCCTTGCGTTCGGCCTTCGTGCGACGCTTCTCCGGTTTGCGCAGCGCCGCGGCGACTTCGGCCGGAACGTCGGTGCCCGCGTCGTCGCCCGTCACCAGCGACAATCGCAACCGGCCGATCGTGCGCGAGCCGCCGTAGTTTTGATGGAGTTCGATTTTGATCACGGTCCCGCCGTCGAAGCCGAGCGGTTCGCGCAACCGCAAGTCGAGGTAATGCGGCTTGTAAAACTGCGGATTGATCGCCCAGCCCCCTTTTGCGCGATCGCCGTCGAAAACTTGCGGCGGATTAAAACCTTTTTGCGAAAAGTCAGCCGAGGCCCCGGCAAACAACAGCGGCTTGTTCGACGTCGGACCGCTCTTTGGCCAGGCCCTGACGATGACTTCGTTGAGCACGAAGTTCGGCCGCTCGGAATCGCCGCGGCCGGGGCCTTTGCCGGGCAATGCGTCGTCGGTCAACGTCTCGAGGCGGATACCGCTGATGTCGCGCAGGGCCGTGTGAACGGTCAGCGTGTAGACGTCCTTCTCCGGATTGTCTTCCGTGAACAGCACCGAGTTATCCGGCAACACGACGGGCGTGGCCCCGCCGGCCGAATCGACCGCCGCGATCGGTACGACTTGCCGCTCGGAAGCAGTCTTCGTATCGGCGGAGAGTTGCTTTGCGAGTTCGGCTTCGAACCGCGCGGCCTCCGCTTTGCGCACCGCTTCCTCGGCTTCGAGCTGCTTGAGCCGCGTCGCCAGTTCGTCCCGCTTAGCTTGCTGGTCGGCGGTCATCGGCAGCGGCATCTTCGGACCGGTAAACTGCCGCGATGAACCGCTCGGCGTGATCTCGGCCTCGGTGTTGTTGAAGTAGGCGAGCAGTTTGTAATAGTCGACCTGCGTGAACGGGTCGTACTTATGATTATGGCACTGTGCACAAGCGATGGTCGCGCCCATAAAAACCGTGCCGGTGGTGTTGACCCGATCGACGACGGCCAGCACGCGGTTCTCCTCCGGATCGGTCCCGGCTTCGACGTTGACGGTCGTGCAGCGATGAAAGCCGGTCGCGATTCGCGATTCGTCGGTTGCGTCCGGCAGCAAGTCGCCGGCCATCTGCTCGACGACGAACCGATCAAACGGCAGATTGTGATTGAACGAGTTGACGACCCAATCGCGATAGGCCCACATCGTGCGGAAGCCGTCGCGTTGGAATCCGTTTGAATCGGCGTAACGGGCCAAGTCGAGCCAGTGTCGGGCCCAGCGTTCGCCGAACTGCGGCGCGGCGAGCAGTTTATCAACGAGTGCGGCGTACGCGGCTTCGCGCCGTGCCGCATCGGGCGACGAGTAAGCGGCGACGAACTCGTCGACTTCGGCCGGCGTCGGCGGCAGGCCGATGAGGTCGAAGTGCAACCGTCGACAAAGCGCGGCCGCGTCGGCCTCGGGCGACGGCGCGAGTTGTTCTTTTTCGAGTCGAGCCAGAACGAAACGATCGACGGCATTGCGCGACCACGCGACGTCTTGCACGGCCGGAAGCTCCGGACGCTCAGGGGCGACCCAAGCCCAATGTTTCGGCGCGGCGTTTTCGGCAGGCCACACCGCGCCGGCGGCGATCCATCGTCGCAAGACGTCGACCTGCGCAACGGTCAGCGGATCACCTTCGGGCGGCATCCGTACGTCGGGGTCTTCCGCACTCACGCGGGCCAAGAGTTCGCTCGCGTCTGTCTTGTGCGGCACGATTGCAGGCACGCCGGAATCGGTCGGCAGGAAAGCGCCGGCGGCCGAGTCGAGCCGCAAGCCCCCTTGGCTTTTGTCGGCACCGTGGCACTTCACGCAGTGGGCGGTGAAGATCGGCCGCACTTCACGCTCGAAGTCGACCGTTGCCGGAGGCGCGGCACGCGCGATGGTCGACGAAGAGTCAGCCGCGAAGAACACAAGGGAGCACGTCGCGGCCCAGATCGTCGTCGCCGGAAACCGTCGTCGTGAAACACTGATCCAGTCCCGCATACATACCGCCGTTAACGAGATTTTATGTCGCCGCACCACACTCCTCGCGGCGGCCGCCGACGATTCAGAATAGGACCGCCGAGAGGTCGCCACAAGCAAACCGTGGTTTGCGCAACCACCTATCCAATCGAAGGTTGCGGTCGACGATTCGCTTGATTTTCACCGACCGTACAAGGACGACGCGCGGCCGCCGGCGACTATCGGAGTACAACGGAGCACCACCTGTCAGCGAAATCCCATGAAAATACCTATCTCGATACCGTTTACGGCTTTACGTCGCGTGCTTATCTTGCTCGCAACCTCGCGCGTTGAGCTGGTCCGGCTCGGCGTGGCGGCGCGAGCGGCAGGCGGAATAGGACGACGGTGCACGAGTCCCGCAAAGGCTCGGCGTCCGTCTATTCTCCGGCGCGGGAAGTCTGTTCCCGCGCGGCGGCTCGTTTCGCGCATTCACGTACTTGCGCGAGGTCTTTGGCCATCGCACGCCGTCCCTCGATTTTTGGACGACCGCATCTCGCACGCGCGGTCGCCGAGCGAGCGGCCGCGCACCCGTTTCGCTCCACCGCCACGACATGAGGGATCTTTCGATGTTTCACTCGGCCCGCGCGGCACTGATCGCCGCCACGTGTAGTCTCGCCTTCAGCGCCACCAGCGCACTCGCACAAGCTCCGGCCGGCGGCGAACCGGCAGCCACTCCGGAAGTCGTCGCGCCGACGACGTTCGACAAGGGAGACAACGCCTGGATGCTCGTCTCCTGCGCGCTGGTGCTCTTTATGACGGCCCCCGGCCTGGCGATGTTCTACGGCGGTCTCGTCCGCAAGAAGAACGTGCTCGGCGTGATCATGCAGTGCTTGTTCCTGATGGGCCTGATGACCGTACTCTGGGCGACGTACGGCTACTCGCTGGCTTTCGGCGGCAGCGAGAAGTGGATCGGCACGGGCGAGTATTTGTTCATGAAGAACGTCGAGCCGTATTTGGAAAACGGCGTGGTCACGTATCCTTTGGAATACGTACAAGACCCGAAGACAGGCGCGGTGCTGTTCGTCATGCCTCGGCTGACGCACATGCTCTTCCAAGGGATGTTCTTCATCATTACGCCGGCCCTGATCTGCGGCGCGTTCGCCGAGCGCATGAAGTTCAGCACGATGGTCGTGTTCAGCATCTTGTGGGGGACGCTGGTTTACTGCCCGCTCTGCCATGCGGTGTGGGACGGCGGTCTCTTGGCCTACGACTTCGTGACGTTCGAAAAGTCGACCCATGCCGTGGCCGGCGCGCTCGATTTCGCCGGCGGCACCGTCGTGCATATCAGCTCCGGCATCTCGGCCTTGATTTGTGCCTTAGTGATCGGCAAACGCTTGGGCTTCGGCCACGAACCGATGCCGCCGCATAACCTCACCTACACCTGCTTGGGCGCGGCCATGCTCTGGGTCGGTTGGTTCGGCTTCAACGCCGGCAGCGCTCTTTCCGCCGGTGGCGGCGCTTCGGGCGCTTTCGCCAATACGCATTTCGCCGCGGCCGCCGGCGCTCTAGCCTGGCCGATGCTCGAATGGATCCTCCGTGGCAAGCCGACCGTGCTCGGCACCGCCTCGGGCGCCGTCGCCGGGCTCGTATGCATCACGCCGGCCGCCGGCTTCGTGCAACCGATGTCGGCCATCTTCATGGGCCTGGCCGCCGGCGCGGTCTGCTACTTCGCCTGTACGACGATCAAGAACAAGTTCAAGTACGACGACTCGCTCGACGCCTTCGGCGTGCACGGCGTCGGCGGGACGCTCGGAGCGATCCTCACCGGCGTCTTCGCCACGCGCGTGGTCGTCGGTTGTCCTGAGCCGCTCGGCCTTCTGGAAGGAGGCGGCCTCGTCACCGCTCAAGCCATCGCGACCGGCATCAGCATCGCCTTCGCGGCCGTGCTGACTTTCGTGCTCTTGAAAGTTCTCGACCTGACGATGGGCCTCCGCGTCGACCAAAAGGCCGAAGTGCAAGGGCTCGACTACAGCCAACACGGCGAAGAAGGATACATTTTCCTCTAAGCCCGACCGTCGTTCTCCGCGTCAATCGCCTTCGCGTCGAGTGGAAACCTCGGCGCGAAGGCATTACATTCAAGCCTAGCGCGATGCCTAATTCTATTCTCACTTCTCGACCGACCTGCACGGAGCCGCAGCCATGAAGAAGATCGAAGCCGTCATCCGCCACTTCCGTTTGGAAGACGTGAAGAACGCGCTCACCGAGCAAGGTCTGCAAGGGATGACCATCACCGAAGTCCGCGGCTTCGGGCGGCAGAAAGGTCACACGGAGATGTACCGCGGGACGGAGTACGCCGTCGACTTCGTGCCGAAGATCAAGATCGAAGTCGTGGTGCCCGACGACCGCCTGCGAGTCATCATCGACACGATCCTCCGCACCGCGCAGACGGGCCAAATCGGCGACGGCAAGATCTTCGTCAGCTCGCTCGACGAAGTGATCCGCATCCGCACGGGCGAAACCGGCGGCGACGCGATCTAACAACCGCGCCAACATATATTGTTTGACGGCTTGCGAAGGTTGCCGCAGGATGTCGGGCTCTCGATCCCGCCTCGCATCCTCCCGTCGGAGCAATCGCTGATGCCGCGCATAGCTCTTATCGTCGCGCCGCTTGCCTTCGCCTCATATGCCGCGGCCGCCGCGCCCGAGGCCGCGCCGCCCGGGAAGCCGGAGCCGCAGTATCAATTCGAGCAGATTCGCATCGAAGTCCCTCGCGCAGACGAACCGCTCGCCAAAACGGTCTCCGTCGCCAAGGCCCAAGAGTATTTGGAGCAGGGGGCGACCGCTTGGACCGGTCATCGTAAGTGCGTGGCCTGCCACACCAACGGGCTCTACATGACCGTGCGGCCGGCGCTCGCCGCGCAACTCGGCACGCCCGACGCCGCCCAGCGATCGTTTCTCGTCGACACGCTCCGCAAGAAGCAAAACGAAGCGGCGTCGAATCTGAAACGGGGCACTACGCCCGAGCAGCTCATTTATCTGGCCGCCGGTTTGGCCGAGTGGGATCGCCACGTCACCGGAAAACTTTCGCCGGAGACCGACGAAGCGCTGCGGATCATGTTCACCATCCAGCGCGACGACGGCTCCTGGGCCGCGCTGGATTGCTGGCCCCCTTACGAAAGCGACTCTTACCACCCGGCGACGGTCGCCGCGATGGCCGTAGCGACCGCGCCCGACTGGCTCGCGAACTTGAAGGACGAAGCAACTTTGGCGGGCATCGCCAAACTCAAGAATTATCTTCGCAAAACGCCGCCGCCCCACGACTATGGCCGCGTCCTTTTGCTATGGGCCGCCCTGCGCATGCCCGACCTTCTCGACGACGCGCGCCGCCGCGAACTCGTCGATCAACTCGCAAGACATCAACGCCCCGACGGAGGCTGGTCGATTCGCAACTTCGCCGAACCCGAGCAATGGGGCAAAGGCAACCGTGCGGAAAAGCTCCGCGCCGAACCCGAATTTACGACAACGCCGAGCGACGGGCACATGACCGGCCTGGCCGTGGTCGTGCTTCGCGAAGCCGGCGTCCCGAAGAACGACCCGCGCCTTAAGAAGGCCGTCGCTTGGCTGAAGTCGAACCAGCGGGAGTCGGGCGTGTGGTGGACGCGCTCGCTCAACACCGACAAGTTTCACTTCATCACCTACAGCAGTACGGCTTTCCCGCTGCTTGCGTTGGCCATGTGCGACGAGCTTCCCAAGCCGTAGCGCGCCGTCTTACTCCAGCGTCCCGCGCGTGACGCCGAGTTGATTGAGGATTTGCAGCCCGCGCCATGCCGCGCGGCCCGGCTCCAAGCCGGCGAGCACCCGCGCATAATGCTCGAGTACTGGCGCAACTTGCTCGCGCTTTTCGGTGAGCAGTTCGACGCGGAAGTGCCGCAGGCCCGCCTCGCGCATCCGCGTGAGGTATTCGGCCGCCGATTGCGGCACGCTGTTGAAGACCGTGTTGCGGCAGCCGGTGTCGGCCAACAGCGGAAACTCCGCGCCGACCCGATCGCGCAACACCACGCGATGCGTGTCGCAGGGCCGGCCGCAATTTGTCGCGTCGGTCCCGGTGGAAAGCGTGTGGCAAAACACGCAATGCTCCATGTGGAACATCGGCATGTGCTGATGGACGACGACTTCAAATTTCGCGGCGTCCGCACGGCCGAGCATCGCGCGAAGTTGCTCCCAGTTCAAATCGTAGCCCGGCACGACACGCTCGAGACCTTCGCGCAGATACAAATCGGCCGTGAGTTCGTTGGTGACGTTGAGCGAAAAGTCGCCGATGCGCCGCGTTTGCGGAGCGTGTTCTTGAAAAAACGTGAGCGCCGCCAAGTTGCGGACGAGCACCGCGTCGGCCTCGCATTTGGCGATCTGCCGCAGCAAGCCTTCTTCGCCCGGTTTGATGATCCGCAGCGTCGCCAACCCGATCGGCATCCCCGCAGCCCGGGCCGCAACCACGGCCTCGCGATAACGACGGACGTCTTCGAAGTCGCAGTACACCATCGCGGGCCGAGCGAGCGGCGCGGCCGGTTGCCAAGCCAGCACCGCTTCGAGTTGCTCCATCGTGCGCGCCAGCACGTAGAGCGACGGCTCCGCCAAGCTCGCGGCATCGGCCTTCGCAACATTCGCTGCCGCTTCGCCACGCAGCTCATCCAGAGCTTCCGGTCGTACGACGCGCGCGGTCGACGCGTGCAGCGACGCCTGCAACAACTGCTCAACCGCGCGACGGCGCAGATCATTGAGCACGCTCTTGGGAACCATGATCGGATCCGGCGCATCGAGCGCTACGTCGCCTAATTCGTAAGGCGTATCACCCAGCCGGCCGCATTGCTCGCGCAACGTTTCGACGGTGAGCGGATGTTTTTGGGCCCGCTGCAAAGGACCTTCCCAAGTCGCCGTGCCGACACGTCCCGCATCGTCACGCACCGTCAGCACGAGCGAACCGCCGACACGGCCCGCCGCATGAAACCGCAGCCGCTTCCGCCGCGCGACCCCTTCGCGATTGAACGACTGTTCCATGCGGCGACGCATCGCCGGATCGTCGGTCCGCCACACGATCGCGCCGTTCGACAACGCAGAAAGATTCACGGCGCCTTCGCCGAATACGAGTTCGACGACGGCTTGTTCAGGGTTATGAGGTTCAGGGTTCAGGGTTTGAGATGCGGAAGGATCTGATCCTCGCTCCTTCGTACTCGGTACTGAGTACTCAGTACCTGTCTTCCAACCCTGAACCCCGAACCCCGAACCCTGAACTTCTGCCCGAACCTCATAAATCCGCCCGCCCTGTTCGTCCTGATCCGGATGCCCTTCGTCGAACACGATGCCGTCGCCCGGTTT
>JAFLCO010000450.1 GCA_017303535.1 Planctomycetota bacterium
GACGACCGGATCGAGGTGCGGGACTACACGGAATCGTCGCGCTCCAGCACGGCCGAGGCTTTGGTCGGCTATTCGATCTTTTCGCTCAGCGCCGTGACGAACCAACTGCATCGTCGCACCGAGCGCAACCAATACGAGAAGATCGCCCCCAAGTCACTCGTCTTGGCCAGCGGCACGATGAACCGCGGGCACGGCGTGTTCTACAAGCTCCGGCCGTCGAACGGGGCGTCGCTCGAAGGCGCGAAGGAGTTTGCGTTTTTGGCCGTCGTCCCTCGGGCCTGGCGCGGCGATTGGTGTACGTTTATGTGCGCAGCCCGCGCGAACAAGAAGACGCTGCTCGGCACGCAAGTCGTCTCGGCCGGCACGACGAAGCTCGACGTCGGTTTGCACCTCATGGGCGACCAAGAGGCGGCCGATCTCGCGGCCCGGCTCTGTTTGATCCAGCAGGAAAACGACGGTATTCTGGCGAAGGACGCGGCCCGAAAGGCGGAGCTTGATGCCGAGCCGACGCCGTCGTCGATCGAGAACGTGCCGCTGATCGGCCGGGTCGACGAGTTCTTCCACGAGGTCGCTCGCAAGACCTCGGCCAAGAACAAAGACCCTCGGCTCGAAGCAGCCTGCACGGCGATGCGCGACGTCGAAGAGCAACTCGGCCGGCTCTCGGGCGCAGTACCCTTGGCCGCAGCCGCCCAACCGCGCGAAGCCCAACAGCAAGAAGTGAGATGAATCTGCCGCCGGCCGACTCGAACGCGACTTTGCCGCCGGCGACGATTCTGTCATCTCCCGTCGTTCGACTTTGGCGACGCTTATGGCCCTGGCTAGTGCTCGGGCTCGGCATCGCCGCGATGACGTGGTCGTACGCTTCCGGCGGAATTCTCCACGAGATGCTGCGCGGCGATCTCGGGGCGGCCGAAAAAGTGGAACTCTTGCAGGAGTTTTTCCGCTCGGCGGGCGTCTGGGCTCCGCTGCTCTACGTCGGCTTCGTGACGATCGAAGTCGTCGTCGCGCCGATTCCCGGGCTCATTCTCTATGCGCCCGGCGGTATGATCTTCGGGCCGCTGGTCGGCGGCGCTTTAGCGCTGGTCGGCAACACGCTCGGCGCCGGACTGGCTGCGACGATCGCTCGTCGTCTCGGCGCGGCCAAAGTGGAAGAATGCTTCGCCGACGACACCCGCCGGCGGTTGCACACCGTCATCGCCGAGCGCGGCCCGCGGTGGATCTTTTGGCTCCGTTTAAATCCGCTCACGTCGTCGGACATGGTTTCGTATGCGGCGGGCCTCGCCGATATTCCGGCCCGCAAAGTGATGGCGGCGACGGCCTGCGGCATGGCGCCGCTCTGCTTCGCCCAGGCCGCGCTCAGTGACGGCATCTTTCGCACCTTTCCGCAATTGATCTACCCGCTCTTGGGATTGTGCGCCGTTTATGTGATCGCGGCGATCGTGTTGCTCTTTCGACAGTTCCGAAAATCGACGTCCTCGACATAAGCTTCCCCGAGTAAAGCCCAGGGACCTCCGGTCCCTGGGACCCTATCAAAAGCGCCGTCGATGGTTGTGTCCCAGGGACCAAAGGTCCCTGGGCTTTATACGCGATACATCGTCGCCGAAGCTTGCTTTCCGCCGAGCGGTCAGTGTTAATGGCGATCCGCCCACTTTCGCTTTTCCTCTCGCCTTCATCGGATCGCCCTTATGACCAGTACCTCGCTGCTGCGCCGGCTCGCTTTCGTCGTTCTCATCGCTTGCCCGACTGCCGCGCAGGCGGAAGTCGCTCTGCCGCCATTCTTCAGCGACCACATGGTGCTGCAGCGCGATACGAAAGCCCCGATCTGGGGCACCGCCGCGCCGGGGGAGGCGGTCGTCGTGCGGTTCCGTGACCAAGTCGCGAAGACCGCGGCCGACGACAAAGGCAACTGGCGCGTCGAACTCAAAGGCCTCCAAGCCGGCGGGCCCGACGAACTTTCCGTCAACAATCTGAAATTCACCGACGTGCTCGTCGGCGACGTCTGGGTCGGCTCCGGTCAATCGAACATGGCCGGCACCGCGCGCGGCTATGCCAAGACCGATCCGGTGCTTGCGAAATATGTGGCCGGCTCCTACCCGTTGATTCGCGGGTGCTCGGCGAAAACCGGCTGGCAAGTTTCATCGCCGGATAGCAACGGCAACTTCTCCGCGATCTTGTTCGGCTTTGCCGTGCCGCTACAGGAGCAACTCGGCGTGCCGGTGGGAATCATCGTGGGCGCGGTCGGCGGCACGCCCTCGGGCGCCTGGGTCAGCGAGCAGCGATTCAAGGAAGACGCCCCGACGCAGAAGCTCGTCGCGGAATACGCCAAGACGTACGACCAGGTGCTCGCCGACTTCAACAATCGCATCTTGCCGGCGTGGAAGAAGGGGGCAGAAGCTCGTAAGGCGGCGGGGCAGGAAGTCGGTCGCGAGCCGATCGCTCCCTTCAAGCCCGGCACGGCGAAGAACGCGACGCCAGGATATTTGTATGAAGCCCACATTCGCCCGATCGTCGGCTACGGCATTCGCGGCGTGTTGTGGGATCAAGGTGAAGCCCGCACGGCCGTGGGCGGGGTCGATCAATACACGCTCATGGGCGCGCTCATCCGCGGCTGGCGGGCCGATTGGAACGCCGGCGAGTTTCCGTTTCTCTATGTGCAAAAGCCGAGCGGCGGCGGCTGCGCGTTCGATCCGACGAACCCGGTTACGAACCGAGCCGACAAGTTTCAAGAGCTGACCGCAGCGCAGCTCGCCAAAGAAGTCACCGGCCCGACCAACGACGGCGAGTGGGTCGAAAACCACGTGCGCATCATGACGTACCCGAACACCGGCATGGTCATCAGCTCGGACCTCGGCGGCATGACGCACCCGCTGAACAAGTCGGGCTACGGCCGGCGCGCCGCCGACGTCGCGCTCGGCATGGTGTACGGCAAGCCCGTCGAGTACTACGGCCCGATCTTTTCGTCGCACACGATTGAAGGAGACGCGGTGCGCGTGTACTTCAAGCACGTCGGCCAAGGACTCGCCGTGCGACACTCGGAGCGGCTGCAGGGGTTCGTCATCGCCGGCGACGACGGCAAGTTCTACTGGGCCGACGCGAAGATCGACGGCGATTCGGTCGTCGTCAGCAGCCCGCAGGTGAAGAAACCGACGGTCGTCCGCTACGGCTGGTCGGGCCGCCGCCCGTGGGCCAACCTGTTCAACAAAGAAGGCCTCCCGGCGGTGCCGTTCAGCACGAGCGGGTCGTAGCCGGCTGCGTCTCGGCAGCGTGTTTTGGCGTGAGCCGGCAAAAGTCGACAGCTAGGTTAATTCAAAATTCGTCCAGAGTTTTGCTCCCAGCCGCGCCGCAGCGGTTTTGAGCTTCTCAATCGCTTTGCGGCTCGGACGATCAATCTTCACGTCACCCCAGCCGTAACGAAATTCATCGACCGTTGATCCCGTCGTCAGCGTCGCCTGTCCTGGCTGCTCGATACGCCTTTCCTCGCCGGTAAACGGATTTTTTGCCGTCTTGAAGTTTTTCAATTGCAATTCGCCGTCGGCCTTAACGAAGGCTTCCCACTCGGCAAGCGAGATCGGGTCGAGCGCGCTAAACCTCGGCTTATCGGCACGAGTTAGCACGGCCATATCTGGCCCGCCAAAGGGATTACGCCGCGTGTCAGACGGCTCGTCCGCTTCTACTTCGGCCGGCGGTTCGGTCGAGGAAAACCGGCAAAGTTTGTCGATGCGCGCAAAATACTCGTCGAGATTCGCTGCGTCTTCGGTTAGTTCGCCGGTTTCATGATCCCAAAAAATGACGGAGCACCGAACGTCGTCCGTGGAGATCGCGTAATAGTCGCCGCAGCCGTCGTTACCGATGCAAAACAGGTTTCTCGGCCAAGGCTTGTCGTCGAAGATTGCTCCCATCCAGTCGCGAACGTGCACATTATCGACCAAAAGGTCATCGCGGTCTTGAACAAAGTAGGGCTCGGGCAGGTGTCCGTTAATTCGCACGCCCGCAAGTAACCGATCTCGATAGTCTTGCGGCAACGTGAGCCCTAGCCGATTCTCAATCAGTCGTATGTCGGCTTCCGTCATGCGCGCAACCTATGAGAGGTTGTGAAGTACCTACAGCGTCCACACCACAAGCTTGTTGTGCCCTGCGGCGTAGAGTTTGTCGCCCGCTTCGTTCATGGCCAGACCGTGGACGTGCATCGGGGCCGCGTCTTGGTAGAGAACCTTGCCGGCCGAAACATCGAAGAACGCGATGAAGCCGGCCGTGCCGCCGCCGGCGCCGACGACCCACTTGCCGTCGGGCGAGAAGACCAGGGCTTCGATCAAGCCCTTGTGTTTGCCGTCGAGCGAAAGCACGTGCTTCGACTTGCCGCTCTTCCAGTCGAACGTTTCTATTCGGCCCGGCGAATCGAGGTGGTCGATGTTGCCGATCTTCCCGCAGCCGCCGACGCAGAGCAGGGTGCCGTCGGGCGAGAACGCCAGCGAGCGGATGCCGCCGATCGAGTGGCGGCGAGCCGTCGGATCCCAGGTGTACATGCCCGCGGCGTCGAGCTTGGCGAGTTGCTTGCCGTCGGCGACGTTCCACACGCAGACGCGGCCCGTCTTATCGCCGGTGGCCAAGAGCTTGCCGTCGGCCGAGAAGCAGACGGCGTAGAGCATCGTCGCGAAATGCGTCGGGGTCAGCGTGTCGTGACCTTCGAGCGTGCGGACGAGCTTGCCCGTCGCGGCGTCCCAAAG
>JAFLCO010000451.1 GCA_017303535.1 Planctomycetota bacterium
GATGCGGCCATCAATCTCGATAAACAGTATTACATCGGGCTCACGATCTTCACCGTCGTCGTCGTCGGCTACACGCTCTTCGGCGGCTTCTTAGCCAGCGTTTGGACGGACTTGTTCCAAAGCGTGCTGATGGCGATCGGCGTGATGATCCTGCTGGCGCTGTCGTTGAAGGCCGTCGGCGGATTGGAGAACGCATCCCGACAATCGGCCGCAAAGCTCGATCAGGTGGCGGCCAAAGCCAAGATTGACCTCGCACAGGTAGAGAGCGAAGAGGCGGCCGGCCGCCCCCCACAGACCGACGCGGAGAAGAAGCGTTACGACCATCTGAAGGTCGCATCGAAGTTCTCCGGCGAAAGTTTTTTGACTGGCCCGGGCAACGGCCGCGATTTCCTGCCGCTCGGCCTGGCCTGCTCGTTCTTCGTCGTCTGGATTTGGGGCGGCGTATCATCGCCGGCCAGCGTTTTGCGCGTGATGGCCTCGAAAGACACAGCAACGTTGCGGCGCAGCATTGTCGTGCTCTCGATCTACAACTTGTTCATCTACCTGCCGCTGATCGCCATCTGCATTTGCGCCCGCTCGCTGATGCCCGACCTCACGGAACCCGACACGGTCGTTCCGCGAATGGCGATTAACATGACTGCCGACCTCCCCGGCGGTGCGTTTCTTTCCGGCCTCATCTTGGCCGCACCGTTCGGTGCGGTCATGGCAACAGTGAGTTGCTACCTCGTCGTACTATCGTCCGGCCTCGTTCGCGACGTTTATCAACGCTTCATCAATCCCGAAGCCACCGATTACGAAATCCGCCGCATGACGTACTACGCCATGACGGCGATCGGCGCGATTGCCCTTTTGGCCAACATCTACCCGCCGCGGTTCCTGCAGGCCTTGGTGGTGTTCTGCACGTCGGGCCAGACCGGAGCTTTGTTTGCGCCGATCGTCATGGCCTGCTACTGGCGCCGGGCGACGAAACAAGGGGTCCTGGCCGCGATGGGTTCGGGAGCATTGGTGGTCCTAGTGCTGTACGGCATCGGTTTCTCCGGCCATGCCCAAGAAATCGGCCCGACGACCGCGTTTCGGCCCTATTTCCTCTTTGGCCTCGAACCAATCGTCTGGGCCATCGCCGTCTCCGGCATCACCGGCATCGTCGTCAGCTTGAAAACGCCGAAGCCGAGCGAAGAGTTAGTTGCACGTATGTTCGACGTCGATCTGGCGGCACAACGCTAGCGAGCGGCGGGGTTTATCCCCGCCGTCTGGCAATGCGTCCGGCGACAATGCCGGAGGAGTAAGACGGCGGGGATGAACCCCGCCGCTCGCTCAGATGCCTCGACGCTAAATTCTAGCCGAGCACGTTCTTCAAGAATCGTTGCGTCCGTTCCGTGATCGGCGCATCGATCACCTGTTGCGGCGGACCTTCTTCCACGATCTTCCCCTCCGCCAACACGACGACCCGGTTGGCCGCTCGGCGGGCGAAGCCGATTTCGTGCGTCACCATGAGAATCGTCAGTCCGTCGTCGCGGAGGTCTTCCAGCACGTCGAGCACCTCGTGCTTAAGCTCAGGGTCCAGCGCACTGGTGATTTCGTCGCACAGCAGCACACGCGGTTCCATCGCCAGCGCGCGGGCAATGGCCACGCGCTGTTTCTGGCCGCCGGAAAGTTGCGACGGGTAATGGCCCGTCCGTTCGCCGAGACCGACTCGCTTCAACAGTTCCCGCCCGCGAGTCTCCGCCTCGGCACGCGACTTCCCGGCGACCTGCACCGGCGCCTCCATCACGTTCCCCAGCGCCGTCAGATGCGGGAACAACTGAAAATCTTGAAACACCATGCCGACCATCCGTCGCACGGCCTGGAGCGTCTCACGGTCGCAGGTCTTGCCGGGCGTGAAGCGATACTCGCCGACCCGCACTTCGCCGCCGTCGATCGTATTCAAGCCGTTGAGCGAGCGGAGCAACGTCGATTTGCCGCCCCCGCTCGGGCCGATCATTGCCGTAATTTCCCCCTGGCCGAACTTCGCGGAGATGCCGTCGAGAATCGCGCGCCCGTGGTAGCGCTTCACCAAGTTCGTCAGTTCGACCAGCGGCGCGCCCAATGTGCCGTTGCCCATTTGTGCAGTGCTCATTTGTGGCCCGTGCTCCATTTGTCTTCGAGGTAGCGGGCCAAGTACCCAAGCGGTACCGACATCATCAGATACAAGAGCGCGGTGAGCGCCCCGATCTCGACGAACTTCAAACTCGTGCGGGCCAAAATCTGATACTGCTTCGTCAACTCGACGACGGAGATCACGCTCACCAGGCTTGTGTCTTTGAACATCGCCACGAAGTCGTTCGTCATCGGACCCAGCGCCGTACGAAACGCCTGCGGAAAAATCACCCGGCGAAACGCCGTCACTTCCGACATACCCAGCGTCTGGGCCGCTTCCCATTGCCCCTTCGGCACCGCCATGATCGAGCTACGGTAGATTTCCGCCTCGAATGCCGCGTAATTAAGCCCGAAGCCGATGATGGCCGCTTGCCAGGCCGACAGCGAAATGCCGACTTCCGGCAGCCCGTAGTAGAGAAACGTCAGCAAAAGCAAAAGCGGGATGCCGCGGAAGAATTCGACGTACGCCAAGGCTCCCCACTTCACCGGCCCCGGGCCATATAACCGACAGACGGCCACGATGAGGCCGATCGTCATCGCCACGGCCATGCTCAGAAAGGTTAGGGCTACGGTGACGCCCGCCGCCTTCAACAGCAGCGGACCATAGACCGAGATCGTCCACGCCGACGGGTTGCCGGTCGGTGCACCAGATTGCGCAGCGACCCACGTAAGCAATTTGTCGGAGCTGGTGAGTTCTTCGAGTTGATGTTGTTCCGCGTTCCAGATGTTCCACTTGCGGACGATCTCGTCGACCTTGCCGGCTTTGGCGATCGTGGCCAGCGCCTCGTCGACGGCCTTCGCCAACTCATCGTCGTCGCGGCGTAAGGCAATTCCGTAACCGCCCCAACCTTCGAGCTTGCCGACGGACTTGAATTCCGGTTTGCCGGTCGTGTTGTAAACGGCGATCGGCACGTCGAGCAGCACGGCGCTCACGCGGCCGTTTCGCAAGTCTTGATACGGCTCGATCTGGCCATCGTAGGTGACGATGTTGCTGAAGAGGCGAGCCTTCATCAGGTCGTCGGCGGCGCTGCCGGAAAGCGTACCGATCGGCTCGTCGCGGCAATCGTCAAGGTCGTCGATCTTCGCTTCGTCGGCCCGCACAGTGAGTTGCTGCGCGAAGAGATAGTACGGCCGAGTAAATTGCATCTTCGCATCGTTGCGGTTGGTGATCTCCATCCCGCTGACGACGATATCGAAGTCGCGCTTTTCCAACCCTTGCGGCAGGCTGACCCATTCGTATTGCACGAACTCCGCTTTAAGCTCCGGCCACGCAAGGTCCTTGCGAAGTTGCTCGACGAGCGCTTCAACGATGTCGACCTCGAAGCCGACGAGCTTTTCCGTCTTGGGGTCGAAGTATTGAAACGGGGCGCCTCCTTCCGTATCTCCGCCCCAGCGCAAGACGGCGTCGGGAAGACGATTCCGAATGGATTCCGGCGGCGCAGCATCCATTCGCGAAGCGCCCGAGAACGTCGCCAAGAGTGCGACGAACCCGATCAGAAGTCGCCGCCTCGATTGCAATCGCATAACAGTGAGAATCAACGTGGCTCCGCGTCGGCTAAAGTGGCAGATGCTTGCCCGCCCGCGGGCGTCAGTGTAAGACAATGCCGCAACCGCGAAAAGCTGGTTCGTAGGCCGTGGCAAGCACTGTTAACAAGCGTCAATTCCATGGAACCGCGAACCTACATTGTCCGCGCCGCCGAGCGTCCCGCCGAAGACTTCGGCTGGGGGACGCTGCGCTGGATCGCAGGCGGCCGGCAAACGCCCGGCGTCGCGCAGACTTTCGGTATCTCGACTGGTACTTCGAACTGCAAAGCGCAAAACCTGGTTATGACTGAGAAGGCCGTTCAGTACTTCACAGAAGTAAACAAAGACGACCTGAGCCGCGAAATGGCAAAAGGCCAAGGCGAAAAGCTCAACACACTTGCAGCTCTCTATGGTTGCGAAACTGCAACTTCACGTAACGAGTTCGCAAAAGCAGCTCAAGCCAACTACGGCAAGATCCTGCCGACTGCACAAACAAGCGTGACTGAGATGGTTCAAAACCTCCAGGCTTCGAACGTTGTTTCTGCTTGCCACACGAACTAATTGATAGCGAATAGGTCTCTTGACCTGTTCTTGTCAAAGAGGAGAGCTTGAGTCGAAAGACTCAAGCTTTTTTTTGACTTGAATCCACCGCTTGCACAGGCTTGACTGAACGGCGCATGCGCTATGTGTATCTCATTTTCCTCCTTCAGCTTCTATCTCTTCCTGGCATTGCCGCTGATACCGCGGATACTTCCAATCAGTGGATTGAGAGCGCACTCAAAAGCAATGCCGCTCACGATCAGCAGTGGCTACGGCTGGGACACTGGAAAAAACGCGGACTGATTGGTCGCCAGTTTCGCTCAGAGTATTTGAGCGAGGCCGATGGCCCGTCGCTCTTTCTCGCTCCAAATGGAAAAACAGATCCACGTGCCGAACTCCAAGCCACACTCCGAGCGTTCTTTACTCCGCCCACACCGAAACCCGATGAGCATCCTCAATGTTTGTTTCCTCCGCGCTTTCAATGGGCCAAAAACAAACTTAAAATTGATACCGCTCTGACACC
>JAFLCO010000452.1 GCA_017303535.1 Planctomycetota bacterium
GATCTTTGGCGTGCGTCCCATTTCGCTGGTGACCATCACGAGCGTCGAGTCCAAAAGCCCGCGCTGAGACAAGTCTTCGAGGAGCGCCGAGTAGCAGCGGTCGAATTCCGGCAGCAGGTTGTCCTTCAGGCAGTTGAAGTTGTTGCCGTGCGTATCCCAGCCGCCGGCGCTGCGACACTTGTCGGCCAATTTCTGATCGCCTTCTTTCCAGAAGACGGTGATAAACGGCACGCCCGCCTCGACCAACCGCCGGGCCACGAGCAAGCTCATGGCGTTGACGGACGATCCATATCGCTCGCGCGTCTTCTCCGATTCTTGAGCCACTTGGAAAGCGGACGTCGTTTGCGAAGCCCCCAGCAGCGAGAAGGCTCGCGTGTTTAGCTCGCCCCACTTGCGGCCGTCTTCGAGGGACTCGAACTCGCGCCGGGCCGAGTCGATGGTGCCGAGCAAACTTCGCCGCGATTGCAGGCGCTGCGCATCGACGTCGCCGGCGAGTACCAGCGCCGGAGCTTGAAACTCCAGCGGCTTCTCGCGCTCGGCATAGACGTAGAGCGGATCGTGTTCAATGCCTAAGCGGGCCGAGAACTGGCCGGGCCGCGTGTATGGCTTGCGGCTCGGCATGTGCGGCAGCGTGATGGCGCTCGGCAGCCCCGTGGTCGACGGCCGACGCGAGGCGACGACCGAACCGATGTACGGCCAGTCGTCGGGCATCGGCGTCCGGTTGTTCCCCAGCGATACGAACGAGGGATCGGCGGCGTGGCCCGTGAGGTTGTAGTAGTAGCCGGCGTGGTGATCGTTGGTGTTCACCGTACCGCGGAGCGAGCGCACGATCGCCAGGTGCTTGCCTTGTTGGGCCGTCATCGGCAAGTGCTCGCCGATCATCAGGCCCGGCGCGCTGGTGGCGATCGGGTTGAACGGCCCGCGATATTCCATCGCGGCCTCGGGCTTGAGATCCCACATATCAATGTGCGACGAACCGCCGCACAGGAAGAACAAGATCGTGCTCTTGGCCTTCGGCGCTCGGGCCTTGCCGGCAAGCGCGGCCGTCGTGGCGGCTCGGCTCAATTGTGGAACGCCAAATTGCAACCCGGCGAACCCGACGGTGGAGGCGACCAGAAACGCGCGGCGATCGACGGCGGCGGTGGACTTATTCATATGCGGTAACGTCGGCGTGTGTTAGCCCGAAGGAAGGTGGGCGGATCGACACGGGCGGGAGGGCTCTTAGTTTAATCGGATGAAAAGTTGTGCGGCAAGAGAATTGAGGGGATAAAGAGCGGGCGAATCAGACTTGTGAGGAGAGTCGTCATGGTTGGAAGCTTTATTCGTGTCGGGATTCTATTTTCTTGCGTGGCCTCGATTGCTGCGGCACCTACGTTTGCGGAGGTTCCGAGAGAAGTTCGAAGGCTGCAAGGCAAGACGAAGTTTGAGGTTCCTAACAAGTTCTATGCGGTGGTCGGACAAGAGTTTCGCATTAACTTTGCGAATATCTGGGAGCGTGAAGATGTTCCTTTGGTCCCGATTCATTTTCGCAACGGCAATAAGGTCGACCTGAAACCCGGCGATATGTGGCCGGAGTATGGATCGAAGGAAGCGGCTTATTGGAAGCACACGCCGACGCCAAATGAGGCCGGCCGAATTCAACGACTCGTCTTGTGTACAGCGAGAGACGCGGACAACGCATCGGATTGCGACCGAACCGAACTCTGCATCGCTCCCGCCGATGCCGGAGCCGGGCGTGACATTGCCATCCTCATCGTCGGCGATAGCCTTACTCACGCGACGCACTATCCCAACGAATGGGCGCGGCTTCTGAATCAGTCGGGCAACCCGAAGTGGACGATGCTCGGCACGCATAAGCCGGGCAACGCCACCGCAGGCGTGGCCCATGAAGGCTACGGCGGCTGGCGTTGGCAGACGTTTCTGGAACGCTACGAGCCGAAGCCCGATCCGGCGAAGCGGGTGTGGAGTAGCCCGTTTGTGTTTGCCGGAGCCGACGGCAAGCCGGGCCTTGATCTGCCGCGGTACTTTCGCGAGGCCTGCGGCGGCCGCAAGCCGGACTACGTCACATTTTTGCTCGGCATCAACGATTGCTTCGCCGCTCCCGCCGACGATCCTGCGGCGCTCGACAAGCACATCGACGGCGTGTTCGCGAATGCCGAAAAATTGCTCGGCGCATTTCGTGAGGCTGCGCCGGAGGCGAAGCTCGCCGTTTGCCTGACGCCACCGCCGAACAGTCGGGCCGAAGCGTTCACGGCCAACTACAAAGACAAATACCCACGCGACGGCTGGCTGAAGATTCAGCGTCGGCTGGTCGAGCGGCAGCTGGAGCACTTTGGCGATCGCGAAGCCGAGCACATCTACGTCGTGCCGACAAACCTCGACCTCGACACAGTCACCGGCTACCCGACGGACAACGCCGTGCATCCGAACAAAGACGGGTACGCCCGGATCGCCGCGAGCCTGCACGCGTGGCTCAAGTGGCAGCTCTATGAAGAGGCGCTCGCCGAGAAGCGCAAGTAACGTTTCGGCGCTCGTCGCGCTACGAGAAGTCGCCGCCGTATTGCACGGCGATCAACCGACTGCTTCGCGCTTGGCCGTTGTTCGACCATGTTCTGTCGACGGCAAACCTTCCTACGGCGTAAACCGGCCGGCGGCGCACGCTTTGCGTCTATTGCCGACGCCCAATATCTAACGACGCCGCGCAGTGGTACCGGCTTCGTATGGGCACACGTTGAGGAGACCCGACGATGGCTACGGCGAAGGGGATCAAGATCTTGGCGTCGTCGCTGCCAAATGCCTGGCGCAACCCGCGGCAGACGTTCGACATGCTGGCCTGCATGCTCGGCAGCGAGTCGTGGAACTGGCAGTTCCGCGAACCGTCGCCGCCGACGTGTTTGCTGCGTCAAACCTGGAAGGCGGCCTGACGCGACGGCCGCCCGGCGTCGCTCATGTCGGTCGCATGATTCCGGCTTGCCGACCGAAGTTTTTGGCCGGCGCTGCTGGTACAATCGCGGCGTCTCGACCGAAAGTCTTAGCCGTCGCAGGTGCCGCATGTTGCTGATTGTTCGTTGCGCCGCGTTCTTACCGTTCGTCGCTCTCGCGGCCGGCTCCCCTGCCCCGACTTCAGCGGACGAAATTCCGGCCCGCGTCGTGAAGTTTCTGGCGTACGATGAAGCGATCGAAATGCAAAAGGGGGACGTCCGCGTGGTGCTCTGCCCTCAGGCGGGCGGACGCGTGCTGGAATTTTCGCTCGCCGGCAAGCAAGGGCTCTACCTCGACGAGGAGAAAGAGGCCGCTTGGACGCCCGGCGCAAAGGGAGCCGCGATGACGGCCGGCCGCTTAGACTACGGTCCGGAACTGGTGGTGACGCCGCACCCACAGATATGGTCGGGCCCTTGGACGGCGGAAATCGTCGGCAGCTACGAAGTGCGGCTGACGAGCCCTCGCGACGAAGCGGCGGGCATGCAGGTGGTGCGAACGTTTCGTTTACTCAGTACGGAAGAAGGCTCGGCGAAGCTCATTTGCGAGCAAACGCTGCGAAACATCGGTGCGGAAACTCGCGAGGTTTGCCACTGGGGCCGTTCGTTCTCGCCCGGCGGCGGCATTTGTTTGATTCCGCTGGGCGATCGGCCGAGCCGGTTCCCGAGCAAGTATGCGATGTACGAGGATAGCGCAATCATCAACGTGCGCAATGTTGACGAGAAGATTTGCGAGCGAGAGGGCTTCTTGGAGATTCTTGCTCCGCCGCGGAAGCCGAAGCTCGGCTTCGATACGTACGCCGGGCGTTTGGCTTACGTCATGCCGGGCGACTTGATGCTCGTCAAACGGTGGGCGGCCGACCCTAACCGCGTGTACAACGAAGCGGCGGGGCTGACCCTTTCGGTCTGGTATCCCGAAGGTCCGCGGATTGAGCTGGAGCCGATCGGGCCTCGCGAAGTGTTGAAGGCCGGCGAAGAAGCGACGTTTGCCGAAGAGTGGCAGTTGTTCGCGTTTCCGTTTCCGAAGCAGGGCGAGAGCGTCGACCTGGCGAAGGTGAGGGAGTTGTTGAAGTAAGCGCGATTGTTTGAGTGGCCGCCCCTCACCCCCGGCCCCTCTCCCGCAAGGGGAGAGGGGATAAGAACACGGCTCTCCCGCGAGGGGAGAGGGGAGCAAGTCGGGAGCGCTCATTACTTCTGCAAGATCAGCTTCCCGCGGGAGGTGATCTGCAGTCTGTAGATGGCGCCGGCGTGTTCGATGCAAACGACGCGCTCGCCGTCGAACAGTTCTTCCGAGCGGAAGAGCTTCATCGACTGCGGCGGGACCGTCGGCTTGGGGTCGTCGGCCGTCGTTTCATTTTCGTCGGTCATTGTTCAGCACCTCCGAGGGCTTCGAAGGTGGTGAACTACTTGGCGGCCGGCGAGAAACGCTCGATGGAATCGAGATGGCCGTGCGTGTGGCTGGCGCCGGCGACCACGAGCAAACCGTCTTGGGCCGGTAGCAGTCGATGGAAGAAGCGAGGGATTTCCAGCTTGCCGACGATCTCCCACTTCGCGCCGTCGTCGCTTAAGCGGCAGACGTTGCCGTCCATCGTCGTGGCGTAGAGCTTGCCGTCATGAGCGACGGCCGACGTGCCGAACCCTGCCATGCCTTGGCCGGGAAGATTCGGACCTTTCGACCACGCCTTGGCAGCGATGTCATAGACGTCGGTTTCCGTCGACGGC
>JAFLCO010000453.1:0-2870 GCA_017303535.1 Planctomycetota bacterium
GAGCTTCGGCCAAGAGTTCTTCTCGCAACGACGCTAGGGCCGAGGTCCAACTGGTATCGGTGCAAAAAAGGTAGATCGCCTCTTTTCCAGCGTACCAATGCAGCGGCGCCGGCCCCTCGGGAACGCCGGTCACTCGCAACTTCAGTGCCGGATCATCGAGCAAGGCGCGCTCTTGCCGCTCCCCGGAAGAGCCGAGAATGACGAACACGGGCGCCGACGAAAGTGAGATGCCGTTGGCGGCCAGCGCCTCAAGCCCGGCCTTCCAAGCGTAGTCGACGTCGGGGTATTTGGCCGACTCGGTATCGAGCCAGAGCTGTACTGTCTTGCGCACGATCAGCGGAATCAACAGCACCATCAACACGACGAACCCGATCCTGAGCGGGCTCATCGAATGCCGCCACGGAACGTTCGATTCGTCGAGCAGGAAATACGTCCAAACCGTGGCGACGGTCGTGACCAGAAACACGGCCGACAAGCACCCGGCGCACCCCGGCGTCGTGGCGGGCGTCATCGCCGTCAGGCAGCCGGCTCCCTTGCCAGCGGGCTTCGCCGGTTTGGACGCAGCCCCGCCTCCGCCGGCATCAGCGGCTTGAGCACCATCGGCAGATTCTTCAGCGGCACTGCTCATGCGTTAGGCGCGTCATGCGCCGTCATAAAGTTGTGACGAATTCAACGAGAGAAGAACAATGCGAAGTAGATCACGTTCCAGGCCGCGAGCATTCCGGAGAGAAGCCAAGTCCAAACGACAGCCGCTCGCGGACGAAGCGGCGGCGCGCCTTGCACCTCGCGCTCCGCTTCCGCCAATGCCGGTCGACCTTGGCCCAGGCGAATCGCCAGCGAAATCTGTTTGGCCCAGCCGCCCAAGTCCGCCGGAATTCCATGCCGCTGCGTAAGCATCGCCGCCAAGGCCGGGTCGCGATACAGCCCGCGAAAGCCGAGCACCACGCACACGTAGTAAACTTCCAAGGCGTCCCGCCGCGCCAAGGTCGAAGCTTCTTTGGCGTTCACGTAAAACTGTTCGCTGCAAAGTCGCGTGCGGAAGAGTTCCATTTCCAGCACGTTGTTGCTCCACCATTCGCGCGATTCCCAATCCGTTTCGACGAGCATTTCGTCGACCCAGGAAACCAGCGCGTATTTGGTGAGTTCCCATTCGCGGCCCGATCCGACGATCGCTTCGCCTTGATCGAGCAGCGCAATGATGCGAGCCCTCTCTTCCAAAGGGTTGGGCGACTGCCCATCGGCCAAGCGGTCCAGAAGACCGAGGACATGAAGCAGAAACGGATCGACGGCCAAGGAATGTCGCGGCGTCATAACCTGTGCGGCACCGCGAAGAGGGCGAATTTGAGCGAGTTTTTTCTGCCGAACGCCGACACCACGAGATTCTGCTCGCCCTGCAGTCGGTCGAGATTCATGATCAATGAATCTTTCAACCGCATGGCCAGTGTTTGCGTTTGCTGCACGTCTTGCCAGGCCGGCGTGTCTTGTCGCGGCACTTCGAAATACATCCAATCGTTCCGCGCAGGCAGCGCCCGCACGACACGCTCCACAGGCAACAACTGCACGCCCGCGGCCCGATGCTTGAAGAGCAGCTCAACCTGCCGGCTGCTGCCGAGCTTCCAGTCGAGCTGAGTGAGCAATTCCAGACATTCTCGCGGCGATAGCTCGCCCTTGTTGACGCCGATGTACCACTGCCAATCGGAGTTGAACCACCGCGGCTCGAGCGACACTTGCATGCCGAGGCCGACGCCGATGAAGCTCCGCTGTTCGAATTCGTAGTCGCGAACCGAATTGAGCAAGCCTTCAATACGCAGGCGAATATCGAGAAAGATGCGATGCAAGTCGTCGTGATCGTACGGCAGGATGCCGGTTAGTCGACGATCCGGGCCGAAAATGCCGAGCTGACCCGCGACGCGGCAGAGTTCCATATACGCCTCGCGCGGATGAACGTCCTGCGCGAAGGCCAGCACCGCCAACACGGCATGGGCCGCGTTCAATGCCGACAACATCAAGATGCGATCGACGTCACCCGGCTCCGTGCTTTCCAAGCCGATGCCGCGCGAGGCGATCTGCCGGCTAAGCGTCTCGATCTTGCCGCCGACCATGTCGTACACGGCCCGCACCATATCCCGACTGAGTTGCGGCCAGGCGTCGATGCGCAATACCGGCGGGATGAACGTCTCGTCAAGTTGCGGCGCGGCCTCGCCGTCGCCCGCACGTTTGATTTGCGCCAGCGGCAACAGTTCGTAGCCTGAGAGGTCTTGCGTCGAGAGCAAAAGCACGGCGTTCAGCTTGCGAAACTGAATCTGCTCCTCGCCGCCGCCCCAGCTTTCATCTTGGACGTTCGTCGTGACGTCGACGTAGCGCACATCCGAGTCACCGTTGGAGGAGGCGACGTTCGGACGCCCCATCACCGTCCGCGGCACGCCGAGATACACCTTCACCACCGACGACTTCTCGAACGCATCCGCCAGCGCCGACTGGGCCGCAGGCACCGCCAATCCGCCGCCGGCCGGGCTCCGCATATCGAGCCGATCCGGCGCCGTCTCGCCGCCCAAGTCGACGAGCGTTCCGTCGCGCAGCCGGGCTCGCAGGCGCTGCAATTCAAACTGGTGTCCGGCCAACGCATCGCGGCTGAAAGCGATCTCGCAGATACCGTAGCTGTATGGGTTGCTCCATTGATGCGAAGCGTGAAGCTGTTCGGCCCAGTAGCGGTCGGCGGCCTGAAAATGCTGCGGACGAAGAAAGGCCCCTTCGTACCAATGGATCGGAAGGTTTTGCATGAACACTCCGTTGAAGCGCCGAACATTGCCGGTCGTCGGTCACGTCGAAATCGAATGCCGTCGCCAAATTCGCCGCGCATCAGTCGCCGG
>JAFLCO010000453.1:2891-4683 GCA_017303535.1 Planctomycetota bacterium
TTGCGAACGCAAGCGAACCTAAGTACCGAAACCAAGCGGCGTTATGATAGCAATCACGGTCCAAGGGGTAAACATTAGGTGGTTTACGCCGACGACGCGGGCCGCCGGCAGGCTGCCTGAATTCCTTCAGCCGCGTGCCCGAAAATCTTACCCCAATTGCTCAGGCCAAAAATGCGCTGCAACCGATAACCGAAGAGCCATCCTCGGCTTTCCGCGCGGAGCGAGCGCCGGCAGGGTGGTGCTTCGGATCGCTGAATTGTCTTGCGAACTAGGTCATCGACGACTCATACGGGCGGTGTTGCTTGCGGCAACCATCGTAGCGCCGCAGGTCTGCGCCGCGCAGGACTACATCTTTCCCGCGCCTGCGCCGGTGGCGATCCCTGTCATGCCCGGCGAAGTGTTTGCGCCGCCGGCCGTCGGTGGTGAACGAGTTGCCGAAGCTCCACCCTTCGAACCTCCGCCTTCGCTGGACGCCGCACCCGCGCAGAACCCAGTCGTGCCCGCGGCGGCCGAAGCTCAGGCTGTTCCGTATCAAGTTCCCGTCGAGCAGCCGTCGGTCGGCCGCCGCCGTGTGATCGTCGGTCTGCCGACGGCCGTCGCCAAAGATTCGGCGGTGGTCATTGCGCCGCGGATCAGCGTCGTCGACGAGCCTGGCCTGCCGCGTGGCTACGACCAAGCGATCTTCCAAACCGGCGGCTACACGCCGGCCGTCGCCAGCCCCGTCTTCACGGCCCAGGCCGATCCGCTTAGCACGGTGCCCCTGCCCGAGCCGCTCGGGGCCGAAATGCTCCCCCCTGCCCCGATGCCGCCCGGCATGACGGCTCCCAACGCTTATCTGCCCGAGTCGAGTATGACGGGTGAAGCGGCCGCGCCGGTCTTCGGACAAGTCATCGCCGACTCGCGGGCCGCGCCACGCCGCGGCCTTCGCAATTGGCTTATTGCCCGCAACATCGAAGGGGGCATCGGTCGCGAACGCCTGGCCATGGCTCCGTTCGCGCTCGACACCTCACAACCGTTCGGCAACCTGCGGTTCCGCATGAACTCGTTCGACAACACGCCGTTCCCGGATCGGGCCGAGTACCTCTGGGCTCAAACGGCCGGCGGTCGCGGGCCGGCTCTTGCCGAGCGAAACCTCGACTACCAAGAGTTCAACACGCAGCTCGAACTCGGCAGCAAGAAGTTTTCGACGGCGACCGAGTTTCCCATCCGCTGGACGAATCCCGACGTCAATCGCAACCACGCCGGTTTCGGCGACATGAAGCTCACGGTGAAGACCGTGTTCATCGACGGCGACGTCTGGCAGGTCACGCAAATCTTCCGCAGCTACTTCCCGACCGGGTCTCCAAGCATGGGCCTCGGCACGGGGCACGTCTCGCTGGAGCCCGGCGGCTTGCTGCGATACAAGTGGAACGACGTTACTTATCTGCACGGCGAGTTGAAGTACTTCTTCCCGGTTCCGGGCACGGCGTGGGCGGGCCAAGTGCTGACGTACGGCCTCGGCGCGAGCCACGTCATCGTCGACCACGACTCGACCGCCTGGATCGGTACGTTCGAGGGGCAAGGCTTCTACATCGGCAACGGCCAACGCACCAATCCCAACGGTACGGTCTCCAACGCCGAGGGAGATCACATCATCGAGCTGACGTCGGGACTGCGTTACGTGCGCGACTGCGGCGGCAACCTCGGCCTCTTCGAATGGGGCGCGAGCCTCGGCACGCCGATCACCAGCTCGCGGTTTTACGACTGCCTGCTGAAGATCGACTTCCGCTGGTCGTACTAGTCAAAGTTCCGC
>JAFLCO010000454.1 GCA_017303535.1 Planctomycetota bacterium
GATCGTTTGCGGTAAGTCGGCCGCCGTCGAGCAGCACCTTCGCCTTTTCGTCTTTGGCGAGCGCGTTGTACTTCGTCACCTTGTCGACGGACGACTGATTGATCAGAGGGCCTGCGAACGCTCCGGCGGTGAACGGTTCGGCAAACTTCAGTTGCGCGGCCTTCTCGCAAAGCTGGTCTTCAAACTTGGCGAGCAGCGAGCGATGCACGATCGCGCGACCCGCCGACACGCAGCGCTGGCCCGTCGTTTTGAACGCACTCAACAAAGCGGCATGCACGGCCAGATCGAGCCGCGCGTCTTCGCAAACTATCACCGCGCTCTTCGAGCCCATCTCGCAAGCGCAGGTCTTGTGATCGCTTTCCGCCGCGAGCTTGCGAATGTGCGAGCCGACTTCGTAGCTGCCGGTGAAGCAAACGACGTCGATGTCGTCGTGTCGCGCCAGCGCATCGCCGATCTCTTCGCCAAGGCCATGAACGAGGTTGATCGTGCCGGCCGGAAAGCCCGCTTCGAGGAAGAGTTCCGTGAGCTTCGTGCCGATCTCGGGCGTCTCATCCGACGGCTTGAAGACGACCGTGTTGCCTTCGAGCAGGCTCGGGCCCAGCATCCAGAGTGGCACCGCAAACGGGAAATTCCACGGCGTGATCACTGCCACGACGCCGCGCGGTTTGCGACGGACATACAGGTCCTTGCCTGCCACTTCCGACGCCACGCAATCGCCGATCGGTTGCCGGGCCGTACCGCAGACGTACTGCACCATGTGCAGGCCTTCGACGACTTCGGCCCGGGCTTCGTCGATGATCTTGCCGCTCTCGCGGGCTAACGTCGCGGCGAGGGCATCGACATCGCGCTGAATCAGCGCGGCGAGCTTGTCGAACAGTTCGCCCCGTTTGATGCGGCTCATCCGTCGCCAAGCCGGGAAAGCTCGACGAGCCGCGTGTACGGCACGGTCGGCGTCGGCCGCGGTGCCGCGGGGAAACATGCCGAGCACCTCGGCAAAGTTCGCCGGGTTGCGGTTTTCCAGCTGTTCGCCGCCGTCGATCCAGCGGCCGTCGACCAGCATCCGGCCGGTCCAGAACTCGGCGACGGGGCGGGCGTGCGAAGTCTTGTCGTGGTTGGTCGTCATGAGCAACTCCCCAAATACGGCGGTGGCAACGGGGCGAGCGGCAACGGTGCGGAACAATTATTCACATTCCGGAGCGAACAGTCCAAGATCACGCTGCGGAGCGGAAGATTATGAGGGATGAAGTTATGGGAACGGGATCGCAGCGGCGGGCTTAGGCCGGCCGCTCGCCTCGGCGTTGTCCTGTTTCGCGGATCAGAAAGCGTCTTCGGTGGGGAACGTCCTTCGCGGCGTTCCGCCGGCGGTAATTGCAACCGCATTGCAACTGTCTCGAAATTGCAAGTGCGTACATCGGCCCCCAAGATGTACGCACCCTTAGTTCTAAGTGATGCGATGCGTACATTTTCGACCTCGATGTACGCACCCCCTCCAAAATGTACGCACTTACGGTAGCGCGGTTGTAATTGCAAAACGATTGTGAATAAGTGGCGACGCCGAACATAAAGCGGTACGTCGCAAACGGCCGACCACCAACCCCTCTCCCGTCGGGAGAGGGTGCCCGAAGGCCGGGCGAGGGTGACGTCGTCTAAATGTGGGCTTGGGAGATTCATGCTGAAGGACCTTAGCTCCTGGCACTTCAAGCCCGGAGCAATTCGGTGAATCGTTGTTTCGCCGTTGATCATGGGGGAAAGCGGCCATACCCCCTCGCTTTGCGCTTCGGGGCTAGTATGCGGTGGTTGCGAACTGCGGCAAATCGGCGTCGCTTGCCCCCGGTTTAAAGAACCGGGGGCTAAGGTTGGCGCGGAATCTCGCATTCCGTATTGTCTGAGTTACAGCATCCGGTTCCAGGATGTTTTTGGCCGGCCTACATTTTGTGGCGGCTTACGCGCCGACTACAAAATGGCGACCGGCCAAATTGCGACTTGAAAACAGCGCGCAAACTGCGCCGGCCAAAAACATGCTTGACAACCTGCGTGATGTGGCGACGGCCCGCCCGTCGGCGAGGGACCATTAAGTCGTCGGCGGCGGGCTGCGGCGATCGATGATCCAGCACGAGTCGTGTGAGCGCATGCCGATATGCGGATAATAAGTGCGGGCCTTCGGCGCGGCCAATAAGATCAATGTGGTCCCGAGGCCGGCCGCTTCATGTGTGCGGCGAATCAGTTCGCGGCCGATGCCGCGGCCTTGAAAAGCTTCGTCGACCGCGAGGTCCGATAAATATGTGCAATAGCCGAAATCCGAGATGGCCCGCGAGACGCCGACAAGTCGATTGTCGACGCGGGCCGTGATGACGACTGAAGCGTGCCGTAGCATACCGGCGATTGTCGCTTGGTCGTCGACCGGGCGGCGCTCGGCGAGCGTCGAACGGCGAAGGACGTCGATGAAGTCTTCGACGGAGAGCGTTGGTTCGAGTGCGTAGACGACGTTGTTCATCGGCCTCAGCCCTCGACGCGGGTCAGCATGTTCGCGTCGCGGCAGAGCAGCCAGCGGCCGGCCTCTTTGCGGAAGATCGTCAGTGTGTGGCCTGCCCGGGTGATTGCGGCGCCGCCGGGCGGAGTGACGACGACTCTTAATTTCGACCACAGATAGGCATGGTCGCCGGCCACGACGATTTCTTGAATGTCGCTCGTGCCGTCGATCGTCGGGGCCGGCGTTCCCGCCGACGGCGGCGCGGGCAACGCCGCGGCAAACGCCGCTTTGCCGCGCATCGGTTCCTGTCGGCCTGCGACGAGAAACATGACGTCGTCGGTCATCAGACTCAAGACGGTCGCCGTGTCGCCGGCTTTCGTGGCCGTCATCCAGCGGGCGACGAGATCGCGGATTTGTTGTTCGTCGGTCGGCATGGATTTATCAATAGGCGCGTCGGGTGGCTAGGGCTGAAGCGTATTCGCCAAGGCCCAGTAACTGGGGCACCGCTGCGCTATGCCCCAGCCACCCCTGCGCGGTCTTGAGCAAAGTCCTAGTGTCCCCTCGCTTGCGCTTCGGGGCTAGTATGTGTCGGCAATACGAAAACCTAGCTTCCGGCGGCCGAGAGGGCCGGGGCCGTGCGGCCGGCGGGGGGCGACTTTTGGCCGCGGAGCGCCAGATAGGCTTCGACCAACATCATGGCCGCCAGTGCCAGCAGCACGCAGCCGATCCACGGCACCGGATCGGTCGGCGTGGTGAATTTGCCGTCGGCGTCGTAGAACTTCGGGAACGTCATCAACGACAACGCCCAACTGCTCATGGCGTACATCCAAACGCAGGGAATGCCCGTGACCAGCCAGACCCAGGTTTCGCGGCGCGTGCGCCACAGCCAGACCGTCACCCCGAGCAGCGTGAGGGCCGCAAGCAACTGGTTGCTCGCGCCGAAGAGGTTCCAAAAGGTTTTGTAAAGCGGGACCTTTCCCCCCTGCGGCAGCGGCGCGAGCAGAAAGTAAAGCGGTGCGCCCGCCGTCAGGGCCGTTCCCAACCAGCGCCCCTTCCAATCTTTCATGCCGGTCAATTCTTGAATGATGTAGCGCCCCAGCCGCGTGCAAATGTCGAGCGTGTCGTAGACGAAAGTGGTGAACGCCATGAGCGCGAACGAAATGGCCAACTGCGGCGGAATACCGAGCACTTTAAGGAACTCGCCCATGCCCTGGGCGTAGATCAGGTTGGCCGTGAGCGACTTGCCGGTTTTCGGATCGAACAGGTTCGGAGATCCCGCCGCCCAAATCATGACGCACGACAAGGAAATGAAAGCCACCATCGCTTCCAGCAGCATTGCGCCGTAGCCGATGGTGCGGGCATCCGTCTCGCGGCGGAGTTGCTTCGACGTTGTTCCCGAGGCGATGAGCGAATGGAAGCCGGAGCAAGCGCCGCAGGCGATGGTGATGAACAAGAACGGCATCAGCGTCTGGCCGTCGGCCGAGAGCCAGCCGGTAAACGCCGGGTATTCGACCGTTTGTCCGCCGAACATGAGCCCGACGATGGCGCCACCGAGCGCGATATACAAGAAATAGCCGCCGAGGTGCCCGCGCGGTTGCAGAAGGAGCCAGACCGGAACGACCGCCGCGATCAAACAGTAGGCCAGCAACGCTACGTCCCAATAATCTTGCGCCCGCTCGCGGCTCACGCCGAAGAGGCTTTCGACGCTAAACGGAATGTAGTGCCCCGCGTAGATCGTCACGCCGACGAGCGGAATAAAAATCAACGTCGCCATGTTGAGCGACAATTTCGTGTACCGCAGCAACAGCCCCATCAATAACGGAAGCACCAGGTACATGAGGGACGACGATGCGACTTCCGCGCCCTTGATCACGAGCCCGCCGCTCGCCGGAGGATCGCCGGGGTTCGCCGCTTCCCCGGTAGCAAGGTTGACCTCGCCGACAAACGCCGCCGTGGTGACGTCGGTGAACGCCACGATGATGTAAACGAGTGCGATCCAGACGAACGAGAGAAACAGTAGGAACGAACGCCGGCTCATGTGGGCATGCACCACCTCGGCGATCGAGCCGGCCTTGTGGCGGACCGAGGCCGTCAGAGCGGTCATGTCGTGGACGCCGCCGATGAAGATGCTGCCGACGAGAATCCAGATGAGTGCGGGGAGCCAACCGAAGGCGAGGCCCGCCGCGATCGGGCCGACGATCGGACC
>JAFLCO010000455.1 GCA_017303535.1 Planctomycetota bacterium
GGCATTCTTCCGCTTAGTCAGCGGGCAGATGCTGGAAGGATAGTCGATCACGAAGATCGGGCCGACCAGCGCGTCTTCGACCTTCTCTTCGAAGACTTCGCTCTTGATGACGTCCGGGTCTTTCCCCGCGGTCTCAAAGCCGATCTTCTCGGCGAGCGCGCGCACGGCCGCTTCGTCGTCGGGCCGGACGCCTGCATGTTTCTCGAAGAGTTCGTCGTACGTGGCTCGCTGAAACGGCGGGGTAAAGTCGATCGTCTTCTCGCCCCACGGCAGCACCAGCGAACCGTCGCCCGGCTTCCGACTGGCCCGAATCGCGCCGACGATGAGCTTTTCGGTGAGATCCATCATCGAGCCGTAATCGCCGTAAGCCTGATAGACCTCGAGCATCGTAAATTCGGGATTGTGCCGGGGGCTGATCCCCTCGTTGCGATAGACGCGGCCGAGTTCGTAAACCCGTTCGACGCCGCCGACCAGCAGCCGCTTCAAATGCAGCTCCAGCGCGATGCGCATGTAGAGCTGCATGTCGAGGGCGTTGTGATGCGTCTTAAACGGTCGCGCCGCAGCGCCGCCCGCAATGCTATGGAGCGTCGGGCCTTCAATTTCGACGAAGCCCTCGCCGCCGAGCGTGCTGCGAATCGACTGCACGATCTTGGTGCGCGCGAGGAACCGATCGAGAACGCCGTCGCTGTAAATCAGGTCGAGATACCGCATCCGCTGGCGGAGTTCGGTATCGCTCAGACCATGAAACTTCTCCGGGTGCGGCACGACCGACTTCGTGAGGAACGTGATCTTCGTCGCGAAGATCGTCAGTTCGCCGGTCTTGGTTCGCTTCAGTTCACCGTCGACCCCGACGAGGTCGCCCAAGTCGAGCAGCTTACAGAGCGCCCAATTCTCGTCGCCCACTTGCGACTTGCCGATGAAGACTTGGATCGTGCCGGACCAGTCGCGGATGTTGGCGAAGATGAGCTTGCCCGTATCGCGCTGCAGCACGATGCGGCCGGCCGCGCGAACCTTCGGACCATGCAGCACCGGGCTCTGATCGCGAGCCTCGGCCGGCGCCGGTTCGCTGGTGATCTCATTTTCGCGGGCACGGATCGAGCCGATCGATTGGTGATCGTCGAAGCGCTGGCCCCAAGGATCGTGACCAAGCTCCGCAATCTTGCGCAGCTTCTCGCGGCGGGCGGCTTCATGAATACCTGGGGAATCGGCTTCGTCAGACATGGCGGCGAGCGGGCTCACACAGACGGGAAGATATAAGTCCAAAGAGTGCCGTATTTTAGGGAAGGTTCGGGGTGGGTCAACGTCAACACCCGCCACCCATGCCGGCATGGCGAAGAGGTGAGTGCGTAGGGAGTTAAGCAAAGGCGGAAGGGGGAGGGCGGAGGGGGGAAGAACTGGTTGGAGCGTCTGATTTCGGTTCGTCAACGCTCTCGCCGCTCGCATTCGCGGCATCCTCGGTCAGAATGACGGGCAGTATTCGCACCTTGTCACTCCGCTTTTGGAAAGGACTTCACCATGACGCACCTCGCTCGTTTGTTCGCCGCTTTGACGATCGCCGTTCTGTCGGCCGGTTCCGCTTCGGCTCAGGTCACGGCCGAGCAGATGGACCAAATCGCCAAACTCTCGGCCGAACAGTTCGACATGCAGAAGGAAGTGTTCAAGGAAGCTCGCGAGTGGCTCAAGAACGAGAAGCATGTGCCGAGTAACGAGAAGACGACCAAGGCCGATGTGACCAAGTTGGTGGAAGACCTGTACGCGGCCGGTGCCGTACGTGTGTACTTCACGGCCGTGATGCCGGAGGGGGATGTCGTCAAGGCCCCGGCCGCGATGGTGGTCATCGGCGGTCAAGCGGCGGCCCGTACGAAAGTGTTTGAAACGATCAATGCCTTTAACAAGACGCTACTTACCGCGTTGGGTAAACCGGAGCTCGTCGAGGGACTAAAACAAGCCGACGCCGGACAACCTGTCGTACAGCTGCAATTTGAATACTAAGTCGCAACAATCTATGAATTGTGCGAGCGACCGGCGTAAGCCGGCCGTTTCCATTTCTATCGCGACTCGTCCGTTGAAACGACATAGAATGCAACGATGCGACACACTCACTTCCTAAGCGTCGTTCTCAGCTCGCTACTTTGCATCGGCTGCAACTCCGGCAAGTCGGCCGGCGGCTCCAACGGCGGAAGCCCCGGCGGTTCGGCGACAACCGCTCAGCCGGAAATGAAGGACGACGCCGACTCAAAGCAGTTCGTCAGCACGTCGATGACGAAGATCATCGGCGACAACTTCTCCTCAAGGACAGACGAATATCGCGAAGCCCGCGACTGGCTTAAGGATTCGAAGAATAGGCCGGTCAAATTGGAACGTGCGGTAGTCGTGAATCTTGTCGATGATCTTTACGCCGCCGGAGCTACGACGGTCTATGCCGCAGGTCTAAAGCCGACCGACGACGGCGGCGTCACCAGCAGCAGCCTCGTCGCACTGGTCTCCGCCACGGACGATGTGCTTCGGGGCCGAGTCATGGAGGTTCGCAACAAACACTACGCCGCGTACCTACCGACCGTCGGCAAGGTCGACCTCGTCAAGGATTTATCGAACAACGAAGTCGGCCTGGCCGTCGTGGAAATCGAACTGCAGCACTGATTCGCAGTCGGGTGGTGGGGCATAACGCAGCGGTGCCCCGGTTTAAACATCGTTACACCACCGGTTTCCAGCCGTCGCGGTACTCCCGCCCCCATAGCTTAAGCGCTTCGGCGCTCGTCGGCTTCTGCGTCTTGGGGTCGATGTGCAACGTCTGGCCCGTGCGATACGCCATGTTTCCCAAGTGGCAGAGCAGCGTGCTTTTGTGGCCGATCTCGATGTCGGCGTTCGGCCGCTCGCCGCTACGCACGCAACTCAAAAAATTCTCAATGTGCGGCAGGTCGCCGGCGGTGAATGTTTGCTCCGCGAGCTTTTTTCCCGACGGATCGTAAGTCGTGAGCTTCGTCTGCGAGCACGTCATCGTGCCGTTTTCGCCGTAGAAGGCGATCTCATACGTGGGCGAGTCGTCGGCGATCGGCTTATAGAAGCTGCGGGCTTCCCAGACGATGGCCCGATCACCGAAGTCGAACGTAGCCACCGTGGTATCGGGCGTTTGTTGGTCGTCGTCATAACGATATCGTCCGCCGGCGCACGTGACCGTCTTCGCATGGTCCACGCCCAACCCCCAGCGGCAAATATCCACGAGATGCACGCCGTTGTTGCCGAGTTCCGCAGTCCCCCAATGCCAGAGCCAATGCCAGTTGTAATGCACGAGGTTATCGCGATAGTCGCGCTCGGGCGCCGGGCCTTGCCATAGATCGTAGTTGAGCCACTCCGGCACCGCGGCCGGCTGCCCCTTCTTAATCGTCGGGCGCGGGTTGAAGTAGTAACCTCGGGCCAAGAGCGGCTTGCCGATCACACCGGCCTGCAACTGCTTCACGGCTTCGATAAACACCGGCATGCTCCGCCGCTGCGTCCCGATCTGCACCACGCGGTTGTGCTTTCGCGCGGCGGCGATCATCCACTCGCCTTCTTGCGGGTTGTGGCTCGTCGGCTTTTCGCAGTACACATGCTTCCCGGCGTTGCAGGCCATGATCGTGGCGGGAGCGTGCCAATGATCAGGCGCGGCGATGATGAGAGCGTCGACTTTCTTGTCGTCGAGAATCTTCCGCACGTCGACGACCTGTTGCGGGTTGTTGCCCGCCAACTTCGTCACCAAGCTCGCCCCTTCGGCCAAGCGGCGCGAGTCGACGTCGCAGACATACTCAACGTGGCAGTTCTCGCTCGGCGCGAACGACTGAATCAGTCCCTTGCCGCGCCCCAAGCCCATCACGCCGACGACGATCTTCTCGTTGGCCGATGCAGCTCGAGCACGTTGCGGCTTTTGAAACGTCGCACAGCCCGCGACCATGCCCGCCGCCAAGCTGCGCTGGAGAAACGTGCGACGGGGGAGCGACATGGGAGACCTCGGGCGGAAGTGGGGAAGGCGGAATGGGGAGTGGGGAATGATGTATCGCTTCTGCGCGAAGCTTCATTTCCACGGCGGCGCGAATCATGGTGGGAATCGAATTATGTTCGGCGGCATCCGTCTCTCGCAATTCTGCCGCCGCGAGAAAATTCCGACGACCATTACTCAAAGCTTTATTAGTTTCGCGCATAGGTTTGGAGTTTTCAGGCACGGCGACCCCCTCGTTTGTCACCCACTATGACCTTTTGGCACGTTTGTTGCCTAACAGGGGTTTCGTCGTTGGAAGATCGTGAATCCAAACGACTTACGTCAGGCGGATGCTTAGTTTCACGACGTTTGCTGCCGGTTTTTTGGGCAGGAGTTTCGACATGATCAAGCACTCAGCTTCCGTTCGCCAACTACGTTTCGAACTGGCCGCCCGGTTCGACAAAATCCGCAATCTCTTACTCACGGATCGATACGCTCCGCAACTGAGTAAACCTCTCGCGCACTGGGCCTTGCCGGCCGATCGCCGCTTGCCGCGGGCGCTGCTGCATCGTTCGCTCGGCGATCTGCTTCGCACACCGTACGATTCGCTCGCCGCCGTGCCGGGCATCGGTCAAAAGAAAATGCAATCGCTGATGAAGCTGCTCGATCGGGCTCTTCACACCGACGAACTCGAAAAGGAGCGC
>JAFLCO010000456.1 GCA_017303535.1 Planctomycetota bacterium
CATCCACTGCTTTGTAGCAAGCAGTGGCGACGGGCTCTTGATTATTTACGTGTCGGCGATGGCTCTGCCGGCACCTTTCGTCGCCGTCTATCTGATTGCCAAGATGGTTCGCGGGGGACAAGCCGAGCGTGAGTTCTCGCTGTGGTTTCGCGTGCCGGAAGGTGCTGAACTCTCGTTCCGCGACGGTTGGTGGCATGTCGAGGCGCCGGCTGATAGCGAGCGTCGTGAAGGATAGATCGGGCCGCACGGACCGGCGGATCTCGTGCCGGCGTCGACAGCTTCTCTTGACCTTCACAAGCCGGGCGGCGTAAATTTTCCGTTCGCCGAACTCATGGATGAGTTTGCGCGCGGGGGGAGCATGGAAGCGATCGAAGTCGACATATTGGTGCTGAATTACAACGGCCGCGCGCTGTTGGCGGAGTGCCTGCCGTCGATCGTCGCGGCGGCGGCCAATTCTCGGCATCGCTGTCGGCTTGTCGTCGTCGACAACGATTCGACGGACGATTCTCGCGATCTGCTGCGAAGCGAGTTTCCGACGGCGGAAATCGTCGCCATGCCCAACCTCGGGCTCGTCTCGTTCAACGAGGCCGTGGCCCGCTGTTCAGGCCGCGTGGTTCTGTTGCTCAACAACGACATTCGCCTAGATGGCTCGGCCGTCGATCGACTCGTCGAGCCGTTTTTGGAATCGCGAACGCTGAACTCGAAAGCCGCCGAAGAGCCCGTTTTCCTCACGACTCCCCGCTGCTTTCTGTTCGACGGCGTCACCCATGAGGGCTTTAAGACCGCCGTTTGTTGGCGGCGAGGCTTAGTGAAAGCGACGTCGCACTTCGCGGGCGCTGAAGACGTCGCCGCCGTCGCCGGAGAGACGGCTTCGGCAGGCGCTGCGATCGCGGTCGACCGCGAAGCATTTCTCAAGCTCGGCGGCTTTGATCCGCTCTACCTGCCCGGCCGGATCGAAGATCTCGATTTCTGCTTCCGCGGATTCATGGCCGGATATCGGGCCGTGTATGTGCCCGAATCCGTGGCCTGGCATCGCGGAGCGGCGTCGTTTGGTGCGAAGTACGGCGAGCAAGGAAATCTGGAGCTTGCGTGGCGGAACACGCTGCTCTTTCAATGGAAGAATCTGCGATTGCGTCGCCATCGCCTGCGCGCGGCGCTCGGCGTGACGGCCCGCTTGGCGTATGACATGCTGCGAATTCCGGCCTTGCCGCGCGAGCGACGCTTGGCTTTCATTCGCGCCTGGCGCGAAGCTAAACGCGTGCGGCGATCGGAAGTCAATCACCTGGGGCGTAGTGTGAATGTCACTTCGGACGACGCCGTTCGCGAAGCGGAGTACTTTAGTCGCTTCAGCCCTCGTCGACTCGCCGGAGCACCGCAACGTGTGGCCGAGCCGAATCGAGCGGCATGGCTCGTCGGAGAGCGCGGCCGCGATGCGAACTACCCGTTGGCGAGCCGGTATTTGCGGCCGGTCGCCGAGCGTCTGGCGTTTCAACTCTACGCGACCCCCGTGAAGCCTTGGCATCTGACGATCGTCGGCCTATCGCTGGCGGTTTTGGCCGCAATCGTGCTCGTTCGTAGCGGATCGCCGAGTCTGCCGGCCGCCGGGTTGATTCTCGCGGCATATCTTTGCGACCGCATCGACGGCCCGCTGGCTCGGCTTCGCAAGACCGCGACCCAATGGGGAGCCTGGCTCGACGCCAATGTCGATGAAGCCGTTGATCTCGGGCTGCACGTCTGCACGGCGGCCGTCGCTGCGCGACAAGTCGGCGACGTTTGGCCTTGGTGGCTTCTGGCCGCCTTCCTGATGGGCAAATATTTGCTGATGCATGGACTGCACGGCGAGCAGAGCATTAGTCATTGCATGCCTTCGGCGGCCTCGGGAGGGAGTTCGGCAAGCTCCGCATGGCGTTCGCTTTATCACTGGCCCGCCAATGCCGACGTTCGGATGCATTTGCTGATTGCCGCGGTCGCCTCCGGCTTATTGGTCGCTGAGTTGGCGCTCGTCGCCGTTTACTACAACTTGCGTTGGCCGGTGCGATACTTCCTCGTTGCGCGTAGGCTGCGTCGTGCCGCCGGTTTGCGAGGTGCGGCATGAACGCGTCTCGCGTGACCGTCGCCGTGCTGGCGCTCAATGAGGCGGACAATCTCCGTCGCCTGTTGCCCATGCTCGATTGGGCCGATGAAGTGATCGTCATCGACGGAGGCTCTGCAGACGGTTCGCCGGAAATAGCCGAGCAACTCGGCGCGAGGGTCATACGACGAGCGTTCGACAACTTCGCCGCCCAGCGAAACGCGGCGTCTGCAGCGGCTCGCGGCGATTGGGTGTTTTTCATCGATGCGGACGAACGGCCGTCGCCGCGCCTCGCCGAGGAGGTGCGTCGAAGAATCTCCGACAAGAGTCGCGTCGGCTATCGCGTGCCGATCCGGAGCACCATCTTTGGTCGCCGCTTTCGCTTTTCCGGAACGCAAAACGACCTGCCGCTGCGGCTCGTCCATCGTTCGGCGGGCATGTGGCAAGGCGACGTTCACGAACGGTTTGTCGCTCACGGCCCGGTCGGAAAGCTGGAGCATCACCTCGAACATTTCACGTTGCCGACTCCTGCGGCGTTCCTCGGAAAGATGCAACGCTACACGCAGATTGCGGCCGCGGCCCGTGTGACCGCCGGAATCGCGCCGCGCGGCGTCGACCTTTGGCTCCGCCCGGCTGTGGAATTCTTTCGACGCTTCGTCTGGAAGTTCGGCTGGCTCGACGGTCCGCAAGGTTGGGTCTTCTGCGGACTCAGCGCACTCTCCGAATGGCTGCTCGCGCGTAAGCATCGCCTGCTGTGGCGACGCAAACATGTCGACGCGACGATTCCGCATGTCGGCGCCTTGCCGGATGTTCGGTCGGCGTGGGAGGCAACGGCGTCATGATCAACGATTCGCTCCCGCTGTTGCCGCTTGCTTATGACCGCCTGCCTTCGAGTTGGCTGCGCATGCTTGGCCAAGAAGGTGTGCCGATCGTTGCGCGGCACGATGCCGGCCCGACGCGGTTTGTGTTGTTCGACGGTCGCCTTTCGCCGCCGCCCACACTTCGGCCCGATCAGCAAAGCATCGAAGTCTCGCTATTTGAGTTCGATGTCAATCCGATATCGATCTCCGCTGCAGTCGCTCCGAAGACAACGCACGCATTTTGGCAGGTCGGCGACATCGAGGCCCGCGAGGAAGTTGCCGCGGTCGATCATCGCACCGTCCGCGAGACGCTCATCTCCCGGCTTCGCTGCGCTATCCAGGAACTGGGCGGCGTCTGGATGCGTACGTCCCCCTATCCGTTTCCCTATCAAACGGCGGCCAACTTTCGCTTCGACCACGACCGCTTCATTGCGGACGACTTTTACCGGATGCTTGATGCTGTCCGCGGGCACGAAGAGATGACGTCGCACTATCTGTGCGGCTCCCAGTACGAATCACAGCCGGAAGCCGTGGCCGCGCTCCGTGACATGGACGTCGGGTCGCACGGATATCATCACCACACGTATCGCGACGCCCGCGAAAATCGCCGCAATATCCAGCGCGGCCTCGACGCCATTCGCCGCTGCGGCGTCGATCCGGTCGGCTTCGTGGCGCCTCACGGTCGCTACAACCCGGCGCTGGCGGAAGCGTTGCAAAGTCTCGGTGTTGCTCACTCGTCGGAGTTCGCCGCCGCGTACGATGACCTGCCGTTTACGCCCGAAGGTTCCGGCGTCCTGCAGATTCCCGTGCATCCCGTTTGCCTGGGGATCGCGCTCGACGGCAAGCGTGAACGAACTGATAAACAAGTCGTTGCGGCCGTCGGCGAATATTTTGAAGCGGCGGTCACCGAGAAGTACGCAGCTCGCGAGCCGCTCTTCTTCTACGGCCATCCCGATGGCCGCGTCGGCCGCTATCCGGAAGTGCTCCGCCGCTGGTTTTCGGCCGTTGCCTCACGCCCCGGGGTTTGGCGAACGTCACTGACGCAATTTGCCCGCTGGTGGCGAGAGCGAGCCGCATGTCGCTGGGAAGTTCACGGCACCGCCGACCGACCACGGCTTGTCGTCGATCGAACACCGCCGTCGTTCGCAGCCGCCGTCGAATGGGTAGGCCCCGCGGGTGTCGCTTCGTTGCCGCTGACGAAAGGTCGGCTCGAACTTAGCGCGGAACACACGCAATTTGTCCCGCGCACCCGTACGACTCGCACTCGACCGGTGCGACTCGAACCAATCCGCGGCCTGCGTCATTGGGCTCATCGTTTGTTGGATTGGGAGTATGAAACGCCGGTCAAAGAGATCGACGCACATCATCTTCGCGGTCGTCTGAAGAAATCACTCCGGCATTGGAAGGAGGCGCGGGCATGACACCTTCCAGCACGCTGAATCAGCGTCCGATTCCGCAACAACGTGATCAAGCGATTCGCCCGGCAACCGCCGATTATCGCGTCCGAGCCGTCGCCAGATTCGACGCCTACGCTGCCCGCGGCGGCGGCGAAGTTCAAATGTCTTCAACGCTCGCCGCCTTAAGTGCCGCGGGCCTCGATGCCCGCGCCTGGCGGCCGTGGGACGACGACGAAGTTCGAGCCGGCGACGTGGTACATTTCTTCGGCAGTCGACCCGAATTCGTTCCGCTCGTCGAAGCCATGCGTC
>JAFLCO010000457.1 GCA_017303535.1 Planctomycetota bacterium
CCAGGAGTCTACGGAAACCTACTGGGCCGGCGTTCGATGGGTCGCAATCACGCCGTCTCATTTATTTTTCGTCACGGCAGCGCGCGAGAACTTTGTCGAGGCGCAGCTCGTTCCCCTAAGGGCATTCCCCGACCAAATCCACTTCGACCGCTTCCTAGAGGCGGTTCGTCGGTACTATTCTGGAGAGATTTTCGATGAACGTTAAGCCTGCAACCGGGCCGCTCGCGTGGAGCCGCCGCCTACTGTTGGTTATTTTTTTCGCTGCCATGACCGACGAACATTTTGCCGATGCCGCCGATCCGCTGCCGGCGCCGAACTACGACGAAGCGAAAGTCGGCGATTACACCTTGCCCGATCTGCTCACATGCGTCGACGGTTCGAAGGTGAAGGACGTCGCGGCCTGGACCACGAAGCGGCGGCCGGAACTGTTGGAACTTTACCGCTCACAAGTGTTTGGCCGCGCGCCGCAGAAGCCGGCCGATCTGAAGTTCGAAGTTGCCGGCGTCGACAAAACTGCGCTCGGCGGACTGGCGACGCGAAAGGAAGTGCTGATCCACATCGCCCCTGATGCTCCGGTCATTCGGCTCTTGCTCTACGTGCCGAACAACCGTCGCGGCCCGGCGCCGGTGTTTCTTGGCATGAACTTCGACGGCAATCACACCGTCGACGCCGATCCCGGCATTACGCTGGTCGACGCCTGGTCGTGGGACCCGGTTGCCAAGAAGGAGTCGCTTGCGAACGCCGATCCCGCGAAGCGCGGCGCGAGTGCGAGTCGTTGGCAATTGCCGCTGGTGCTCGGCCGCGGATATGCCGTGGCGACGTTTCCCCGCAGCGACGTCGAGGCCGATTATCCCGAAGGTTGGAAGCACGGGCTCCGCGGTTATTACCTGAAGCAGGCCGGCGCGAGGGAGTTTGCCGGCGACGAATGGGGGGCAATCGGCGCCTGGGCCTGGTCCTTGAGCCGAGCGATGGACTATATCGAGACCGACCAGGACCTCGACGCGAACCGTGTGGCGGTGCACGGCCATTCGCGGCTCGGCAAGACTTCGCTCTGGGCCGGTGCGAGCGACGAGCGATTCGCGATCGTCATCTCCAACAACTCCGGCGAGGGTGGCGCTGCGATTGCCCGCCGCAACATCGGCGAGACCACGCTGGTGCTCAATACCCGATTTCCGCACTGGTTCTGCGGCAACTTTCGCAAGTTCAGCAACAACGAAGCTGAGATGCCGTTCGATGCGCACGCCCTCGTGGCTCTCAGCGCCCCAAGGCCTGTTTATGTGGCGAGTGCCACGCTTGATACTTGGGCCGATCCGCGCGGCGAGTTCTTGGCGACGAAGCACGCCAATCCGGTTTACGCGCTGTTCGGCAAGGCCAACGTCGGCGTCGAAGACTGGCCGCCGCCGGAGTCGCCCGTCGGCGACTTCCTGGGGTACCACCTCCGCACCGGGAAGCACGACATCACGGAATACGATTGGCGGCAGTATCTGGCCTTCGCCGATCGCCACTTCAAGTTTCAAGGCGTAAAGCCCGATGTGCTGCCGCCGACGAATGCCGTGAAGCCGGTCCGCTAATCGCGACTAAAACTTGCCCGACTTGAGGAACTCGTAGCGAACCGGAACTTCGACACGCTTGCCGCCGGCGTCGACGAACGTCGCGCGGCGGTCGCCGAATTCCACGCGTTCGACTTTGCCGAAGCCCGCCGGCGTCGGCACGCAACCTTGGATGTAATGGATCGACGTCAGTCGCTCGGCCGTGAGATTGATCACCGTCGGCACGCCGAGCTTCGTCAGTGCGTTCTCGCGAACCGATGGGGCGAGACCGTCGGCGAAGTTCGTGCACAAGTCTTCCAAGCCGAGGCAATTGTTACGCCCGTTCCACGGCGCGCCATGCCGGCCGTGGTTTTCGATCCAGAAAAGCAGGCTCGGCAGTACCGCAGGGTCTTTTAGCGCAAACCAAAGATAGTTCTCTTCCGTGTTGACCGCCGCGACCCAGGCCGGTTTTCCTTCCGCCGCCGCTTCGTTCACCACGCACAGCAAATCGGCGTAGCCTTGCCGTGTGGGAAACTTCGTGCAATCGGCGTCGGGAGCGTCCTTGAAAATCTGCGGCACCCGGGCCAGGTCGTCGAACCGGGCGTTGATCGCCAGCGACTGATATTCCTTGTTCGCCGGGTTGCTGAACTGCGTCGGGTTCGTGAGCCCGATCTTGAAGGGACTGGTCGACACCAGCATCGCTCCCTCCTTCTCCGGCATCCGCAACGTTGCATGATGCCCCAGCGGCGCGGGCCCCGCGAAACCTTCGATGATGTGCGTCGAGTAGACGACCGGTTCGCCGGCGGCCAACGTCAGTTCCTTCGTCACGCGGCCTTTGCGAACCTTGGTGTCGACGGCGAGCACGAGCCGTGAGCGCTCGCCGGATGTCTGCCGATCGAGCAACTGCCACTCGGTGTTGGCCGTTTCGCCGTGCGGCGGATGCTGCTCGCCGTTGTATGCTTCCGCATTACCACCGAACGGCAGACAGAAGAAGTCGCCGCGGAGTACGCTCAACAGCGGCGGTTCCACTTGGCCTGCTTCCCCTTGCCACGGCGAAACGTAGTATGGCGCGACCGCCGGCCGGTCTTTTCCCATCGGAAACGTCGCCGTCATGTGCCCGCCGGTCTTCGTCACGACCACGCGCATTTCGCCTGCGACTACTTCGTACGCCGGCTTGCCATGCGAGGTGGCAAGTTCTTCGGCGACGAGCGAAGTCGCGCAACCAAGTGCGATGACGATTGCCGGCAGTAAGCGATAGTAGAACATTTTTATGACTCCCTCCGTTCAATAGCCCCGGATGAATATCCGGGGCCCTTTCTCCGCTTCGCCCCTGGTATTCACCTGGGGCTATTGAACATTCACTCACACAGCAAACATTCGCCGCTACTTCGCCGAATTTGCCCTCTGAAACATCGGATTGTTCCGATCGCCACGCGAGAGCAGATACGCCATCAGGTCCAGAATCTCATCTTCCTTCAAAGTGTTCAGCAAACCCGTCGGCATCATCGACAGCTTCGAGGTCGTTTGCTCATCGATCTGCTTGCGGTCGACCCCTTCGATCGCGTTCGGGTCGAGCATGTTGGTGTTGATCATCATCGAGTCGCCGGCCAAGTTGATGATCCGGCCGGTGATCGTGCGACCGTCGGCCGTGACGATCGTCACCGCCGCGTACTGGTCGCTGATCACTTTGCTCGGGTCGACGATCGATTCCAAAATGTCACGCACCCCGAAACGGCCGGCCAATCCCGAAAGGTCCGGGCCCACGGCGCCACCGGCGTTGTCGAAGCGGTGGCAAGCAAAACAATTGGCCGCGCCGAACATCTGCCGGCCACGATCGAAGTCGCGCCCCGTCAGGCCGTTTTGCGTCAGAGCCAGCAGTTCTTCAAACTTGTATTCCTTCACCACGGGCCGCGGCTTGGCGACGATCACCGGCACCGTCGATTCCGGCTTCGCTTCGAGCAACTCCTTCAGCGACTCCTTCTCGGCCTCCGAGAGTGTGGCGACCGCATCGTTCTTGATGTTCTGCACGAACAGCGCGAAGCTCGCGCCGCCGCGATAGCTCTGGGCCTTCAAGCACCACTGGAAATACGCCTTGCGAAGCTCGGGCGTCCAGCCGGTTTTCAAGGCGCGAAGGGCTCGGGCATAGTCGATCTGTTCTTCCTGGGTCGGGGCCGACTCGAGCAAAGCCATCGTCTTCGCGGCCGCCGACGGCGCTTCGAAGTACACCAGCACGTTGCAGATATCGACGCTCAGCTCCGGCGATTCGGCCGGCACCAGCTTCTCAAATCGCGCCACCAAGCGCTGCGCTGCCGCTTCATCCGGCTTGCCGTAGCGATTGAAGAGCACGTGGTGCGTCCGCACGTAATCGAGCTTTTGCGAATGCGAGAGCCCGGCGAAGTCGATCCGCTCCAGCGCCGCCAGAATCTTCGCGCCCAGTTCAGGGCTCGGAGTCGGATCGCCGGGCTTGCGATGAAACGGGCAGATCGCCGTGGCCCGCGTCAGCGCGAGCAGCGCGGGAATGGCAGTGGCAGGATCTTGCTCGGCGAGCGCCTTGTCTTGCCACTCCGCCGGCGGCTGGTGCTCGATCGCCGTCCGGGCCGCGAATCGAATGGCCCGATCGGCGTGACCAAGATAAGGCCATGCCGAAGCCACGGCCGTCGGATCCGGCTTGTGTAGCGCTTCCAGCGTGTGTCGCAACTTACGAGCTTCCACAAACGCATCGGGCGGCGGCACGCTGGGGGCCGTCGACTCATCGCCGACATACGTCACGCGATACAAGCCCGACTGCGTCTTACGCCCGCCGATCGCGAAGTACATCGCGCCGTCTTTCGGGTTGACCACCAAGTCGGTCAGCGGCAGCGGCGTTCCGGTGATGAACTCTTCGAGTTGGCCCGTGTAGGTGCCGCCGACCGCCGTCATGTGCACGGCGTACAGTTTGCCGTAGCTCCAATCGCAGATATACAGCGAGTCTTGATACTTGGCGGGAAACTTCGCGCCGTACCCGAAGGCGATTCCCGTCGGCGAGCCGGGCCCGACGTTCGCGACCGCGCCGAAGCTATCGGCGTAGTACGCCG
>JAFLCO010000458.1 GCA_017303535.1 Planctomycetota bacterium
GACGGCTCTGTTCCTCACGCCGTACCCTCGCGACTATCGCCAGGGCAAATTCAAGTTCAAGGCGACCGAGCGCGACGCCAAGCCGACGGACGAAGATCTCCGCCGCATCTTGGTCGACGGTATTCCCGACACGGCCATGCCGACCGTCGGCCTGCTTCCGAGTGACGAAATCGACGCGCTGGTCGAGTACGTGAAGTACCTCTCGATTCGGGGCCAAGTCGAGCAAGCGTTGAAAGACAAAATCGCCGCCGACGAAAAGGTGCCGAACTCGGCGACCGACGGCGGCCGGGCGATGCTTGTCAGTGAGATCCTGCAACCGATCGTAGAAGATTGGGCCGCCGCGAAGGAGAAGGTCATCGTCCCCACGGCCGGCAGCTACAAGAAGTGGGAAGACGAAGAGAAATGGCGACTCGCCGGCCAAGAATTATTCCTCGGCAATACGGCCAAGTGCTACAGCTGCCACGGCGTAACCGGCTTGGGCGACGGCCGCAAGGCGAGCGAACCGCTCTTCGACGACTGGAACAAAGACAAAAAGTTCGCCGCCAATCGCGCAGCGATCGCCGCAGCCAACGAGGCGGGCAAGACCGAAGAAGCGACCCGACTTACGCACATCATGGAAAGCTGGGACCTGCCGGAGCAGCAGCAGAAGCCGCGTAACTTGCGACTCAATCGGCTCCGCTTCGGCCGAGCCCCGATCGACATCTATCGCCGCATTTACGCCGGCATCAACGGCACGGAAATGCCGGGCGCAGGCAAGCCGGGCGCTCCGAACAACCCTGAAAAGAAACTGACCGAAGAGCAATACTGGCAACTCGTCGACTTTGTCTTGGGCATGCCGTACTACCAAGAGCACGGCAAGCTCCCGAGCGCAAGCGGCGAACAAAAAGCGGCGCCCGCCGGGCATGCGATGCATGGTGCTGCGGATGGGTCGGCCAAAGTCGCCGCCTCCGGCAGCGAGTAGCCAGTAAAAGTTCGGCGCGACGATTTTCCGACACGAAGCAAACTTGATTCGATAGCGGCGAGCCCGAGGGTTCGCGGAGGACAGCGGTGGGAAAATTTTGGAGTCTGTTGTTCCTGTTGGTGCCGGTGCTCGGCGTCGGGCTTTTCGTCTGGGCGCCGTTCAACAATCACTGGCTCCCGCGCGACGTCTCCGCGCACGGTTACCAGATCGACCACCTGTTCAACTTCATCCTCGGCCTGACCGGCGTGGTGTTCATCGCCACCGAAGTGCTGATGTTCTGGTTCCTCTGGCGCTACGACGGCGCCACGAACACCTCGCCCGTGAAGTTCACGCACGGCAGCCACAACCTGGAAATCATCTGGACGATCCTGCCGGCCGCGACGCTGCTCTTCATCGCGATCTACCAGATGAACGCCTGGGCCGACGTGAAGATGCACAAGCCGAACATGGCGCCGACCGTCGAAGTGACGGCCCGTCAGTTTGAATGGCGGCTGCGCTACCCGGGCAAAGACGGCGTGATCGGCACGAAAGACGACCTCTACCACGTGAACGAGCTTCACGTGCCGGTCGACGAAATGACGCTCATCAACCTCGAGAGCCAAGACGTGCTGCACGACTTGTTCTTGCCGCACATGCGGATCAAGCAAGACGCGGTGCCCGGTACGACGATTCCCGTCTGGTTCAAGCCGACGCAAAGCGGCGAGTTCGACATCGTCTGCGCCGAACTTTGCGGCTGGGGGCACTACAAGATGAAGGGCCGGCTGTTCGTCGAATCGCGGGCCGACTACGAAGCCTTCCTCGCCGACCTGGAGAAGAAGCAGACGGCCACCAACGTCGAAAAGAAGGCCGAAGCCGAAGAGTAAGCCCCGTCGGCAGCTAAGCCGTCACAACATTTAGCCTGTTCGCAAGCCTTGCCCGCCCGCACGAGAAACGTTTTCCCAACGGTTGCAATATGAGTACCACGGTCGCCGGTTCGCATGCTCACGACGAAGCCCACGACGCTCACGCGCACGGCGGGTTCCTGCGAACTTACGTCTTCTCGCTCGACCACAAGGTCATCGGCATTCAGTTTCTCTTCAGCACGCTGTTGTGGCTGATCGTCGGCGGCCTGTTGGCGCTCGGCGTCCGCTGGCAGCTCGCCTGGCGCTGGACGGAAATGCCGATCATCGGCCGCATCCTGTTCGCGGGCGAAGGGGGGCAAATCTCGCCCGAGTTCTACACGATGCTCGTCACCATGCACGCTTCGGTGATGATCTTCTTCGTCATCATCCCGGTGCTGGCCGGCGCGTTCGGCAACTTCTTGATTCCGCTGATGGTAGGCGCCGACGACATGGCGTTCCCCACGCTGAACATGCTCAGCTACTGGTTCATGTGGCCGGCGTTCATCTTGATGATCATGAGCTTCTTCGTCGAAGGCGGAGCGGCCGCAGCCGGCTGGACCGGCTACCCGACCTTGGCGGCCGTCAAAGCCGCCTCACCTGGCAGTATGAACGGTCAGACGCTGTGGCTCTATGGACTCATCTTCGTCGGCGTCTCGTCCATGATGGGTTCGGTCAACTACATGACCACGATCATCCAAATGCGCGCTCCCGGCCTTACGATGTTCCGCCTGCCGATGACGATCTGGGGCATGTTCATCACGGCCGTGTTGCAAGCCTTTGCATTGCCGGTGCTCACCGCCGCGCTCTTCATGCAGGTTCTCGACCGTGAACTCGGCACCGGTTTCTTCATCCCCGAAGGCAACATCGTCAACGGCGTGGGCAGCGGCCCCGGCGGCGGTCAACCGCTGTTGTGGCAGCACTTGTTCTGGTTCTACTCGCACCCGGCCGTGTACATCATGATCCTCCCGGCGATGGGCATGGTGAGCGATATTCTCACCACGTTCGCGCGGAAGCCGCTCTTCGGCTATAAGCCGATGGTGTACTCGATCTCCGGCATCGCCGGCCTCGGCTTCATCGTGTGGGGGCACCACATGTTTATGTCGGGCATGAATCCCGCGCTCGGCACCACGTTCATGGTGAGCACGATGATGATCGCGCTCCCCAGCGCCGTGAAAGTCTTCAACTGGCTCGGCACGCTGTGGGGCGGCAAGATCGAATACACCACGCCGATGCTCTTCGCGTTGTCGTTCGTGTCGATGTTCATCATCGGCGGCCTCTCCGGCATCTTCATGGCCGCCACCCCGGTCGACATCTTCATCCACGACACCTACTTCATCGTCGCCCACTTCCACTACGTGCTCTTCGCAGGCACGGCGATGGGCGTCTTCGGCGGCATCTACTACTGGTTCCCCAAGATGTTCGGCCGGATGATGAACGACACGGTCGGCAAGATCCACTTCTTCCTGACGTTCATCTTCCTCAACGGCACCTTCTACCCGATGCACATCCTCGGTGCCGGCGGCTTCCCGCGACGCTTGGCCGACCCGTACCACTACGAGACGTTCAAGCATCTGCTGCCGATGAACCAGTTCATGACGATCTGCGCGATCGGCATGGGCCTGTCGCAACTGCTGCTCTTCGGCAACATGGCGTACAGCCTGTTCTTCGGCCCCAAGGCCGGCCGCAACCCGTGGCGGGCCAACAGCCTCGAATGGATGGCCCCCAGTCCGCCGGGACACGGCAACTTCGACTTCCAACCGGTCTGCTACCGCGGCCCGTACGAATACAACTTCCCCGGCCACGACAGCGACTACTACCCGCAAATCGAGCCGCCGCGTCCGGGGGAGAAGAGCGTCGCCGAGCATCATTGATGCTCGGCCGCCTCGATTTAACCGCGGAGCTTGTCTCCGCGCTTCCGGCATTGCAGATCGCGGGGACAAGCTCCGCGGCTAAATGACGGAAGCTGTCGACGAAAAAAAATTTGAAGCGCGAACTCAAGACCGAATGACGAACGTCGCCGACATCCCGACGCCCTCGCTCCGCCCTCACCGGTTGGCGACGGCGCTGGTCTGCGCGACGTTCCCGCTCATCTGGATCGGCGGACTCGTCACGTCGTCGCAAGCCGGTATGGCCGTACCCGATTGGCCCAACACGTTCGGCTACAACATGTTCTTGTACCCATGGACCACGTGGTATTACGGTGCTTGGGACATCTATATCGAGCACGGCCATCGTCTGTTTGCCGCCGCCGTCGGCATGCTGACGATCGTCCTCTGTTACGCGCTCTACCGCTATGAATCTCGGGCTTGGCTTCGTCGGCTCGGCTACTTCGCGTTGGGATTCGTTATTTTCCAAGGTGTGCTCGGCGGTTTGCGCGTCGTGCTGGCCAAGCAAACCTTGGCCATGATCCACGGCTGCGTCGGCCCCCTGTTCTTTTCATTAGCCGTCGCGCTCTGGCACTTTACGGATCGCAAAACTTCGGCTGCGGCGAATCTTGACCCGAGCAAGACGCCACCTGAAGTCTCAAAACTGTTTCGGCTCGCCTTGGTCACGACTCTCTTAGCGTACGTACAGCTTGTGCTCGGCGCCGCCGTGCGACACGTGCCGCACATGGCGGAGATCGTACGTCCGGAACTGTTTCGGATCGTAATGCTTTTGCATCTCTTTATGGCAGGCGTGCTCACGCTGCACGTTGTCTCGGTCGCCGTTCGCGGGATGCGCGTCAATGTC
>JAFLCO010000459.1 GCA_017303535.1 Planctomycetota bacterium
TCGGTCCGGCGTTGAGAAACGCCTCGCTGATCCGCTGGGCGGAGGCGACGGCCGCCGGCTCGCCGTCGAACACCGCCACGAGTTGGCCGGTCGGGAACGTTTCGAGCCGGGCCCGCCATTGCTGCTCATTGGCCGCCAGCGGTTCCGGCCAGCTTTCGCTCTCGATGCGCGCCAAGATCGCCGCATCGGCAGGTTCGGCGAATCGAAAGGTGAGAACGTGATTGGCGGACATCGAGCGAGCGGCGAGTTCTCGGGTGCACGGAGTAAGTCGTAGAAGATTAGAGACTGACGCGCCAGGAACGCAAGGGGACGCCGTTTGCGCGGCCACGAAAGGCACTCTTGAGCGGCGTCGCGTCGGCGAGCCCGTGCCGCTACCGCCCGCGAAGCCGCGGATCGGTGGCCTCCTGCAATCCCTCGCCGATGAGGTTATAGGCCAGCACCGCCACGAAGATGGCTCCGCCCGGGAAGACGATCAGCCACCACATGGCCAGGTTGTTGCGGCCCGAATCGAGCACGGCGCCCCAGCTCGGGTTCGGCGGCGGCGACCCGAAGCCGAGGAAGCTTAGTGATGTTTCGATGAGGATTGCCGAAGCGATGCCGAACGTGATCGGTACCAGCACCGGCGCGAGTGCGTTGGGCAGAATGTGGCGAAACATGATTCGCATTCTGCTTGCACCGAGAGCTTCAGCCGCGACCACGAAATCGGATTGCTTCAGTTTCAGAAATTCGGCTCGCGTTAATCGGGCGATACTTGTCCAACTGGTGAGCCCGATGATGACCATCATGTGCCAGATGTTCGGCTTTTCGAGCAGCGCCATCGCGGCCAGGATGAGAATGAGCGTCGGGATGCACTGAACGACCTCGGTAACTCGACTTAGAACAACGTCACTCGTTCCGCCACGATATCCGGCAGTCGCGCCCGATGTGATACCGATGGCGGCTGCGATGCCCATCGAGACGAACCCGACCAACAGGGCGATCGTCGTGCCGTGCACCATCTGGGCGAAGACGTCGACCCCGCGCTGATCCGTGCCGAACCAGTTCACACGGCTTGGCACGCCTTGATCGCCCGTGAGGTTCTCCGGTTGGCCCGGCCATTCGTCGGCCCGCACGCGCCGATAAGGGTCTTGATACACGAGCGGCCAAACGGCCCAACTCTCAGGATCTTTCGTCTTCAAATTGTCGTGATACACGCCGCGAAAGCGATCTTTGGTGAAGATCGGATTTTCCCAACTGCGCACGAAGTAGCCGAGGCAAGGAAAGTAGATCTCGCCCTTGTATCGGCACACGATCGGCTTCGTACCGGCGATGGCCGGAGCACAAACGGCGATGAGCGTCAGTAGACCGACGAGCGCCAGCGCCGCCATGCCGAGCTTGTTGCGGCGATACCGACGCCAAGCCTCCGCCCAGAAGCCGCGCGAAACCACGGGCCGTGAAGTTTCGGCGGCGGCACGTTCCACCGCAGTAGATTCGGCGGGGGCGGGCGGCGGCGGTACGGCGGGATCGATCACGGGCGATGCGGCTCGGCGAAGGTGCTAAGAATAAGAAATACGTGGGTCGACGATGGCGTACATCACGTCGGCGATGAGCGTGCCGATGAGCGTCATCACGCTGAACACGAGCGTCAGCCCCATGATGACGTTGTAGTCTTGGTTCAAAATCGATTCCAAAAACAACTGCCCGATGCCGGGCCAAGTGAAGATTCGTTCCAAGATGACGGAGCCGCTCAAGAGCGCCGGGAACGATAGCCCGATGAGCGTGGCCATCGGAATCATCGTATTACGAAACGCGTGCTTCACGACGACTCGCACCGGCGCAACACCTTTGGCCCGCGCCGTGCGGATGTAATCTTGCTGCAGGGCCTCGGCCATGTTGGCGCGAATGAAACGGCTATAGTAGGCCCAACTCGCGTAGGTGTAGCAGATCACCGGCAGCACACAGTGCCAAGCCACGTGGCCGATCTTCTCGAGCGGCGACAGCGTCGGGAACACGATACTGTCGTACATCCCCTTCAGCGGGAACCAGCCGAAGCGATAACTCAGATAGGCCTGTAGCAACAGAGCCGTGACGAACGACGGCAGCGAATAGAGCATGTAGAGCACCGTGCTCATCGTGCGCTCGTCGTGCTTGCCGTGCCGCACGGAGGCCAGCAGCCCCATCGGCACGGACAAGACGTAGGTGAGCACCATCGACGTGATCGACAGCAAGAGCGTGGGCCCGATGCGCTCGCCGATGACCGTCGTCACCGGCTTGTGCGACAGGAACGAGTTGCCCAAGTCGCCTTGCGCAAGATTCATGAGCCACTTCCCGTAGGCCTCGTGCCACGGCAGATCAAGGCCGTACTGCTGCTTCATCTGCGCAATATCTTCAGGCCGAATCCGCCGGCTCGGGTCTTCCATATTGAGCGTCAGAGGAGAACCCGGCATGGCGCGCATCAGCCCGTAAACCAAGCAGGTTACGAGCAGGAGCGTCACGAGCGAGAGCGCGAAGCGTCGCAGGATGTAGTTCGTCATGAGCGAGCGCCAGGCGACCTATTGCTGGACGACTCGCCACAAGGCGGAGAAGCCCGGACTGTAGTGATACGGGCCTCGCGGGCTGAACCAATACCCTCGCAGCTGCTTATTAAAGGCGTAGAACGCGCTTTGGAAGTAGAGAAACGTGTACGGCTGGTCTTCGTAGATGATTTCGTGAATCCGGCCGTAAATCTCGGCCTGCTTCGCGCGGTCGAATTCCTTTTCGCCTTGCTCCAGCAGTTTGTCGACTTCCGGGTTGCTGTAAAACCCGAAATTACGCCCCGCGTCCGTCTCAAAAATGTTGTCGAGCGTGCTCGGATCGGCGCCCGTTCCCCAGCCGCCGAATTGGGCTTCATACTCGTGATCGAGCAGTTTTTGTTGCATCACGGTTCGTTCGATTGGGCGCACGTTGCAGAGAACGCCGATCTTTTCGAGGTTCTCCTTCATCAGGCCGCAAATGCTAACTCGCAGCGGAATCGAGGCGCAGAGCATCGTGAATTCGAACTTCACGGTCTTGCCGTTGATCTCTTTGTCGCGAATGCCGTCGCCGTCGCTATCGGTCCAGCCGGCTTCGTCGAGCAGGTCTTCGGCCTTGTCGAGGTCTTGCTGATACGGCGGCGCCGCGTTCTTCGGGAACATCCAAGCCGACTTGTGAAAGATACCCTGCGACGGCTCGTAAAGCCCGTAGGCGAGCTTATCGAGCATCTCCTTGTAATCCATCGTGTACGACATGGCGCGGCGGACGCGGACATCGTCGAAGAACGGCGTCTTCTGGTTCCAGCCGAAGTAGAAGTACAGCCATTCGATGTCGCGGGCCTTGGTGTTCGATCTGTAAAAATCGTCGTCGGTCGTTTGCGTCATCCACTGCTCGGGCATGATCTGCATTTCATCGAGATCTCCCTTCTTGAGCGCCAAGAGCGCGACGTTGGGGTCTTGAACGACGGAGAAGCGGACCGTTTTGAAGTACGGCTTTTCACGAACCTGTTTCCCCTTGTGCATGTAGTAGCTTTCACGGCGTTCGACGACGATCTCCGACCCGCGCACGCGACGGCTAATGATGTAAGGACCGCCCGAGACCGGTTTCTCATCTTGCTGTTGGTGGTACGGCGTCTTCACGAGTGTCGGGTCTTCTTGCACCGACTTTTCGTAGATGTGCTTGGGAATCAGCGGAAAGTTCAGGTTCCAAACGTTCGAGGCCAACGCCTCTTTGTGAAAGTAAACGAGCGTGTGATCGTCGTAGGCGACGATGGCCCGAATCTTATCGGTGCCCGAGCGAACCGCCGGCACCGGCACTTTCGGGTTCATGATCGTCTCGAAAGAGAAGACGACGTCGTGCGCGGTGATCGGCTTGCCGTCGGACCACGTAAGGTCGTCGCGAAGCACGACCTTGTCCATCATGTGGTCGGCCGAGGCCTGCCAGGTCTTAACGACTTCGGCAATTGCGAACGGTTTGAGGTTCCAATCGAACGTGAAGAGCCCGAAGCCGGTCAGCGAGTAGAGATCGCCTTCCTCGACGGAACTGACCAAGATGCCGTTGGTGCTCTTGATGTCGCCGAGAATGTGCCGCGTGATCGTCGCATCGAAGTTCGCATCGGCGGGCGATTCCGGTTGCACGCCCAGCCCGCTGCGAATCTTCAGATTGTTTTCGGTCGAGTCGTTCTTCAAAGCCAAAGCTTCTTTGACCGAGACGAGCGGCTTCTGCTTCTTGAGTTCGTCGTGGAGCAACTTCAGTGAGTCGAGCACGGGCATTGATTGCCAGTCGGCTTTGGCGTCGACTTCGGCGAGCGTCGGTTTTTCAAACGGCGGCAGCTCGGGCTCGGCCGGCGCACCGGCCGATGATCCGCCCGGCGAATCGGCATCTCTTGAAGCCCCGGCCGTGTTGCCAGAGTTATCCGAGCTTTTCGAGGAGCAGCCGTGAAGTGCCGGCAGCAGCGCCGGCAGTAGAAGAAGAAGCGCAAGGCGACGTGCCATCCGTTAGCACCTTTAATGCCCGCCGGGGGCGTCAATGCGCAGCGTC
>JAFLCO010000046.1 GCA_017303535.1 Planctomycetota bacterium
ACGGCGCAACCGCTGATGCGGCTATCGCTCGAAGCGACGACTTGAAAGGGTTCGAGTACGGTGGACATGAGCAGACTGCGATACGGTTGGCCTGTAGGGCAAACGAGGCCAGCAAAGACCCCGCATTGGAACCGTATGTCAGTCGAGCCCTGTGTCAATTCGCTCGGGTGTGCCTTGACGCAGAATCGCCGGCGTTTAACCGCCGACGCACCTCAAATCCGTTGAGAACGGCAAACGCGGAATAAAAGACTTCGCGTTTGGGAAACTATACAACACGCCTGCGCGTTCGGGCGCTGAACGAAGTAGAAACTTGTGGATTCCCGAAAGCGCTCGGATGTACTGTCAATAACGAGTGTTGGGGCCACACTTGTCTCAACGATTTTGTCGCCAGCTCCGATAGATTCGAATATGTGCTCTTTTTGCTGACGCGTTTTTGAGTTTGAGAGCTTTCGCCATGAACCTCGACAGTGTTTCACTGAGATGTCGGCGGTTCTTTGGCCGCAAAGTTTACGCAATCCGCATCGTTGCGGTCGCTGCTGCTTGGCTGCTAGCGATCGGGATTACGAATAAATCTTTCGGGCAAGGCATCTTTCTGCCTTTTGTCGGCCCGGTCAATCAGTCGTTCGGCGGCGTCGGCGCCGCGGCACCCATTGATTCGATCGGCGCTCTGGCGACCAACCCGGCGACGATCAGCGGGCTACACACGTCGGAAGTCGCGTTTGGTTTGGGCTTGGCGCTGCCTTCGACCAATCTCGACTCGACGGTCGCCGCAGGAGCGTTCGGGATTGGTCCGCCGGTGAACTTGGCCGGTTCCCAAGGAGGCGAGCCGGGCATTTGCGCCGTGCCAACGATCGGCTTCGTCCATCGTAACGACGGCTCGCCGTGGACCGTCGGTTTAGGAATCTTCGGCGTCGGCGGCTTCAGCGCCAACTATGCCGCGACGACCACCAATCCGATAACCTTGCCGCAAGGCACGGCCGCCACCGGCGGACTCGGCGGCTTCGGCCGCGTGCATGCCAAAGTAGAACTCTATGAAGTCGCTCCGACAGTCTCGTACGCGTTCAGCGACAAGTTCTCGATCGGCGTTTCGCCGCTCTTAACGCTGGCCACGTTCACAGCATCGCCGTTCTTTCTCGGTCCTCCCAATGACGCCGACGGCGACGGCTTCCGGCGCTACGGCCCCGGCGACGGCGCACGGACCGCGTTTGGCGGCGGTTTCCAAGTCGGCGGCTATTACATCACCGACGGCAACTTCCGCTACGGCCTCAGCTACCGTAGCCCGCAGTGGATGGAGCCGTTCCGCGTCAACTCGCAAGACGAGGTCGGCGGCCCGCTGTTTTATAAATACAATTTCGATCTACCATCGATCACGAACTTCGGCTTGGCCTACTCCGGTTTTGACAACTGGCTGCTCGCAACGGATGTGAAATACTTCGACTACGCGAACTCCGACGGCTTCGGCCCGACCGGATTTCTACCCACTGGTGCGGCGGCCGGGCTCGGCTGGCGGAGCATCTTCTCCGTGGCGACCGGCGTTCAATACGAAGCGACCGAACGCCTCACGCTGCGTGCAGGCTACACCTTCAACGAGAATCCCGTTCGTAGCGATACGGCCTTCTTCAACGTGCAGTCGTCGCTCATCATTCAACATTGGCTCGGCTTCGGCGCGACCTATCGCTGGAACCGACACGTGACGTCGACGATCGCCTACACGCACGGCTTCGAGAATTCGGTTTCCGGCCCGATGTACCTGCCGGGCGTCGGTGCGATCCCCGGCACGAGCGTGACCGAACGCATCTCCGGCGACATTCTCAATGCCGGTATAACGGTGAACTTCTAGTCGCCGGGGCGTCGGGGCGTCGGGCCGGCGGGGAAACTTGCCGACGCCGGCCGAAGCGATACGATAATTACCGTCCTGAGGTTCTGGCCGTTCGGCCCCGGACGAGACGCGCCGTACCCGGTTATGCGAAGACGACGCCTTGCATGCCGCTGCGCGCGGCGAAGGAGTCGTCGTCATGGCGTGGATTCTTCTCATCATCGCCGGCCTGCTGGAAACCGGCTGGGCCATCGGTCTCAAATACACCGAAGGGTTTACTCGGCCGATCCCGAGCATCTTGACCGTCGTCGGCATCGTGGCCAGCATGTACTTGCTTTCGGTGGCGGCCCGCACTCTGCCGATCGGCACCGCCTACGCCGTTTGGGTCGGCATCGGCGCGGCGGGAGCGGTGATTCTCGGCATGTTGCTGCTGGGCGAGTCGCGCAATCCGGCGCGATTGCTGTTCCTCGCATTGCTGTTGGTGTCGATCGTCGGATTGAAGTTTACCAGCGGCGATTAGATGGCCGACATCGCCGTTGGATCGCATCGCTAAGGATTATCGAAGTCATGTTCATTCGCAAACTCGTCCATCTCTGGGCAACGATGGCCTTCGTCGCCGTCGCGTCGTCGGTTGTTGGAGAATCAGTCTCGCACGCGGGGGAGAAGCCGGGGATGGTTCTCAAACACGTCGTCGTGTACAAGTTTAAGGACGATCAAAAGCCCGAGCAGATTCAGGAAGTGATTGACACGTTCGCGGGCCTGCCTGCCAAGATCGACAAGATCATCGGCTTCGAGCACGGTCCTAACGTCAGCCAAGAAGGAAAGTCAGAAGGCTTCACGCACATGTTCGTCGTGACGTTTCGCGATCAAGCGGGCCTGCAAGAATATCTGGTTCATCCGGCCCACTTGCACTATGTGAGCGTGGTGAAGGATCGTCGAGAAAAGGTTATTGTTTTCGATTATTGGACGCCGGCGAAGTAGGCCGTCATTCTCGCCTGGGAGTCGCCATGTTGCGCCGTTTTCAAACACTGTTTGTCGCCAAGATCTGCCTTGTCGCAGCTTCCGTCGCTTTGCCGGTCGTCACATGTGATGCCGCCGAGCCGATTCGTGTCGCCATCTATGCCGATGCGGGCAGTTCGCTCGAAGGCTCGCCGAACGTCAAACGCTGCCTCTCGAACGAGGCGGGATTCATGACCGAAATCGTCACGGCCGCACAGATCCGCGCAGGGAAACTAAAAGACTTCGACGTCGTCGTTTTCCCCGGCGGTAGCGGTTCGAAGCAAGGCGGAACGTTGGGCGAGGAGGGGCGTGCGGTCGTGAAGAAGTTCGTCGAAGACGGACGTGGTTATCTGGGAATTTGCGCCGGCGCCTATCTTGCCAGCGCCGATTACTCTTGGTCGCTCCACTTACTCGATGCAAAGGTGCTCGATCGCAAACACTGGGCGCGCGGCAAGGGCGACGTGGAACTCAGCCTCACCGCCGACGCTCGGAAGTTTTTGAAAGCGGAAGCGGATGCCGTTACCGTGCGTTACGCGCAGGGGCCGCTTTTGGCGCCCGCCGATAAAGCGGACATTCCCGACTACGAGACGCTGGCGACCTATAAGACCGAGATCGCGAAAAACGGCGCGCCGTCGGGCGTCATGCTCGGCACGACGGCCGCGGCCCGCGGTGAGTTTGGCAAGGGTCGCGTGTTTTGCTACAGCCCGCACCCGGAGGCCTACGGCAACTTAGACCATTACATCCAAGCGGCCGTGCGCTGGGCGGCGAAGAAGTAAGCGCCGGTCGAGTCGATGGTGGCGAACGTTGCGCGGAGGTCACTTAACGACAATCGGCGTCAGGCTGAAATCTTTCAGTGCGACGGTGCCGAACGAGAATCCGAGCCCGACAACGACTTTTTGACCGGCCAGCGACGGATCTTCGACTTCCGCCTTGTAGTCGCCGATCTGTACGACGGCTTTCGTGCCTCGTAGTTCGACGGTTACCGGCGTCCACTGGCCGTCGCTCAGCTTCGGGCCGCCCCGATCGAGCGGCTTCGATTTGTGATCGGCGCTGGGCGGGAACGCCACGACGGTCGTCCCTCGCTCCGAAGAAATGAAGCGGAATACGTGCCCGTTCGGGCCGTTGACCGTAAAGACGAATGTCTTCGCTTTCTCCGGCTTGAACGTGAATTTGATGACGGCGTCGGTGAACTGCGCGTCGTACCAAATCACCGGGCCGTGATCTTTGAACTTCTTGAAGAGTTCGTCGTCCTGCGTGCAAACGGCCATACCGTCGGCGATCTTCCATGGGCCACGCGTCGCCCGCCGTGCGGCAAGTTCACCTGTGTAATCATCCCGTATCAGCGGCTCCGGATCCGCAGCCTGAACCGCAGGGCCTTGGAGGCAGAGCAATCCGACAAGCAACGTACCAAACAAGAAGTGTTCGATCTTCATTTGTCTCTCGATAACGATAACTTGGTGCCGCTCTATACTTCGCGAATCAAACCGGGCTGCGGCAGCTTGTACATTCCCGCGTCGTCAGGCAACGTCAGCGGCATGGTCTTCCAATCGACGATCTGCTCCGGCCCGAGCGCTCGCATACTTTGAAAACCTTCCTCCCAGGTAACGGTGCGGCCCGTGTAAGTGGCCATGCGACCGAGAATGGCGGTCATCGTCGCCTGAGCGCCGGTTTCGGCTTCCATGTGCGGCGTGCCGCTGCGAATCGCGGCGAAGAGTGCGTCGTGTTCGACTTGGTAGGGATTAGGACCGGCCGTCCCCTTGGCACCACCGCGCGGCTTGGGAAACGTCCACTGTTCGCTACCGGCGGTGATCTTCCCGTTGCCGACGTCGGCGTCGCCCTTCGAGCCGACGACGAATTCTCCGACCAAGGGTTCGCAGCCGGGGATCTGTCGGCAGAAGCTGAACATCTTCGTGCCGTCGGCATACGTGTATTCGACGGAGTGATGATCGAAAATATCGCCGTAATCTTTGCCGACTCGCATTTGCCGGCCACCCATTCCTAAAGCGGAGACGGGCGGCCCCCCCATGATCCAATTGCAGACGTCGAGGTTGTGGACGTGTTGTTCGACGATGTGATCGCCGCTAAGCCAACAGAAGAAATACCAGTTACGGACTTGATACTCGAGTTCCGTCAGTCCGTCGTGCGGAACCGGTTGTTTTATCGTCGCACCGTTCCAATAGCTGCGCAACATTCGCACGTCGCCGACGGCGCCGTCTTTCACTCGCTTGATCGTCTCCAGATATTTCTCTTCATGGTGACGTTGCAGGCCGACGCCGACTTTGAGCCCTTTCTGTTCGGCGACTTTCGCGGCAGCCAGCACGCGACGAATGCCGGGGGCGTCGGTCGCCACCGGCTTCTCCATAAATACGTGCTTTCCCTGCGCGACGGCATACTCAAAGTGCTCCGGTCGAAATCCCGGTGGACCGCACAATAGCACCACGTCGACAGCATCGATGGCGCGCTTGTAAGCGTCGAGCCCAACGAACCGCCGCTCCGGCGCGACGTCGACTCGCTTCCCTAACTCGGCGGAGATGACGCTGCGGCGAAGGTTGCCTCCTTTGCTCAGAATCTCGTGGCTCTGCTCCAGGCGATCGGCGAACGCATCGGCCATCGCGTAAAGCTTCACCGGGCCGGCGGTTTGCAAAGCGTTCGCGGCTGCGCCGGTTCCGCGATTGCCGCAACCGACGAGCGCGATCTTGAGCGTCTCATCCGCTCCGGCATGGACCGGCCGCACCAGCGATGTTAGCGAAGCGGCGGCCATCGCGCCGGCGGAACCTTGCAGAAAGCGACGGCGTGACGAGCCATCATTTTGCGACGAGCGAGCGGACTGCGACATGGACTTCTCTCCTGAGCGGCGACCAACTACCGACGACGCCGAACGTTGAATTATTTGGAAAGCAACTCAATAATACCCGTCCTCTTGGCCAAAGTCCGACTCCCCTCGCAAAACGGCTCGCCGTTCCGACTTGTGACCGGCACGGCAAGCGCTGCGGCCTGAGCTTTCCCACACCGGACACCTCGCAATGACTGCAACCTTCACGCTCCCCTCAGGTGACCAACTTCCGGCCGTCGGGCTTGGCCTTTGGAAGATTCCGAAGCCGCAAACGGCCAACCTTGTGCAAACGGCGGTCCGCGCCGGATATCGGCACTTTGATGCAGCCTGCGACTACGGGAACGAAGCGGAAGCGGGAGCAGGCTTTCGCTCGGCGATTCAAGCCGGGGCCTGCCGCCGCGACGAGCTTTGGATCACTTCTAAGCTCTGGAACACCTACCATAGGTCCGAGCATGTGCGACCGGCCTGCGAGCGCAGCTTGCGCGACCTGGGCGTCGACTACCTCGATCTGTACCTGATTCACTTCCCGATCGCGCTGGAATACGTCTCGCCGGAAGTCCGCTACCCGCCGGAGTGGTTCTATGACCCGGCGGCGAAAGATCCTCGCATGAAACCGGCGGCCGTGCCGTTGGCCGAAACTTGGCGGGCGATGGAAGAGTTGGTAACCGCCGGTCTTGTGAAGAACATCGGCGTCTGCAATTTCGGTTGTTCGCTCTTGCGCGACCTGTTGAGTTACGCCCGCATTCGCCCGGCGGTGTTACAAGTCGAACTGCATCCGTATCTCACGCAAGAGAAGTTATTGCGGTACTGCCGCGAAGAGCGCATCGCCGTTACCGGATTCTCACCGCTCGGTGCGTCGTCGTATCTCTCGCTCAATATGGCGAAGGCCGACGAATCCGTGTTGGAGCAACCCGTCGTCAAGCACGCCGCCGCGCGACTCGGCAAGACGCCGGCGCAGGTCGTCTTGCGTTGGGGCATGCAGCGCGGCACGGCCGTCGTGCCGAAGACGACGCATCCCGCGCGGCTCGCCGAAAACCTTGCGATCTTCGACTTCGAACTGTCGGCCGACGAAATGCGGGCGATCTCGGCCCTCGATCGCGGCCGGCGGTTCAACGATCCCGGACAATTCTGTGAATCGGCCTTCAACACATTCTTTCCCATCTACGAATAAGCGAGTCGCATAACGCCATGTCGCCAAGTGAATTGGATGTCATCGAGAGTTCGGTCGTCGGCCAACAACATCACGACGGCCGGTCGTTTCCCGCGGTCCGCGAGTGCCGATCAGCCGGCATTTCACTAGACGACGCGTGTGCGTGGGTCGCGGCCCGAAAAGACGAACTCGTCGCGGAAGCCTCGCGCAGCGGCACCGTATTCTTTCGCGGATTTCCGCTTCGTACGCCCGAGGACTTCGATCGCTTCGTCGCGGCTTTCGATCTGCCGAACTTTGCGTATGAAGACTCGTTGTCGAATGCCGTGCGCATCAACAAGACGCCGCGCGTGTTTACGGCCAACGAAGCGCCCCCCGACGTGACGATTTTCTTCCATCACGAAATGGCGCAAACGCCGATCTACCCGAGTCGGCTGTTTTTCTTCTGCGAACAGCCTTCGGCGACCGGCGGAGCGACGCCGCTTTGTCGGTCGGACATACTTTGGGCACGACTCGTCGAGCGCTGCCCGCAGTTCGCGAACGACTGCGAAGCCAAAGGTCTTCGCTACTCCAACGTGATGCCTGCCGCGAACGATCCCGCCTCCGGAATGGGCCGCAGTTGGCAAAGCACGCTGCGAGCACAAACGCCGCAGGAAGCCGAAGATCGGCTTCGCGGCCTCGGCTACTCGTGGACGTGGCAAGACGACGGCTGTCTCCGCGCAACGACGCCCGTCCTGCGGGCGGTGTACGATCTCGGCGACGGCCGCAAATCGTTCTTCAACCAACTCATCGCGGCATTCTGTGGTTGGAAGGACACGCGTAACGATCCCTCGAAGGCGATCACTTTCGGCGACGGGACGCCGCTCGACAAAGAAGCGGTGATGACGGCCGTTGCGCTGGCCGAAGAACTCGCGTTCGACGTGCCGTGGCAACAAGGGGACGTCGCGCTGGTCGACAATTACGTCGTCATGCACGGACGCCGCACGTTTACCGGCACGCGCAAGGTGCTGGCGTCTCTCGTCGCGTCGTAATTCACAACCACCGAAGTCTATGAAGCTTCCGCAGCCGCCTTCTTCTTTCGTACCCCACGATTCTGCTTTTCCGCAGGCGGCGGGTCGGTAAACGGCGACTTCTCGAACGTGTCGCCCGGCGGCACGACGCGGGGGTCTTTCGCTTCCAGCAAAATCGCCGTCAGCCGCGTCGCAAGTTCCACCTTTTGCGAAGCGTAAGCCGGATCGTCGGCAACGTTCGTCACCTGATCGGGGTCTTTGCGCAGATCGTAAAGTTCCTCGGCCGGATGTTTGGCGAAGGCGTAGTCGTAATACTTTTTCCACTGCGCATCGTTGCGGTGAGCGACGAGCCAAGCCTTCGTCGGGCTGGCGTCCATATCCGGAAATGCGGCATACGTCTCATTTTCCAGCGCATCTTGGCTCGGAGCGTACGAAGCGGTGATGTCCCTGGGGTTACCCATCGGCCAGCGCTCGGGATGGAAGTTGCGGATGTACAGGAAGTCGCCCGTGCGCAGCGCGCGATGCGGGTACGTAAGATTCTCCTCGCGTGCGTGCCCGACGTGCCGTTCACGGCCGGTCACCACCCAAGTGCGCTGCGGATCAACTTGGCCTGAGCTGTCCGAAGTGAGCACGTTCCACAAGCTCCGCCCGGTCATGACGTCGGGAATCGCCACGCCGCCGATTTCACAAAAAGTCGGCGCGAGGTCCATGAGATTAACGAAGTCGTCGACTACACGCCCACCTTTCACGCCCGGCACGCGAGCCACGAGTGAAACACCGGTGCCGAAGTCATACAAGTTGCACTTGCCGTGCGTAAAGCCCGGCGCACCATGATCTCCGCTGATGACGACGACCGTGTTCTCCAACTCACCGAGTTCTTCGAGCCGCTTGAGCAGCACGCCGATGCCGGCGTCCCAGCCTTGAATCTCACCGAGGTAGTCGGCGAAGTCTTCACGAATCTCGTGAACGTCCGGCAGAAACTCAGGCAGCTTTCCTTGCAGGCTCTCCGGCTCAATCCCCCAGAGTGCCTTACCGGAGCCCTTCACCCATTTGCGATGAACGAGCGTCGGGCCGAACCAGTAGAGCCAGGGCTTATCCCCTTCGCGGGCCTTGTGGAAAGCGTCGAAGTTGCCGCGAACCTCCGCCAGCATCAGGTCGCGGGCTTCGTCGAACGACTTCCCTTGCCTGACCATCTGCGTGGCGTTCTCGGAGAAGTTGTTGTACTTCCCGCCCGCCCCTTCGTAAGCGTTCTTGCCGCCGCCGAACGGCGCATCGTTCGGCGTGCCGGGGCTCCAAACTTTGTAAGTTTCACCGATGTGATAACCGGCATCGCGCAGCAGATGCGGAAACGACGGAATGCTCGCGTCCCACACGGCGTTGTGCAAAATTGCTCCACGACCGGTGCGGAAGAAGTATTGTCCGCTTAGCAGCGCACTGCGGCACGGCGTGCAGCTCGGCGCGTTGACAAACGCGTTCTTGAAGAGCGCCCCTTCGCGGGCCACGCGATCAATGTTCGGCGTCTTCACGACCTGATTCGGGGAAGGCCGAGATTCGGCCGTAGCGTAGATGCTCGCGTAACGCCCCCAATCGTCGGCGAAGCAAAACAAGATATTGGGACGCTTCGCGGGAGCCGCGGCTTCAGACTGAGACGCAGCTAGCAACATCAACAACACAACCGCGAAACGCGAGAAGCACAACATGTCCTGAACTCCGCGACGGAAAGGCGCCAAAAGGACCAATGGCCCGGCATGATAACTCGCCGTCCGGCACATTGCACGCGGCGGGCCGTTTTCATGTCGCCCGATTTATAAATCCGCGGCGTGCGTGCGCGTTCGCGGCGTCGCCAGCCCCGGCGCTGCGACAGGTTCGACGTCCTGCTCCGTCGCGGGCTTGCGGGACGATTCGGCTTCGTTGATCGCGGCACGGCCGTTGGCAGCGCAACACAGGTCCGGCCGGCCGATCCACTCGTGCTGAATTTCTCGCATCAGCAAAGCATTGTCGAATTGAATTGTGCCGCGGGGAAAGATCGCCACGTCATCAAAGTAACTGCTGCGGACTTCCTCAACAGCCAAAGCGTCAGCGTGCCACGACTTGCAACTCAACTCCAAGCCGTGAAAAGCCCCGGCCTGGGGTGTAGCCGAATAGCCTAGCGAACCGGAGGCGAAAAAATGCGAGGCTTCTTCACACGTGGCGAACACGCTGTCGGCAGGCCAATCAAGCGTGAACCGGGCCTTCACATGGACGCGCGTCGTGCCGTCTGTGGCCGCGACTTCGATGTCGTACCAGTCGATCGTCTCATTCGTCTCGAATTTTGCCAGGTGATGAACGCCGGGAAAGAGTCGCCCGCCGACCAGCGCATTCAGTCGAGAATCGGTATCGCGGCGTCGCACATAAACGCCCTCCTGCCGCAGGCCCGCCGCATCCGTCCAGACCACGGCGGCCCGATGGGCGGCATTTTCACTTCTAATGCCAAATCCTTCCGGCACAAATCGCGGTCGCACGCCGCGCAAGCGAATCAAGCAGATCCCGACCAGCGCTTTGCCGTTGTGCAGCTTCGGCTCAAACGGCGCAGGCAATTGCCGAGCCAGAACTTCGGGCTCAACCCGATAGCTAACCAGCATCCGCCGCTCAATGACGCCGCGCAGTCTCGGTAGTCGCATGGCCGCCGAAGCCGAAAGAATGACTTGCCCTCGTTCATCGTACCGCAACGACCGTCGACAATTAACGCTCGCGCGATGAACCATCACCCGCGGACCTACAAGCCGACGTTCAGGCCTTGCAGATCGGGCGTAACGAACTTGCCATCTTTGCGAATGAGCACGTCGTCGAAATAGATCTCGCCGCCGCCGTATTCAGGCGTTTGGATGAGCACCAAATCCCAGTGCACGCGACTGCGATTACCGTTGTCGCATTCGTCGTAGGCGTTGCCGGGCGTCAGATGGATGCTGCCGCCGATCTTTTCGTCGAAGAGCGTATCGAGCATCGGTTTGCGAATACGATTGTTGCAGCCGATCGACCATTCGCCGATGTAGCGCGCCCCTTCGTCGGAATCGAGAATTTTATTCAGCGCGTCCGGCGCATTCGCACACGTGGCTCTCACGATCTTGCCGGCTTCAAACTGGAACTCAATCTGCTGAAACACGGTCCCTTGGTAGCGCGAAGCGGCGTTGTAACGAATCGTGCCGTTCAAGCTGTCGCGAAGCGGGGCCGTGAATACTTCGCCGTCGGGAATGTTGCGCTGGCCGTGGCAAGGTCGGACGTTGATCCCTTTGATCGAAAACGTGAGGTCCGTCCCCGGCCCGACGAGCCGCACCTTGTCGGCGTCCCACATGCGGCGGACCAGCGGCTCTTGATCGCGGGCCATTCGCGCATAGTCGGCCGTGCAGACGTCGAAGTAAAAGTCCTCGAACGCCGCCGTGCTCATGTCGGCGGCCTGCGCCATCGACGGCGTCGGGTACCGCAGCACCACCCACTTCGTCTCCGGCACGCGCACTTCACTGTGCACCGGCTGCCACCAAAGCTTTTGATAAAGATCCATACGCTCGTGCGGAACATCGGCAAACTGGCTGGAGTTCGACGATCCGCGGATGCCGATATACGCGTGCATCCGCTGCATGCGAGCCCGTTCCATCTCGCCGGCCGCGCCAAGATTGGTCTCCGTGCCCGTGCGATACAGACTGCGGAGAATTTCGTTGTTCTTCCAGGTGACGAACGGATGTGCCCCGCGCTCGGCTGCCATTTCCACAAGCCGGCAAACGAGCGTAGGCTCCGGAAGATCGATCGCCTCGATCAATACGTTCTCGCCGGCGGCAATCCGGCAGCTGTGATCGAGTAATGTCTCGGCAAGACGCGTAATCCGCGGATCGTTCATGGCAACGAAACTTCCGTTTGAGTGCAAACGCGAATGGTTGAGCGATGGAAACCAACATCGTAAATGGTATGTTCAATAGCCCCGGGTGCATACCCGGGGGCCCTTCTCGATCAACGATCGCCCCGCCGAGAGACTCAACGTGCCGAAGTTCAAAGTTCTGCAAACCGATTACGCTTGGCCTGACACGGAGATTGAACGCCGCAATTTGGCGGAAGGGGATTGCGAGCTAATCGTCGCCGATAAATCGAAGACTGACGCCGAATCGCTGGCCAAGTTGGCGGCACCATGCGACGGGATCATGACCAATTGGGCCAAGGTGCCGGGCAGCGTGATCGGCGCGGCGCCGAACTGCCGCATCGTCGCCCGTCTCGGCATCGGGCTGGACAATATCGACGTCGACTATTGCACGAAGCACAAGATCGTCGTCACTAACGTGCCGGACTATTGCCTCGTCGAAGTGGACGAGCATGCGCTGGCGTCGATCTACGCGCTGGGGCGAAAGATCGGCTTCTATCACCATGCGACGAAGTCGGGCCGATACGAACTGCAGGCCGGAGCAAAGCTGCGGCGAATGGAAGGCCAGACCGTCGGCATCGTCGGTTTCGGCGCGATCGGTCAGTGTTTGGCGAAGAAGCTCCTGCCGCTGGGCTTCAAGGTGCTAGCTTTCAACCGTTCGCGCAAAGACGAGATGGACGGCGTCGAATATCGCGACCTGCCGGACCTACTGCGCGAGAGCGATTACGTATCGCTGCACGTTCCCGGCACCCCGCAGACGAAGCACCTTATGGGTGCTGAACAGTTCAAACTCATGAAGCCGACGGCCTACTTGATCAACACGGCCCGCGGCGCGGTGGTCGATGAAGGGGCCCTGGCCACAGCCCTCGCGGCGGGCGAACTGGCCGGGGCCGCGCTCGACGTGCAACAGCAAGAGCCCTGCGACCTCTCGAAGGCGCCTTTCAACGACGAACGGGTCATCGTCACGCCGCACGCGGCTTTTGTCTCCGAAGAGAGTTTGGCCAACCTTCGGGAGCGCACGGCCCGACAGGTCGTCGATCGGCTGCATGGTCGCGTGCCCGAGAACGTTCGTAATCCGGAAGTGTTGAGTTAGAGGATGCTGATTCGCCCTGAACGGCCGGAAGACGTTGCGGTGATCCACAAGCTCGTCGCAGCGGCCATTCCGACCGACGCCGAGGCCCGCCTCCTAATGGCTTTGTGTAAGGCGCACGCTTTATGCCGGTTGATTCCAATCAAGAGATCCCCTCTCCTTCGTCAACCTCTGAATCGATCGGTTCCCAGACGCTGATCGATCGACTGGCCTATCTTGAGCTTGGTCCTGACGATCAAGCTCGACTACGCGAATTCTCGCCGCTTGCCGCAGGCTTCAGTGAGCCGCTGGTCGAAGCGTTTTACCGGCACCTGTTCGCATTTGAAGCGTCGTCGAAATTCTTGCACGATCCGCATTTGGTCGACCGGCTCAAAAGCGTGCAGAAGCAACATTTCTTGTCGCTGACCGAGGCCGATTGGAACGACGATTATTTGGAACGCCGACGCCGCGTCGGACAAACGCATGCCAATGTCGGCATTCATCCCGAGTTGTTTCTAGGGGCCTACAACCGGTATGTGCAGGAATCGTTTCGCCGCTACCTCGGCGACGACGAGGGGAAGTTAACACCGCAACTGGAGACGATGCTCTCGCTGCTAAAGGTCGTATTTCTTGACTTGGGCCTCTCGCTTGAGGCTTATTTCAATCAGGCGACGCACGCGATTCGCAAGGCGCTCGATATGTATTGGAAAGCCAATATCGAACTGCGGCAATTCGCCCATTTGGCCTCGCACGACTTGAAGACGCCGCTGGCGACGGTGGCGAATTTTTGCGACGAAGCGATCGATGAATTCGGCGGGCAAATGCCGGACGAGGCCAAGGCCCTGATCGAGTCCGCGCGGCAGCGGACTTTTCGCATGAGCCGGATGATCGACGAGTTGCTCTCGGTGACGACGTCGTTCGACTTGAAGGCCCAACTTCAGGCCGTCTCGAGCCAGGTGGCGATCACCGACGCCTTGGATCGGCTGCGGCCGCTCGTCGCCGAGAAGCGCATCACTGTTCACGTCGCCGACAATCTTCCGACGGTGTGGGGCGAACTCGTGCGGCTCCGCGAATCGTTCTATAACGTGCTCTCCAACGCCGTGAAGTACGCGCCGGCAGCGACTGGAGTCATCAAGATCGACGTGCGGCCGCACGAACTCGGCTACGAATTCTCCATCGCCGACAACGGCCCCGGCATCCCGCCGCAGGATTTGGAGACGATCTTCGCGCCGTTTCGGCGGTCGTCGACCCACCGTGACCAACCCGGCTCGGGTCTGGGGTTGTACTTTGCTAAAACGCTCATCGACTACCAAGAGGGGACGATCCGAGCCGAATCGAAACTTGGCGCCGGGAGCACGTTTTACTTCGTGCTCAAGGCGCCGCCGGACGCTACCGAAGGCATTTGATCGGCGACGCTTTGGGGACTTCTACTAAGTTCTCGCCAAGAACACCGTGATGAGCATGAGCAAGGTACCGCCGCCGACGATGGCGATGAACAGGGCCGCGATCGAACGTCCGGCCGAAAGGTCAGCTTCCGTTTGCTCGCGGAGATCATTAGACGAAAACGATCCAAGATCGAAACCGGTGAATTGCGAGTGCGAATCCGAACGAAGAACGGACGACATGGCCAACTCCCGAAGCGGCGTGAAGTCACTAGTACGACGCCGGGCGACTAACGCAGTTGGAGTGCCGAACGGCCGCGGTATAACGAGAGTTGCCCTCGCGATTGCCGCAAAGTCTTGAGCCGAACAAGAGATACGAACACGAGCAATTTAATTGGGCCGCGCATCGACTCGTTTCAACGATCCTGCAATACGTGCTCGCCCAACACAACTGTGCCGGCGCGGAGCGCTACGAAGACGCACGGACGAATCCAGTAGCGAGCGCGCGAAGACTCTCGGAATTGAAACACTTTGACTCTCCTCGCCCCTTGCGGGAGAGGGGGTCGGGGTGCGGGGAAGAATCTCGCCAGCAGATCGGCCTCCGCCAAACGGCGCCTTACGAAGCCGCATCCGCCGGCGGCAGCGGCTCGCTGGTCGGAATGTCGAACCGCTCCAACAACCGATACAAGCTGCGGCGACTGACTCCTAACGCCCGCGCGGCGCGGGCCTTATTGCCCCGTTCGCGCTGCAACGTGCGAATAACGTGGGCCTTTTGCAGGGCGGCCAGCGATTCGCTTTCGGTTAGAGTCGCGGGGCGGGCCGCATGCGGCGCCGATACGGCGGTGCTCGGGGCGAATCCGCCTGCTTGCAGAACGTCGCGCGGCAGATCGCCGAGGCGGACCATGTTGTTGTCGGCGAGAATTTTTGCCCGATCAACGGCGTTGATCAGTTGCCGAATGTTGCCCGGCCAGCGGTAGCGCTCGAGCGCCGCGAGCGCCTCGGGCTCGATCTGCCACTGGGGACCGAGGAACCGTCGGACGAGCGGTCCGACGTCGCCGGCTCGTTCACGCAGCGGCGGCAGGTGGAGCGACATCACGTTGATGCGATAGTACAAGTCTTCGCGGAAGCGGCCGGCCTTGACCTCCTCTTCCATGTTGCGATTCGTCGCCGCCAAGATGCGCACGTCGACGCGGCGTTCCTTCACGGAGCCGATGCGACGCATCGATCCGTCTTCCAACACGCGGAGCAACTTTGGCTGCAAGGCACCCGGCATCTCGCCGATTTCGTCGATGAAAAGAGTGCCGCCGTCGGCGATTTCAAACAGCCCCGGCTTGGCGGCGATCGCGCCGGTGAACGAGCCCTTCTCGTGTCCGAAGAGCTCGCTTTCGAGCAACGTCTCAGCCAGCGCGGCGCAGTTGATGACGACCAGCGGCAACTCGCTGCGCAGGCTCTTGCGATGTAGGGCTCGGGCCACGAGTTCTTTGCCGGTGCCGCTTTCGCCTTGAATGAGAATGGCTTTGTCCGTCGGGCCGGCGCGGTCGATCAGGCGATACACCTCTTGCATCGCCGGAGAGTTACCGATCATTTCCGGGGCAGGCTGAGAGCGAGCCAGCACTTCCTTGAGCTGCGCGTTCTCGCGCGTTAGCTTGCGGCGGGCGACCGCCTTTTCGACAATCACTTCCAACTCCGCCAGCGGGCAGGGCTTTGTGAGGTAGTCGAAGGCGCCGAGCTTCATGGCCCGCACCGCCGACTCGACCGTAGCTTGCCCGGTGAGCAGGATGACCTCGCAATCGCTCTGGCACTGCTTGAGCTTCTCGGTGAGGTCGACGCCGGACATGCCGGGCATCACCATGTCGAGCAGGGCAAGATCGAACTGCCGCCGCTGCGCGATCTGCAGCGCCTGCTCGGCGTCGCGCGCCTCGACGACGTTGTAGCCGCGGCGCATCAGCCGGCGCACCACCGTGCTGCGGAATTCATCGTCGTCGTCGACGACTAAAAGGTCGACGACCCGCGAGGGAGCTTGCTCGCCAGCTGGTACGTGAGTGAGTTCGTCGGATGACATGAGCATCGCAGGCGGGCCCCGCGCGAAAGAGCGAAAGTTTGACCGAACGTTCGGTCGTAACCGGCCGGGGATGCAACCTTTATACCGCACCGCGGAATCCGCGCAATTACGCGGGATTCGGCCGCATTCGACGCATGGTCGCCGCATGATTGCGCGAAGGAACGTGCGTATCCGCCCACACCGTGCCGAGACGGCTCGCAATTGGCGTGCGGGGCGATCGCACGCCGCTGCGAGTCGGCAAGCGAACATGTGGCCGATTCCCGAGCGAATCGCACTTCCGCGCCGGTTTCCACGGTTCGGTACCTCATTCGCATTGATTCATTGCGGACGCCCGTCACCCCTACGGAGGTCAAGCCATGAACACCCGCAAAATTCTCTACGCCGCCGACTTCTCCCGAACGGGAGCCGCGGCCTTGGAACACGCCGCCGACTTGGCGACGAAATACGACGCGACGCTCCTTGTCACACACGTGGCGGAGCCGCCAGTCGTCTATGCCGAGGGGATGTACTACTTCGGTGTGCCTGCACCCGATCGAGAAGCGCTCACGACTATGCTTCGCAACATCCGCCCGGCAGACACGCGCGTGAAGTGCGAATACCACTTACTGGAAGGCGATCCGGCGACCGCGCTCACCGACTTCGCTCGCGACAAGAAGGTCGACTTCATCGTGCTGAGCAGCCACGGACGCACGGGGCTCTCGCGGTTGGTGATGGGAAGTGTCGCGGAGTTAGTCATGCGACATGCTCCGTGCCCGGTGCTGGTCGTCAAACCGACGGCCCCCGCCGCGAAGCCCGAACTTGTGAAAGGATAGAGCCATGAACGGCACATACGGCATCCACACGGTCAATCCGTTTTGCGTTCGTGCGGTCGCCGAACATCGGATGCTGCACGGCGCGTTCGTCGAAGTGCGCAAGATGCTCGATGTGGTGAAAGGCCCTAGCGAAGCCACGCAACCGGCGATCAACGCCGCGGTGGCGCGAATCGGTATACTGCGGGAGGCGATCGCGGAGCACTTTCGCCGCGAAGAAGAAGGGGGCTACTTGGAAGAGGCCGTCGGGCGCAACCCGGCGTTGGCTGTCGCGGCTGACGGCTTGCAACAAGAGCACGCCAAACTGCTGGCGATGGCCGATGAACTGCTCGACCATGCCACGCGCGAAGGACCGGCCGCAGAGACCTGGAAACGACTGGTCGACGATTTGGATCGGTTTGAGAAGTTTTTAAAGCGGCACGAAGGTGCCGAGGACGCTCTGCTGCAACAAGCGTTCAACGAAGATTTAGGAACCTAACCGCGATCACCGCATCGCCCGACACAAGGAACGTGAGTCATGAAATCCCGCTGGATCACTACCGCCGCGCTGTTGGTCGCCGTCGTCGGCTTGTTCGCCGCGCAAGGTCAGGGTGAAGTTCCGGGCAAGCCGGTGTTTATGCGGATGAAGCTCGACCACACCCAGCGTCTTCTCGAAGGATTGGCCCTTAACGATTTCGAACTCATTCACAAAGAAGCGCAGCAGCTCAGCATTTTGAGTCGCGACGAAGATTGGAATGTCTTCGAAACGCCCGAGTATCGGCAACACAGCCTTGACTTCCGCAAAGCCGCCGATGCCGTGGCTGCCGCGGCCGACAAGAAAAACCTCGACGGCGCGATGCTGGCCTACATGACGCTGACGCTGCAATGTGTCGAATGCCACAAGCACGTCCGCGACGTACGCATGGCGGCCGCGCCGCCGCTCGATTTACCGTTCCGCACGGTGAAGCTGACCGGTCTAGCGCCTAGCTTCTGACGTCTAGCGCCTGCCTGCTCACACCGAGTCGCCCCGGCATTCCTTCAGTACGAACCCGCCGTCAACGCGAAGCGTCGTGCCGGTGACGTAGTCGGCGTCGTCCGACGAAAGAAACGTCGCCGCACGGCCGATGTCTTGCGGCGTGCCGAGCCGGCCCCAAGGGAGCTTCGGCGCGGTCTCAAGCATTTTGTCGAGGCCGAACGATTCCCGTTCGCCCGGCGTATCGATCCAGCCCGGCTCGATGATGTTGACGTTGATGCGATGCCGGTTGAGTTCGGCCGACATCGTCAGCGCCATGTGGTTCAAGCCGGCCTTGGCCGCGTTGTACGCCACGCTCCGGCCGTACGGCATCTCGGCGTGTACGCTGGAGATGAAGACGATCTTACCTTGGCAACCGTCGCGGGGTTCAACCGGCATGGCGACCATCTGGCGAGCGACGAGTTGGCCCATGTGAAAGCCGGCGGTCAATGTGCCGTTGATCACGACGTCGAAGTCGATCGGATCGTAATCGAGGAACGGAGCCCGTTTGCTGCGAGCCGGGTTGCTCACGAGGATATCGACGCGCGGCGCGAACTCCAGCGCCGCCGCCAGCAGTTGTTCGCAGCCGGCGCGCGAGTGGGCATCGGCCGCAACCGCCAAACAGCGCACGCCGAGGGCCTCGATCTGCCGCGAAGCTTCCGCCAAGTCCGGGCTGCCGGGACGATCGTTCACGACGACGGCGGCCCCGGCCCGAGCCAGCTCCAATGCGCAACCGAGCCCGATGCCGCGTCCTGCGCCGGTCACGAGGGCCGTCTTCCCATTCAATTTCATGCGATGATCTCTTTGGCCACATGGCCGTGGACGTCGGTGAGGCGGAAGTCGCGGCCGGCGTAGTGGTAGGTGAGCTTTTCGTGGTCGAGGCCGAGCAGGTGTAGAATGGTCGCGTGCAGGTCGTGGATGTGCATCTTGTTTTCAATGGCGCCGTAGCCGTGTTCGTCTGTTGCGCCGTAGCGGAAGCCTCCCTTCACGCCTCCGCCGGCCATCCACATGCTGAAGCCGTCGGCATTGTGGTCGCGACCGTCGCTTTTGCTGCGCGTGTTGGTCGTGCCCGGCGTGCGGCCGAACTCGCCGCCCCACACGAGCAGCGTTTCGTCGAGCAGTCCGCGCTGATGAAGATCGGCGATGAGCGCGGCCATCGGCTTGTCGGTCGCCTTGCAGTTGTCGGCGTGTTTTTGTTTCAAGCTTTCGTGCTGATCCCAATCGTCTTTGGTGATCTCGATGAAACGGACGCCCGCCTCGACGAACCGCCGGGCCAGCAAACATTGCCGACCGAAATTGTCGGTAGCTTTGTCGTTGATGCCGTAAGCATTAAGCGTGGCTTGCGTCTCGTCGCTAATGTCCATCAGCTTCGGCGCCGCGCCTTGCATGCGAAACGCCAATTCGTACGACTCGATGATCCCTTCGAGGTCGCCGTTGACGCCGTCGGCGGCGAGCCGCTGCTTGTTCAAGGTTTGCACGAGGTCGAGCTGCCTGCGTTGCACGTCCGGCGACCAGCGTTTGTTCGCGATGTGCGAGAGCGTCACCTTTTGCATTGACGTGCCGGAGCCGCCGATGCGCGTCCCCTGATAGGGCGCAGGCAAGAAGGCGCTTCCGTAGTTCTGTGCACCGCCGAAGGCATTGCTCGGGTTCACGGTGATGAAGCCTGGCATTTCCTGGTTCTCGGTCCCCAGGCCGTATAGCACCCACGAGCCGACCGAAGGCCGGACGAAGTTCGTGCTGCCGGTATGCCACTGGACCGTGGCCGGAGCGTGGTTCGGTGTGTCGGCATGCATGCCGTTGAGCAAACACAAATGATCGGCCTGCTTCGCCAAGTGCGGAAAGAGCTCAGAAATCCACAGGCCCGACTCGCCGTGCTGCGCAAACTTCCAAGGACTTTTGAGCCACACGCGATCGCCGCCGACGTCTTGTCGCGGCGCGGGCTTGCCGTCGTCCTTTTCCAGCTGCGGCTTGTAGTCGAAAGTATCGACTTGCGACGGCCCTCCTTGCATGAACATGAAGATCACGCGCTTGGCTCGGGCCTTGAAATGCGGCGGCCGAACGACGAGCGGGTTGGAATCGGCGGCCCGGGCTTGTTGCTGCGCGCACATGGCTGCAAGCGCCGTGTAGCCGAAGCCGGTAGCCAGCGACTTGAGAGCGTCGCGACGCGTGAAGCCGCTTTGTATCGTGAAGTCTTGCATTCGTCTTTCCGATCCCCGATGAAACGGGGGCCTTGCAGCCCCCGCTCGCTGCTTGAAGAACCCGAACTAAGAGGTAAGCACCAAGATCCTCAAACCCTGAACCCTGAACCTATCGCACATAGCGGAACTCGCCGGTTGCGAAGAGCGCTTGGCAAACCGAAATCCACGCCTCTCGGGCCGCCGTCGTCGCGCCGCCGATTTCCTTCTTGCGCGTTTGCAGGAAATCAAGCGTCGCCGTGCGTTCGGCGTCGGTCGGCGGCCGCGAGAGCGTCAGACGGTACGCCAATTCGAGCCGGCCGGCGTCGTCGAAATCGGACGACGCCAACAGTCGTTCGGCGAAGTACCGCGCCTGGTCGCCGACAAAAGTGCTGTTCATTAAAAAGAGCGCCTGCGGGGCGACGATCGTCACCTCACGCTTGCCGGTCACCAAGCTGGGGTCGGCCATGTCGAAAAGACTCAGCGTCTCCGGCACGTTGCCGCGCAGCATCGGCAGGTAAACGCTGCGAACCCGCGGCGATTCATCGGCCGCCAAAATTTTCGCACTGGAACCGAGTTCGAGGTTCGTCAGCGAGAGCGACGTCGAAGCGTACGGACGCTCCAGCGTCAACCGGCCGGCGGCGAAGAGCAGCGAGTCGCGCAACGCCTCGGCTTCCAAACGTTGCGGCGTAAACCGCCACAGGTTGCGATTGTCAGGGTCTTGTGCGAAGGCCCCGCGATCGACGCGGCTCGACATCTGAAACGTCCGGCTCAAGACGATTTCGCGCACCAAACGTTTGACGCTCCAACCTTCGTCCATAAACCGCAAGGCCAGGTAATCCAGCAGTTCGGGATGCGAAGGCTTGTCGCCCAACAGTCCGAAATTGTCGGTCGATTCGACCAGCCCGCGACCGAAGAGATGGCTCCACACGCGGTTCACCATCACTCGGGCCGTCAGCGGATTGTCGCGCGAGGCGATCCACTGGGCCAATTGCAGCCGGCCGCTTTCCTGCGGGCCGATCTTCGGCGTGTTCTCATTCGTCAACACGGTCAGCAGGCCGCGCGGCACGACGGGGCCGAGGTTGTCGACCTCGCCGCGGATGCGCAGTTCGTAATCCTTCGGCTTACCGTCGCGCACGGCCATCGCGAAACGTGGGCCGTGTTCATCGCTCTCGGCTTCGTTGCGAAGCTCGAGCAGCTTCGCTTGCACGTCGGCGATGCGTTGCGTCGCCTCGGCCTTCATCTGCGGATCTTTCGACTTGTTCGCCTGCCGGTTGAAGTTCTCGGCGTCGGTGAGCTTTTTCTGCCACTCGGCGATGAGCTTCTGCAGTTCCAAACTCCGGGACTTTTGCGGACCGTCGAGCGGCATCGCGTCGGGATAGCTCGTGATCCGCAACAGCGACTTCACCCCCGGCACGTTCTCCGTGCTACGGAAGATGCCGGCCAAGGCGTAGTAATCGGTCTGCGGAATCGGATCGAACTTGTGATCGTGGCACCGCGCGCAACCGGCGGTGCTGGCCAAAAAGGCCCGGCAGGTGGTGTCGAGTTGTTCGTCACAAACGTCGAGCGTGTACTGTTCGGGATTGCGCTCGGTGAGCGACTTGGGGCCGATGACCAAAAAGCCCGTGCCGATCAGGCGGCGGTTACGCTCGGCGTCGGACACCTGCGCATTGTCCGGCAGCAGTTCGCCGGCAAGTTGTTCGCGCACGAATTGATCGTACGGCAAATCGTTATTAAAGGCGTCGATGACGTAATCGCGATATCGCCAAGCGATGCGATAAGGGATGTTGCGTTCCTTGCCGCACGATTCCGCATAGCGGGCCACGTCGAGCCAGTGTCGTCCGAAACGTTCGCCGAAGTGCGGACTCGCCAACAGCCGATCGACGACTTTCTCGACGGCGTGTGGAGAGCCATCGGCGGCGAATGTTTGTTGTTCCTCCGGCGTCGGTGGCAGGCCAGTCAGCTCAAACGAGAGTCGTCGCAAGAGTTGCTCGCAGTCCGCATCGGCGACCGGCGCAAGCCCCTCGGCTTCGAGCTTGGCGAGAACGTAGCGGTCGACGTCGTTGCGAGCCCACGACTTGTCCGTGGTGGCGGCCGGTGGAACGATCTTGGGTTGTTGAAAGGCCCAATGTTTTCGGCCGGCTTCGAAGTCGATAGTCGCCACGGTCGGCGCTTTGCCGTCGCGCGGGTCAACGGCGCCTTTTTCAATCCACTTGGCGAAATCGGCGATGACGTCGTCGGGCAATTTTCCTTTTGGCGGCATTTCGACGGTTTCGAATCGCAAAGCTTCGAGCAACGTGCCGGATTGAACGTCACCCGGGACTACGGCAGGCCCGCTGTCGCCGCCGCGGAGCAGGCCGTCGCGCGTGTCGACGTAAAGGTTGGCCTGAACGATCTTTGATTTCTCGCTGTGGCATTCGTAACAATGCTTCACGAGTACCGGGCGAACTTTGGCTTCGAAAAATTCGACCGCGGCCTTATCCGGCTTCGCCTCGGCGGCCACAACGAAACTCGGGTTCTTCGCCGAAATCAAAACCGCAAGAATCACTAGGTAAATTCGGCCGTCGATCGCTGACCCGGTCGTCATCGTGCTTCTCGTCGAGCTCTAGGTCGTCGCTTACCCGCCGTTATTCATCGAACTCGGTTACTTCTTAGCGGCGGGCTTCGCTGTGTCGTCAGGCTTCGCTGGGCCGTCGGGCAAGACCGTCACGCGCAGCGGTTCACCGCAGTAGCTCATCTTCATCACGAAGTTGATTGCGACCTGCGCCATGGCCGGGACGAGTTGCTTCTCGACCGGCTTGGCGTCTTTGGCGGCCGTGATCGTGATGTGGCCCGAGGTTTCCTTTGCGGTGAGCAGCGTTTTGCTCTGCTTGTCGTCAATCGTGACGCCGGCCGGCAGACTGTTGCCGAACGGACTCGCCAAATGTTTGTAGATCAAGTCGAGTGTGATGTTCTTGTCGAACCCTGGCGCCCGCTCGATCGTGATTTCGAGCTTCTTCGACTCGCCCGGCTTGAGCACTACGTCGGTCGGCGAGACCTTCACCTTGACGATGTCCAGCGGCTCGCAAACGTTGACGAAGAACCGATCGACCGGAAAGTGCCCCCGGCCACCCCCCGGCTGATAAATCTCTTGCCAAGGCGCGGCCGTCGCCGTGAGCTTGATCTCCTTGCCGTCAACCCCTTTGTGAACGGCCGTTCCGACGATGCGAACTTCGCCGGCCGAAAGCCTCGTGCCCGGCTCGGCATAGAACAGGATGGTGCCGTCCATGCCGGCTTCCAGAATGCGGCCGCACTCGGCGCGCACGCCCGTCGGCAGTCCTTCGACGCTCAATTGCACTTCCCCCGTGAACCCGTTTTTGCGGACACAACGCACGAACACCTGCCCGCCGACCTGGCCCGGCAGCAGAACTTTGTCCATATCGGCATGGAGCAGGAAGTAAGGTTCGGCCCTCGTGATTTTCAGGCCATAGGTGAAGCCCGCCCCGCCGCGGGAGTGCAAGTCGCGCACTTCGACGACGTATTTACCGTCGGCCGGCGCGGCCCAGCCTTCGAGAAACGAATCGCTCGTCGACCAACGGTGAATCTGCACGTCGTCGCTTTCGACGAGCCGTTTTCCTTTCTCGTCGTATACGCTCAAGATCGAGTCGAGATTCGACTGGGCCCGCCGCGCGCACACTTCAAACGTGAAGAGTTCGCCTTTCTTAGCGGCGAACGCATAGCGATCAGCTTCACTCGGCACGTCGATGCGGCCCGCGATAATCGCAGGCACGGCGACGTCTTGAGCCGCTTCCGGCGTCGACTTCGCCGCGGTGCTTTCGTTCACGACGTTCGCCGCCGCGACGATCACCGGCACCGGATTGAGCGATGCGTCACCCATACGCGGCACCAGCCAGCGCGGGCTCGGCTTGGCATCGGCCGGCACTTCCACTTCGCCGCGAGCCCCGACGGGCAGATTCATGCCGACGAGTTCGACCGTGGCCTTGGTTCCCGCCTTCACGACGGCCGGCATCACCGTTGCCACGAGCGGCCGATCGTTGATCTCGACGCAATACTGCCAGTACTTATTTCCCTGGTATCGCACGTCGCGCACTTCGAGGAAGTAATCCCCCGCGGTCTTGAACGTGTAGCTCAAGAGCGGATCGCCGAAGAAGAAATTGTCGTTGGCGGCCAGCACGACGCCCGCGGAGTTCTTCAGCGCGATGATCGGGTCGACGTGCGTCTGCAGATCGTGAATTTTGTCTTCCAGGCGAGCCGAGCGGACGTGAAACACGAGCGTCTTACCGGCCTCGACCGTGAATTTGAAATAGTCGACGTCTTCAGCCGCTTCCACCGCGCCGCAAACGGCCGCCGGCAACTTCACGACGTTGGCCGCTTCCGGCGTGTCGTTCTTACCGCTCTCGGCGACGACCGGATCGCGGACGACGAGCAATTGCCCGACGGTCGACAGCCCCTGCGGCGTGACTAAGCGAAACTCCCGCACGCCCGGCTGAGCGTCGGCGCGCGCGGTGAAACGAACTCGTTGCGCGATCCGCTCCTCTTTCTTCGGCGGCTCGGTCGTCTTCGCGTCTTTCGCCTCGACTTTCTTGGGATCATCTTTCTTCGGTTCGGCGATCGGCTCGCCGGTCACCCCTTCGCCGTCGACGATCACTTGGTACGTGCCGTACAGGTTGTACCGCGCCGTGACGACGTGGTCCGCGTTCGCTCCGGCCTGCACGGCCAACGGCGCGACGTCCATCAGCATGGGGTACGACGATTGAGCGCTGCACAAACTTGCAGTCGCAAGGAAAAGAAACGTCGCGATTGCTACTCGCATAATCATCTTCCAAGGCGAGCGGCCGGCGTAAGCCGGCCGTTAGGTGAAATTACTTTCGAAGGTCCAACGCAACGGCCGGCTCACGCCGGCAGCTCGCCGGATTCGCAAACTTATCGTTAGTGAATGAACAAAAACTGCTTCGAGTTGCAGAGCGACCAGAGGACGTCTTCGTAAAACGCCTTCGGATCCTTTGATTCTTTGTGCAGCTTCTCGAGCGCCACGAGTTCTTCCGCCGTCGGTTTGCGCGACAGGGCCGCCATGAAGAGATCGGTCATCACTTCGGCGTACGGCTTCTTGGCCGCGACTAACTTGCCGATGCGGCCCGTCTTCGCGGCGATCTTGCCGGCCAGCACGTCGCCGTTGAGCGTATGAAGGGCCTGCGCGAGGTTTTCGTCGGCCACACGTTCACACTCGCAAACGCTCACGCGCCGCGGTTTGCCGAACGTCGCCAAGAAGTAGTCGGGATAGTTCGAGTCGGGCAATTCGATGGCCCGGGTTCCCAGCGGCATATTCTTGAACTTCGTTTGTGAGCCGGTCACGACGTCGATGGCGTCGAGCAACGTTTCGGCCCCCATCCGCTTCACTTCATAGTGGCTGTAGAAGCGATCGTCGGCCGCGTTGGCTTCCGTCGGCTGCGAGTCGAGCTGGTAAAGCCGGGAGTTCATGATCGTGCGGAGCAACTGCTTGACGTCGTAGCCCGAGGCCGTGAACTGCTTGGCCAAGGCGTCGAGCAAGGCCGGATTCGACGCCGGATTCGTGGCCCGCAAGTCATCGATCGGTTCGACGAGCCCGCGCCCCATCAGGTAGCCCATGTAACGATTGACGAGGTTCTTAGCGAAGTAATCGTTTTGGTCGGAGGCGAGCCAATCGGCCAACGGCGCGCGGCGGTCGAGCGTTTCTTCGACAGGCTTCCCTTCCAACGGCGTCGGGGGCATGACGGCGCCCGTCTTTGGATGTCGGACGTCGCCGGTGTTTTTCACCATCACGACTTGCTCGCGGCCGAACAGCCCGAACTCCAGGCTGTTCTTCGTGCCGACGCGGGCAAAGAACGCCGCGAAGCTGTAGTAATCTTCTTGGCCGTACTTCTCCATCGGATGATGGTGGCACTTCGCGCATTGCAGACGGATGCCGAGGAAGAGTTGGGCCGTCGATTCCGCGAGGTCGGCAGGGTTCTGCGCGATGCGGTAGTAATTGGCCGGGCCGTCCATGTAGATCGAGCCTTTGGCCATCACCAGCTCGCGCACGAACTTGTCGTACGGCTTGTTCTGGCGGAAGGAATCTTGGATCCAGTTGTGCATGGCCCACATCCCTTGCTCGCCGACGGTGTCGCTCGACGAACGGATGAGGTCGGCCCACTTTAAGCTCCAGTAGGCGGCGTAGGCGTTGTTGTGAATGTCTTTGGCCGGATCGCCCGTGAGGCCGAGCAAAGCATCAATGAGCGCGGCTCGCTTGGTCGGGCTCTTGTCTGCGAGGAAGGCTTGCGTCTGCTCGGGCGTCGGCAGCGTGCCGACGGCGTCGAGAAACGCGCGGCGGACGAACGTCGCATCGTCGCACAAGCCGGAAGGTTGGATACCGACTTCGCGAAACTTCGCGGCGGCCAGTTCGTCGATGAAGTTAATGTTCTTCCAATCCTTCAGTTCAAACTTCTCGGCATACGGCACCGTGAAGATCGCCGCTTGGGCCTGACCTTCGTAGCGAATCACGACGGGAGCCTGGCCTTTGCCGATGGCCCGAATGAGGCCGGCGGGCGATGCCGAAACAAGCCCTTCGTCCATGCTATCGAATTTGGCGAGCGCCGTGACGTCGCGCGCAGTGCCGTCGTCATACGAAGCGACCACGCGCAGCTGCTGAGTGAAGCCGAGTTTGCCGATCCGGGCTTTCGGCGTGACGTCGATAGCCGTGACCTTCGGTTCTCTTCCGGTGGGAGCCGCGGCGCCTTCCGTGAGCCAAGCAAGCATCGTGCGATACTCGACTGAGCTGCGGTCGAGTCGCTTGTTGCCGCCGTGCGGAACCGCGGCGAGCGGCTTCAACAAGATCAGGCTCTTCTCGGGCTCGACCAAGTCGCTCCGCCGGCCTTGCCACTCGCGGACCATCGCGCGATAGTCTTCGTCCGGGGCATAGCCGAACACGGAGAGCTTGAAGCCCCCTTTGCCGTGCTGGCTGGCGTGGCAAGCGGCCGAGTTGCAGCCGAGCTTGCTCAGCACCGGAGCGATGTCGTGCGTGAAGCCGACTTTGGAAGTGTCGAAGCCGGCGACATCCACCGGTACCTTGACCGAACGCTTGCCCGTGGCGACGGTGATCATCGCGCGGCCATTACCCGTGGCCAGCAGTTGCCCGCGGCTATCGACTTGCACGACGCCCGGCGCGTCCGAATTAAATGTGG